>NZ_CP092106.1:3000000-3318791 GCF_029016485.1 Vibrio sp. JC009 | reverse complement strand
GACGACCCCACTTATTATTATTAAACTTGGATAAGGGAACCGATTCTACTCCTTGAGGGAGAAGATCTCTAGCAAAAGATCGCTGATCCAGTGAATAAGATCCAAGTTATTCACAAATTCTCACGTTATATACCTTGGATCCACACATTTTTCCCCAAGAAAATCCACACGATCACTAACAAAAACGGGATCTTCAGGAGTTATCCCCAAGCTGAATGTATTTTGTATTTTTTCTGAGAAAGCCGGTTTTTTTCATACACAGTAGCTTTTAGCTTTAATTTACCTCCCAAAACCAAAAGTGCTCAGAAAAAGAGCAACTAACCGGGCATTCTTTATGACTAACTGAAAAAATATTACACAGAGAACTCCACAAGTTATTTTTGCTCATCCACAACAAGAGGATCCTGTAAAGCCTATAAATAACGGAGAATAGTGAATTTAATACACAGACTGTGGAAAAAACTTAAAGATCTATTCACACCCCGATCAGCAAAAAGATCCTTGAGATTTAGTTCACAAAACGTATAATCCGCCAACCGGAATTAATCGGCTCTAAGAGGCGAATAATCATTGACTCTATATGGCTCTGTGATTACAATTCCGCCTCTTTGTTGAGAGGCGTCGGATGTAAAATCCCACGCCGGGTTTAACAAAAACCTATAAACTACTGATCAGTAAAGGTAATTACCATGAAACGCACTTTTCAACCTTCAGTTCTAAAGCGCAAGCGTACTCACGGCTTCCGTGCTCGTATGGCTACTAAGAACGGTCGTAAAGTAATTAATGCACGTCGTGCTAAAGGCCGTAAGCGCCTATCAAAATAATTCGCGATTATTTTGACTAAGTACGCGTTCAATCGGGAGTTACGCTTGTTAACTCCCGAGCATTATAAAAATGTATTCCAGCAAGCACACAGTGCAGGCTCCCCCCATTTCACCATCATTGCCCGAAATAACTCTCTTTCTCATCCTCGTCTGGGATTAGCAGTACCTAAAAAGCAGATTAAAACCGCTGTCGGTCGCAACCGCTTTAAACGTCTTGCACGCGAAAGTTTCAGAACAAAGCAACACGAACTTCCAAATAAAGATTTTGTTGTCATTGCGAAAAAGAGCGCTCAAAATTTGAGCAATGAAGAAATGTTTAAGTTATTTGATAAGTTATGGCGTCGCCTTTCTCGCCCTTCTCGTGGCTAGCTATCGGTCTCATTTACCTGTATAAGTGGATTATCAGTCCGCTTATAGGTCCGCGCTGCCGCTTTACACCGACATGCTCGACTTATGCTATTGAAGCAATAAAAATGCACGGATTTGTAAAAGGGTGTTGGTTATCAGGCAAACGTCTATTAAAATGCCACCCTTTGAATGAAGGGGGATATGACCCCGTTCCACCAATAGAAGAAACAGACAGAGATAAATAACAATGGATTCTCAACGTAATATCCTGCTTATTGCCCTGGCTGCGGTTTCTTTCCTGCTGTACCAACAGTGGCAGGTAGAAAAGAACCCGGCACCACAGCAACAAGTAGTACAGACACAAAACGGCACTAGCCTGCCTGCTTCAACCATTGATGAAGGAATGGATCCTGTTCCTCAACAAGCGGAAGCTGCGAAACTGGTTACAGTAACAACCGATGTTTTGACTCTGTCAATCGACACATTTGGTGGTGATGTTGTTTCAGCTTACCTGAATGACTATGACAAAGATTTCGAGTCTGAAGAAGCATTCCAGATTCTGAAAAATGGTCAGGGCAACACTTATATTGCACAAAGTGGTCTGGTTGGCCCTCAGGGTATCGACCTGAGCAGCAACAGCCGTCCTAATTATTCTGTTTCTTCTGATAGCTTCACTTTGGCAGAGGGCCAGGACGAAATCCGTGTTCCTCTGACTTATACAGCGAACGGTATTGAGTACACTAAAACCTTCATCCTGAAGCGCGGCGATTACGCTGTGAATGTTGACTTTGATGTTGTTAACAACTCTGGCAACAATGCGACCTTTGGTATGTATACTCACCTGCGTCAGAATGTCCAGGATGCCGGTGGCAGCCTGACAATGCCGACTTACCGTGGCGGTGCATACTCAACGCATGATACCCGTTACAAGAAGTACAGCTTTGATGATATGCAGGACCGTAACCTTTCTCTGAACCTTCCTGAAGGTGAAGGCTGGGTTGCTATGCTTGAGCACTACTTCGCAACAGCATGGATTCCTCGTAACGAACCAGGTTCAAACCTTTACTCTCGTGTTATCGGCAACATGGCTGATATCGGTATCCGTATGCCGAACAAGACGATTGCTTCAGGTAACTCTGCTAAGTTTGAAGCAACGCTTTGGGTTGGTCCTAAGCTTCAGGATGCTATGTCTCAGGTTGCGCCAAACCTTGACCTTGTAGTTGACTACGGCTGGTTATGGTTTATCGCTAAGCCTCTTCACTGGCTGCTGTCTATGATTCAGGGCGTTGTGGTTAACTGGGGTGTGGCTATCATGATCCTGACTTTTGTTGTTCGTGGTGCTATGTACCCGCTGACAAAAGCTCAGTACACCTCTATGGCTAAGATGCGTATGCTTCAGCCTAAGCTGACTGCAATGCGTGAACGCATCGGTGATGACCGTCAGCGTATGAGCCAGGAAATGATGGAACTGTATAAGAAAGAGAAAGTGAACCCGCTTGGTGGTTGTTTACCTATCTTCCTGCAGATGCCTATCTTCATCGCGCTATACTGGTCTCTGATGGAATCTGTTGAGCTTCGTCACTCTCCGTTCTTCGGCTGGATTACTGACCTTTCAGCTCAGGACCCATACTACATCCTGCCAATTCTGATGGGTGCAAGTATGTTTATGATCCAGAAGATGAGCCCGTCGACGGTAACGGATCCAATGCAGCAGAAGATCATGACCTTTATGCCGGTTATGTTTACTTTCTTCTTCCTGTTCTTCCCGTCAGGTCTGGTTCTTTACTGGCTGGTATCGAACATTGTGACTCTGATTCAGCAGACGCTGATCTACCGCAACCTTGAGAAGAAAGGCTTGCATTCGAAGAAGTAAGATTTGAAATAATCTGAGAAAGGCGGCCAAAAGGTCGCCTTTTTGTTTTTAGCTGATTACAATTTGGCTAGTTTGAACCTATCCCGGGTGAAGGAAGGTGAATTTGTTTAGCAAGACGCCGTGAATCCGTCCATGGAGGCTTGGACAAAGCATCCCTGCTTTGAACACTTGCTAAACAAACACACCTCCCTTCACCCTAACCAATTCGGTAAAAAAAATGACTACAGATACTATTGTTGCTCAGGCTACTGCACCCGGTCGTGGTGGTGTAGGTATTATTCGAGTTTCAGGCCCTCTGGCTGAGCAGGTAGCACAGGAAGTTACCGGTAAGAAACTGAAACCCCGTTATGCAGAATATCTGCCGTTTAAAACTTCGGATGGCATAGAACTGGATCAGGGCATTGCGCTGTTCTTCCCTAATCCAAACTCTTTTACCGGTGAGGATGTACTGGAACTTCAGGGTCACGGTGGCCCGGTTGTTATGGATATGCTGATTAAGCGTATTCTGGAAATCTCAGGAGTTCGTCCGGCTCGTCCCGGTGAGTTCTCAGAAAGAGCTTTCCTTAACGATAAGATGGATCTGACTCAGGCAGAAGCCATTGCCGACCTTATTGATGCCAGTTCAGAGGAGGCAGCAAAGTCAGCACTTCAGTCGCTTCAGGGACAGTTCTCCAAGCGAATTAATACGCTGGTGGAATCTCTGATCCATCTGCGAATCTATGTTGAGGCAGCCATTGATTTTCCGGAGGAGGAGATCGACTTTCTTTCCGGCGGCAAAGTGAGTGGTGACTTACAAACCATTATTGATAACCTGGAAGCAGTGCGGAAAGAGGCCAACCAGGGCGCGATTATGCGTGAAGGTATGAAGGTGGTAATTGCCGGACGTCCGAATGCCGGTAAGTCCAGCCTGCTTAATGCCCTGTCTGGTAAAGACTCTGCCATTGTTACCGATATTGCCGGTACAACGCGAGATGTGTTGCGTGAGCATATTCATATTGACGGTATGCCACTGCATATTATCGACACTGCCGGTCTGCGGGATGCTTCTGATGAAGTGGAAAAGATCGGTATTGACCGCGCATGGGATGAAATAGCTCAGGCTGACCGGGTACTGTTTATGGTGGATGGCACCACCACAGATGCCACAGATCCAAAGGATATCTGGCCGGACTTTATTGATCGCCTGCCGGAAGATATCGGCATGACAGTTATCCGCAACAAAGCCGATCAAACCCAAGAGGATCTGGGTATCTGTCATGTTAACTCCCCTACTCTTATCCGTCTTTCAGCCAAAACCGGCGAAGGTGTGGATGCACTGCGTAACCACCTGAAAGAATGTATGGGCTTCTCAGGCAACAGTGAAGGCGGCTTTATGGCCCGCAGACGCCACCTTGATGCCCTGGAAAAAGCGGCTGAGCACCTGGATATAGGCCAGCAGCAGCTTGAAGGCTTTATGGCAGGTGAGATTCTTGCTGAAGAGCTTCGTATCGCACAGCAACACCTGAATGAGATTACCGGTGAGTTCAGTTCAGACGATCTGCTGGGAAGAATATTCTCTTCATTCTGTATCGGAAAATAACAACCTAGCCTTTCCGCTATATCTAAGAGGAGCATCCGCTCCTCTTTTTTGATCCGGGCTCTAAACCCATGCATACTAACCTTTTGAAGCGAAGATAACCTCATAGGGAATTCAATATGATCCAAATTATCACCGGAAGCACACTGGGCGGAGCCGAGTACGTCGGCGATCATCTTAGCGATATTCTGAAAGAAAACGGATACCAGACTGAGATCCACAATAATCCGGCTTTAGATGAGATTCCCACCAGCGGAACCTGGCTGATCATCACTTCTACACATGGTGCCGGCGATTATCCGGAAAATATCCAACCATTTATAAACAGCCTGCAATCAGCCCCGCCTAAGATGACAGATGTTAAATTTGCCGTTATTGCAATTGGTGACTCCAGCTATGACACCTTCTGCTCCGCTGGTAAACATGCCTACAATTTGCTGAGTGATATAGGGGCAACACCTGTTGCAGACTGCTTCTGTATTGATGTTGTTGAAAACCCGGTCCCTGAAGATCCGGCAGAAGAGTGGTTGTCGGAACAGCTTAAAAACTTATAACAAACCTTTTACATAGGGAGCGGTTATCCCTATGTAAATCATCTTTTGTGGATAACTTGAGTATCAAAACCACGAAAACTTATTATTTAATGAAATGATCCGCTGTGGATAAAATCAATAATTTCCAGTGATCAACCTATAGTTATCCAGATAATAACTTTTATACATCTCTCGCTCTGTTGATAACTAAGCGTTTTGATCCCAGCTATTCCAGATCAAGATCAAAGTATGATCACAAAAAATGATCTGCGTAAGTAGCTTGATCCTATTGATCATTTTTCACTTACTCACAAGATCCGGCTTGCCTAATAATAGATCAAATAAAAGATCTATATATAGATCATAAATATTTTAATCTCTCTTCTTCAGATCCAAAAAGTTTTGAAATCGATTTTATCCGTCAGACAAAACGGGTAAAATGTCGCTCCTTTTTATTTCCCATTTGTTTCGGGCCTGTCAGAAATTCAAACAGGCTCTCATTAATTATCTAAGGTTAGTCCATGCTTTATCATGAAACGTTTGATGTCATCGTTGTTGGTGGCGGACATGCCGGAACGGAAGCCGCACTGGCAGCTGCACGAACAGGACAAAAAACTCTGTTGCTTACCCACAATATCGATACACTGGGGCAGATGTCCTGTAATCCGGCTATCGGTGGTATAGGGAAAGGTCACCTGGTAAAAGAAGTTGATGCTTTAGGTGGCCTGATGGCACAGGCGATTGATAAGTCTGGTATTCAATTCCGTACTCTTAACGCTTCAAAAGGTCCAGCTGTTCGGGCGACTCGCGCTCAGGCAGACAGAGCCTTGTATAAAGCTGAGGTTCGTTATGTACTGGAAAATACCCCAAACCTTACTTTATTCCAGCAGCCGGCCGATGATCTTATTGTTGAAGGCGATCGTGTCCTTGGTGTTGTTACTCAGATGGGCCTTAAATTCCACGCCAAAGCCGTTGTACTGACCGTTGGCACCTTCCTTGGGGGTAAGATTCATATTGGTATGGAAAGCTCCTCAGGAGGCCGCGCAGGCGATCCACCTTCGATCGCACTGGCGGATCGTTTAAGAGAGCTTCCGTTACGGGTTGATCGTCTGAAGACGGGCACCCCTCCACGAATCGATGCCAATACCGTTGATTTCTCTGTTCTTGAAGCGCAGCACGGTGATGATCCGACACCGGTATTTTCTTTCCTGGGGAACCGAACGCAGCATCCGCGTCAGATCCCTTGCTACATCACTCATACCAATGAGCAGACACACGATGTGATCCGTTCAAACCTGGATCGCAGTCCTATGTACGCCGGTGTGATTGAAGGTATCGGACCGCGTTACTGTCCTTCTATCGAAGACAAGGTGATGCGCTTTGCGGATAAAAACAGCCATCAGATATTTATTGAACCTGAAGGCCTGACAACCAATGAACTCTATCCAAACGGTATCTCTACCAGTCTGCCGTTTGATGTGCAGGTTCAGATTGTCCGCTCAATGAAAGGCTTTGAAAATGCGCATATCGTGCGCCCGGGTTATGCCATTGAGTATGATTTCTTTGATCCGAGAGATCTGAAGAAAACCTATGAAAATAAGTACATTAACGGCCTGTTCTTTGCCGGTCAGATTAACGGCACCACAGGTTATGAAGAAGCGGCCGCTCAGGGCCTGATGGCCGGTCTGAATGCCGGGCTTTATGCTCAGGAGAAAGAGGGCTGGAGCCCGAGACGGGATGAGGCTTATATGGGCGTACTGATTGACGATCTGTCGACCATGGGCACCAAAGAACCATACCGTATGTTTACTTCCCGTGCCGAATACCGTCTGCTTTTGCGTGAAGACAACGCTGATCTTCGTCTGACTGAAAAGGGACGTGAGCTTGGTCTGGTTGACGATGTTCGCTGGGCCCGTTTCAACGAAAAAGTTGAAAATATGGAGAAGGAGCGTCAGCGTCTGAAAGAGACCTGGATGAATCCTAAATCTGAAGGTGTTGAAGCACTTAATGCGTTGCTTAAGACGCCAATGTCCCGCGAAGCAAGTGGTGAAGATCTGCTGCGCAGACCGGAAGTTTCTTATGAGCAACTGACTTCTCTTGAAGCTTTTGCTCCGGCACTTGACGATGAGCAGGCTGCTGAGCAGGTGGAAATTCAGGTTAAATATGAAGGTTATATCGAGCGCCAGAAAGGTGAAATCGAGAAAAACCTTCGCCATGAAAATACTAAGATTCCGGCTGACTTTGATTACGACACGGTTCAGGGGCTTTCAAACGAGGTTGTGGCCAAGCTGAAAGATGCTAAGCCGGAAACCATTGGAGTTGCATCCCGTATTTCAGGTATTACCCCGGCGGCTATTTCTATCGTTCTGGTTTATCTGAAGAAGCAGGGCCTGCTAAAAAAGGGTGAAGAATAATGAGTCAGCTTAGAGCAAAACTGGATTCGCTGATCGAGAAAACCGATCTTGAGGTGAGTGAGAAGCAGCGTGAGGAACTGGTTGGTTACGTTGAACTGCTTCACAAGTGGAATAAGGCTTACAACCTGACCTCTGTTCGAGATCCTATGGATATGTTAGTGAAACATATTCTTGATAGCCTAGTTGTCAGCCCGCACCTGAACGGGAAACGTTTTATTGATGTGGGAACCGGGCCCGGGTTACCCGGAATACCGCTGGCAATTATGAATCCGGACTGTGAGTTTGTCCTTTTAGACAGTCTGGGAAAAAGAATCCGTTTTATTAAACAGGTTCTGCATGAACTGAAAATCGACAACGTGACTCCGGTACAGAGCCGCGTTGAAGAGTATCAGCCCGAAGAGAAGTTTGATGCGGTTCTAAGCCGTGCCTTTGCTTCCATGACGGACATGGTGGAGTGGTGCCGCCATCTCCCAAAAGAGACAACTGGCAAATTTCTGGCTCTCAAGGGTCAGTATTCGGAGCAAGAAGTTGCGCTTCTGCCTAATTGGTGTAATGTGATCGAAATCAAAGCTTTGGAAGTTCCTGAGTTAGAAGGTGAAAGACATCTAGTAATCTTAAGCGCTTAAGGATTTGTTGAGAGGTTAATGTGGGAAGAATCATAGCAATTGCTAACCAGAAAGGTGGTGTAGGTAAAACCACCACTTGTGTGAATCTGGCTGCATCAATGGCAGCGACAAAACGTAAAGTTCTGGTTATCGACCTCGACCCTCAGGGGAATGCTACAATGGCTAGCGGTGTCGACAAATATCAAATCGACGCAACAGCTTATGATTTGTTAGTGGAAGATACTCCGTTTGATGAGGTGGTTTGCCGTAAGACAACAGGTGGCTATGACCTTGTTGCGGCAAACGGAGATGTTACCGCTGCAGAAATCAAATTGATGGAAGTGTTTGCACGTGAAGTCAGGCTGAAAAATGCTTTAGCCATGGTTCGCGATAACTATGATTTCATCTTTATAGATTGTCCCCCGGCTCTAAACCTACTTACAATCAATGCCATGGCCGCAGCAGATTCAGTGCTGGTTCCTATGCAGTGTGAGTACTTTGCACTGGAAGGATTAACCGCTCTGATGGATACCATCAGTAAACTGGCTGCAGTGGTGAATGAGAACTTGAAGATTGAAGGACTGCTGAGAACTATGTTTGATCCGCGTAACCGCTTATCAAACGAGGTATCAGATCAACTCAAGAAGCACTTTGGTGATAAGGTTTACAGAACTGTTATTCCTCGAAACGTGCGACTTGCCGAAGCTCCAAGTCATGGCAGACCCGCTATGTATTACGACAAACATTCAGCAGGAGCCAAAGCTTATTTAGCTTTAGCAGGGGAAATGCTTCGTCGCGAAGAAGTACCCGCATAATATGTAAGGAAATTATAACAGATGTCAAAACGTGGTTTAGGAAAAGGCCTGGACGCGCTACTGGCAACCAGTTCTATTGCCAGAGAGAAGCAACAAGTCGCTTCTCACAGTCAATCTTTATCTGCTGACGGTGAGTTGGCAGATATTCCTGTAAACCAGCTTAAGCCTGGTATCTATCAGCCTCGTAAAGAGATGTCACCGGAAGCGCTCGAAGAGCTATCCGCTTCAATTCAGTCTCAGGGAATCATTCAGCCGATTATTGTAAGAACCATAGCGGAAAACAGCTATGAGATTATTGCCGGTGAAAGACGCTGGCGCGCTGCAAAACAGGCTGGACTGCGTCAGGTTCCCTGTGTTGTAAAAAATGTTCAGGATAACGCCGCTATTGCGATGGCCCTGATAGAAAACATTCAGCGAGAAGATCTGAATGTAATTGAAGAAGCTCAGGCACTGGAGCGTCTGCAGGAAGAGTTTGAACTGACTCATCAGCAGGTTGCAGATGTGATTGGTAAGTCGAGAACGACAGTAACCAATCTTCTCAGACTGAACCAGCTGGAAGATGAAGTGAAGCGCCTTGTTGAGCAGAAACAGCTTGAGATGGGACATGCAAGAACACTTCTTGCCGTTGAGAACGGCGAGCAGGCTGAACTGGCGAATGTTATTGCTAAAAAGCAGATGACAGTTCGTCAGGCCGAGAGTTACGTAAAGAAATTCCTGGCACCAAAGAAAGAAGAACAGGAAAAGGCTCCGGATCAGGAAGCGGTAGCGATTTCAGAACGCCTTACTCAGAGAATTGGCTCGAATGTGACATTGGTAAGATCGGCAAAAGGTACGTCCAAGATGACCATTACTTTTGACGATCCTAACAAGTTAGAGCAATTGATTGCTTTGCTGGAAAGTAACCAGTAAGTACAGCAGTGTAAGGCTAAATAATGTGAAAGTTGTAGGGTTGTAAACAAAAATATCATCTAATGCTGCATTTTTATTGCATTGAAGGTTACTGACTCTATAATTTTCGCCTATTTCCATGCGCAACGATACTGCGTGATGTTGGAAGAAAAACAGAGGTAAGAATACATGGTAGCTGCGCTGGCTAGACCAGGACGAGCGCTTGCAAAGCGATTGTTATTGATTCAATCTGGCGTGGTTATATTAGTAGCAGCAGGAATGGCTTTGGCCGTGAATGCTGACTGGGGAATTTCTGCGTTAATCGGTGGTGGCATTTTTGTTATTGCCAATGCGGTTTTCGCGCTGTTCGCCTTTATGTTTAGCGGAGCCCGGGCAGCAAGAGCTGTAACGGTTTCGTTCTACACGGGTGAAACATTAAAAATTCTTATTACAGTCATCCTTTTTTCTGCTGCCTACATGTATATGAAAGTGGAACTTGTTCCATTAAAGACAACCTATTTGTTGGCATTGGGTATTAATATCTTTTTGCCAGCGTTTTTTATTAACAACAAAAAATAGGATTGAGTTATGGCTGCGCATGGTGAAGCGCTTACATCGACCGGATACATTGATCACCACCTTACCAACCTTTCTCTTTATAAGTTAGGTCTGGTAGCGGAGGAGACCAGTTTCTGGAACGTACATATCGATAGCCTGTTTTTTTCTGTGTTTACAGGGATGTTATTCCTTTGGGTATTCCGCTCTGTAGCAAAGAAAGCAACGACAGGTGTGCCGGGTAAGCTCCAGTGTGCTGTTGAAATGATGGTGGAATTTGTCGCAGACAACGTCAAAGAAACCTTTCATGGACGCAACCCATTGATTGCCCCTCTGGCACTGACTATCTTTTGTTGGGTACTGTTAATGAACATCATGGACCTGGTTCCAATTGATTTCTTACCTTATCCGGCAGAGCATTGGCTAGGCATCCCTTATTTGAAAGTGGTTCCTTCTGCTGATGTGAATATCACCATGGCAATGGCTCTCGGTGTCTTTACTTTGATGATCTACTACAGCATCAAAATTAAGGGCATTGGCGGTTTTGCGAAAGAGTTGGCTTTACACCCATTTAATCACCCTGTGATGATTCCGTTTAACCTGCTACTTGAAGTGGTATCGCTGCTGGCGAAACCTCTGTCACTTGGCATGCGTCTATTCGGTAACATGTTCGCAGGTGAGGTTGTATTTATTCTTATCGCTGCATTGCTACCGTGGTGGCTACAATGGTTGGGTGCTCTTCCTTGGGCAATCTTCCATATTCTGGTTATTTGTATCCAAGCGTTTGTATTCATGATGCTGACTATCGTATATCTGTCGATGGCACATGAAGACGCTGATCACTAATAAATGTAATTTTTTTAAAGTTTTTTCGGCACATAAGCCAACAACTATAAATTGGAGATAGTAATGGAAACTTTACTGAGCTTTTCAGCAATTGCCGTAGGTATCATCGTCGGTCTTGCTTCTCTTGGTACTGCGATTGGTTTCGCAATTCTTGGTGGTAAATTCCTAGAAGGCGCAGCACGTCAACCAGAAATGGCTCCTATGCTGCAGGTTAAGATGTTCATCATCGCTGGTCTGCTTGATGCGATCCCAATGATCGGTATCGTAATCGCACTTCTATTCACATTCGCTAACCCATTTGTTGGTTCACTATAAGTCGGCAAATTAAAGCAAATTAAGAATTTTGTCGTAGTTGAACAAATAGAGGGGTAGCTGTTGTGAATATGAACGCAACTCTGCTGGGTCAGGCAATTGCCTTCACAATGTTTGTATGGTTCTGCATGAAGTATGTATGGCCGCCAATCATGGAAGCGATTGAAGAGCGTCAGAAGAAAATTGCTGACGGTCTGCAGGCTGCTGAAAGAGCAGCTAAAGATCTGGACCTGGCACAATCCAGTGCTTCTGACCAATTGAAAGAAGCAAAGCGCACAGCAACAGAGATCATCGAGCAAGCAAACAAGCGTAAAGCACAGATTGTTGATGAAGCACGTGAAGAAGCTCAGGCAGAACGCCAGAAGATTCTTACACAAGCGGAAGCAGAAATCGAAGCTGAGCGTAACCGCGCACGCGATGAACTGCGCAAGCAAGTTGCTACTCTGGCTTTAGCTGGTGCAGAGAAAATCCTTGAGCGCTCAATTGATAAAGACGCGCACAAAGATATTCTCGATAACATTACTGCAAAACTTTAACGCGAGGGGCGCATATGTCTGAATTGACTACAATCGCACGCCCCTACGCTAAAGCAGCATTTGATTTTGCGGTGGAGAAAGGTGCATTAGACCAATGGGGTCAGATGCTCACTTTTGCTGCCGAAGTTACAAAGAATAAGGATATTGCTGAGCTCCTAACGAGTTCCGCATCTGCAGAAAAACTGTCAGAAATCTTTATTGCGGTTTGTGGCGATCAGTTTGATGAAAATGGTCAGAACCTGATTAAGGTGATGGCTGAGAATGGCCGATTAGCGGCTTTTCCTGAGGTTTGTAATGAGTTTATGTTCCTGAAACAGGAGCACGAGAAGGTGATTGATGCAGAGGTTGTTTCTGCAACAGAGCTTTCTAAAAAACAAATTGCAGAAATCAGCAGCAAACTGGAACAGCGTCTTGAGCGCAAAGTTAAGCTGAATTGCAGTGTAGATGAGGCCCTACTTGGTGGGGTTGTTATTCGAGCCGGAGACTTAATCATCGATAACTCAACGCGTGGCCAGTTAGCCCGCCTGAGCGATGCATTGCAGTCTTGATGGGGATTGGAGCATGCAACTAAATTCCACGGAAATTAGCGATCTAATCAAACAACGTATCGAGTCATTCGAAGTTGTTAGTGAAGCTCGCAACGAAGGTACTATCGTATCGGTAAGCGATGGTATTATTCGCATTCACGGCCTTGCGGACGTGATGCAAGGTGAAATGATTGAAGTACCGGGTGGCCGTTATGCGCTGGCACTTAACCTTGAGCGTGACTCGGTTGGTGCGGTAGTAATGGGCCCATATTCCGACCTTAAGGAAGGAATGAAAGTAACAGGCACAGGCCGTATTCTGGAAGTTCCAGTTGGTCCTGAAATGCTGGGTCGTGTTGTAAACACACTTGGTGAGCCTATTGATGGTAAAGGTCCAATCGAAGCGAAACTGTCTTCTCCTGTAGAAGTTATCGCACCGGGCGTAATCGACCGTAAATCGGTAGACCAGCCAGTTCAGACTGGTTATAAGTCAGTTGACTCCATGATCCCAATCGGTCGTGGTCAGCGTGAGCTTATCATCGGTGACCGTCAGACTGGTAAAACAGCTCTGGCAATCGATGCCATCATCAACCAGAAAGACTCTGGTATTTACTCTATCTACGTAGCAATCGGTCAGAAAGCATCGACTATCGCTAACGTAGTACGCAAACTGGAAGAGCACGGCGCGCTGGAAAATACCATCGTTGTTGTTGCATCTGCTTCTGAATCTGCTGCGCTGCAATACCTTGCACCGTACGCAGGTTGTGCAATGGGTGAATACTTCCGTGATCGCGGCGAAGATGCACTTATCATTTATGATGATCTGTCTAAGCAGGCAGTAGCATACCGTCAGATCTCTCTGCTACTAAAACGTCCACCAGGCCGTGAGGCATTCCCGGGTGACGTATTCTACCTACACTCTCGTCTGCTAGAGCGTGCTGCTCGTGTAAACGAAGACTATGTAGAGCGTTTCACTAACGGTGAAGTGAAAGGTAAGACCGGTTCTCTGACTGCTCTTCCTATCATCGAAACTCAGGCAGGTGACGTATCGGCATTCGTACCGACTAACGTAATCTCGATTACTGATGGTCAGATCTTCCTACAGACAGAACTGTTTAACTCTGGTGTTCGCCCTGCGGTTGACCCGGGTATCTCAGTATCTCGTGTAGGTGGTTCGGCACAGACTAAGATCATCAAGAAGCTATCAGGTGGTATCCGTACTGCTCTGGCTGCTTACCGTGAACTTGCAGCATTTGCTCAGTTCTCTTCGGATCTTGATGAAGCAACGAAGAAACAGCTTGACCATGGTCAGAAAGTAACTGAGCTGATGAAGCAGAAGCAGTACGCTCCTATGTCAGTATTTGCTCAGGCACTGGTTATCTTCGCGGCAGAGCGTGGCTATCTGGAAGACATTGAACTTAGCAAAGTTCTGGATTTCGAAGACGCTCTTCTATCGTATGCTCACAGCCACTTTGCAGATTTCGCTGAAGAAATCAGCAAAACGGGTGCTTACAACGATGAAATCGAAGCTCAACTTAAGAAAATTGTTGAGGATTTCAAGGCAACCCAAACTTGGTAATTGGTCATTCGCAGGGTGATCGTTAAGGTCACCGGCGAATCCATAAAGAGAGAGTAATACGATGGCCGGCGCAAAAGAGATACGTAATAAAATCGGGAGTGTGAAAAGCACTCAGAAGATTACGAAAGCGATGGAAATGGTGGCAGCTTCTAAAATGAGACGTTCTCAGGACGCTCGTGAAGCTTCACGTCCATATGCGGAAACAATGCGTAAAGTGATCGGTCATTTGGCAAGCGGTAATCTGGAATACAAACATCCGTATCTGGAAGAACGCGAAGCTAAACGTGTTGGTTACATCATCGTTTCTACAGACCGCGGTCTGTGTGGCGGCTTGAACATTAACCTGTTCAAAAAAGCTATGCATGACATGCAGGACTGGAAAGAGAAGGGTGCAGATGTAGAGCTTGCTATTGTTGGCTCTAAAGCGACTGCATTTTTCAATAACAGCGGCGCTAAGGTAGCGGCTCAGGTATCTGGTCTTGGTGATAACCCAAGCGTTGAAGACCTGATCGGTTCTGTGGGCGTTATGCTGAAGAAATACGATGAAGGTGAATTGGATCGCCTGTACGTGGTGTTCAACAAGTTTGTAAACACTATGGTACAGGAACCAACGATCGATCAATTACTACCACTGCCTAAATCGGAAAGTGAAGAGCTGAAACAGCGTACTCATACATGGGATTACATTTACGAGCCTGAGCCGAAGCCTCTTCTGGATGCACTACTGATTCGCTATGTTGAATCTCAGGTGTACCAGGGGGTGGTTGAGAACCTGGCTTGTGAAATGGCAGCCCGAATGATTGCGATGAAGGCAGCAACAGATAATGCAACAAACCTGATCGAAGACTTAGAGCTTGTGTATAACAAAGCGCGTCAAGCCGCTATCACACAAGAACTGTCTGAGATTGTTGGTGGTGCTGCAGCGGTTTAAGCATTGGTAAAACTAATTAGTTAGAGGATTAACGATGGCTACAGGTAAGATCGTACAGATCATCGGTGCGGTAGTCGACGTAGAGTTCCCACAGGGCGATGTACCACGTGTATATGATGCTCTTAATGTTACTGAAGCTCAGGAACGTCTTGTTCTTGAAGTTCAGCAGCAGCTGGGCGGCGGCGTAGTTCGCTGTATCGTAATGGGTAGCTCTGATGGTTTACGTCGTGGATTAACGGTAGAAAATACTGGTGCTCCAATCACTGTACCGGTAGGTACAGAGACTCTGGGACGTATCATGAACGTTCTGGGTGACGCGATTGATGAGCGTGGTGAAGTTGGTGCAAAAGAGCACTACGCGATTCACCGTGAAGCTCCAAGTTATGAAGATCAGTCAAACGCGACTGAGCTTCTTGAGACAGGTGTAAAGGTAATTGACCTGGTTTGTCCATTCGCTAAGGGTGGTAAAATCGGTCTGTTCGGTGGTGCAGGTGTAGGTAAGACCGTTAACATGATGGAACTTATCAACAACATCGCACTTCAGCACTCTGGTCTTTCAGTATTCGCGGGTGTTGGTGAACGTACTCGTGAAGGTAACGACTTCTACTTTGAAATGCAGGAAGCGGGTGTTGTAAACATCGAGAAGCCTGAAGAATCAAAAGTAGCAATGGTTTATGGTCAGATGAACGAGCCACCGGGCAACCGTCTGCGTGTAGCGCTTACTGGCCTGACTATGGCGGAACGTTTCCGTGATGAAGGTCGTGACGTACTTCTGTTCATCGATAACATTTACCGTTATACCCTTGCGGGTACAGAAGTATCGGCTCTACTGGGTCGTATGCCATCTGCGGTAGGTTATCAGCCAACTCTTGCAGAAGAGATGGGTGTACTTCAGGAGCGTATCACATCAACGAAGAGTGGTTCTATCACATCTGTACAGGCGGTATACGTACCTGCGGATGACCTGACTGACCCGTCTCCGGCAACAACGTTTGCGCACTTGGATGCAACAGTTGTACTTAGCCGTAACATCGCAGCTATGGGTCTTTACCCTGCGATCGACCCACTGGATTCGACTTCACGTCAGCTTGATCCACTGGTTGTTGGTCAGGAGCACTACGATGTTGCTCGTGGCGTACAGCAGACGCTTCAGCGCTATAAAGAGCTGAAGGATATCATCGCTATCCTTGGTATGGACGAACTGTCTGAAGAGGATAAGCTGTTGGTAGCTCGTGCTCGTAAGATTGAACGTTTCCTTACTCAGCCTTACCACGTAGCGGAAGTCTTCACTGGTCAGCCAGGTTGCTATGTTTCGCTGAAAGATACTCTTCGTAGCTTTAAAGGTCTGTTGGACGGTGAATACGACGACATTCCGGAGCAGGCGTTTATGTACTGCGGTACTATCGAAGACGCTATCGAGAAAGCGAAGAAGCTATAAGGCTAGACAGGAGGCGATATGGCAGCAATAACCTTTCATCTGGATGTAGTTAGCGCGGAAAAGAGTCTTTTCTGTGGCCGCGTTGAGACGTTTCAGGTGACCGGTAGCGAAGGTGAACTTGGTATTTTCCATGGTCACACACCGCTGCTGACCGCTATTAAGCCTGGCATGGTGCGTATCGTTAAACAGCACGGCCACGAGGAATTTATTTATGTTTCTGGTGGTATTATAGAGGTTCAGCCTGGTACAGCGACTGTACTGGCTGATACAGCTATCCGTGGTGAAGATCTTGACGCTGCTAAGGCAGAAGAAGCCAAGCGCAAGGCTGAGGAGAATATCCAGAATCAGCATGGCGACATGGACTTCGCACAAGCGGCCAGTGAACTGGCTAAAGCGATTGCTCAGCTTCGTGTTATCGAGCTGACTAAGAGCAGAAGACGCTAATCTGTTTAGTGTGAGAAAAAGGCGACCTTGATGGTCGCCTTTTTGTTTTTGGTAACTTCTGGCTCTCAGTAAAGTCAGGTAACTCTTCCGTAAAACCGCCGCAAGTACATCCATGTAGGCTCCAATTTTTCTTCCCTGAAAAATAGGTTTTACTCCAGAGTCACCCGACTTTCCTTTAATACCGGGTGTTTGCAGAGAATTCTTGATACTGAAGCTTTTAAATACGGCACAATACAAGTTAGAATCAGCTCTCATTTAATATAAAAAATAAGGACTTTTTCATGAAGTTTAGCGCGGTGATCCTGGCTGCGGGTAAAGGTACCCGTATGTACTCAAGCAAGCCTAAGGTGCTTCACACCTTGGCGGGAAAACCGATGGCAAAGCATGTGATTGATACATGTGCTGGTCTTGGTGCTCAGAATATTCATCTGGTTTATGGTCACGGTGGTGATCAGATGAAGGAAGTGCTTGGTAATGAACAGGTGAGCTGGGTGCTTCAGGCTGAGCAGCTAGGTACTGGTCATGCAGTAGATCAGGCTTCGGATCAGTTTTCTGATGATGAAAAAGTGTTGGTTCTTTACGGCGATGTGCCGCTGATTTCAGATGCGACAATCGAAAGTCTGCTGGATGCCCAGCCTGAAGGCGGTATTGCGCTTCTGACGGTGGTTCTTGATGACCCGACTGGTTACGGTCGAATTGTTCGTAAAAATGGCCCTGTAGTGGCTATCGTTGAGCAGAAAGATGCGAGTGAAGAGCAGAAGCTGATCAATGAGATTAATACCGGGGTTATGGTAGCGACCGGTGGTGACCTGAAGCGCTGGCTGTCTGGTTTAAGTAATGATAATGCTCAGGGTGAGTACTATCTGACGGACGTTATTGCTGCGGCTCATAATGAAGGTCGCGCTGTAGAAGCCGTTCATCCTGCAAATCCTATTGAAGTGGAAGGCGTGAATAACCGTGTTCAGCTTGCTAAACTTGAGCGTGCATACCAGTTAATGCAGGCTGAGAAACTGCTTGAGCAGGGTGTGATGCTGCGTGATCCGGCTCGTTTTGATCTGCGTGGTGAGCTTCAGTGTGGCCGTGATGTTGAGATCGATGTGAACGTGGTAATCGAAGGTAGCGTAACTATCGGTGATAATGTGGTTATCGGTGCAGGTTGTGTACTGAAAGATTGTGAAATCGATGATAATTCTGTTCTGAGCCCATATACGGTAATTGAAGAGTCTACAGTGGGTGAAGACTGTACGGTTGGTCCGTTTGCCCGTCTGCGTCCTGGTGCTGAGCTTAAGAACGAAGCTCATGTGGGTAACTTTGTTGAGATTAAGAACGGTGTTATCGGCTTAGGCTCTAAGGTTGGTCACCTTACTTATATTGGTGATACTGAGATTGGTAAAGATACCAATATCGGTGCAGGTACCATCACCTGTAACTACGATGGTGCTAACAAACATAAGACTATTATCGGTGATGACGTTTTTGTCGGTTCAGATACTCAGCTGGTGGCTCCGGTTTCTGTGGGTAATGGTGCAACTATTGGCGCCGGTGCTACAGTTACTAAAGATATCAATGAAGGTGAGTTAGTAATCACTCGCGCTAAAGAACGCAGAATTTCCGGATGGAAGCGTCCGGTTAAGAAGAAAAAATAGAATTAGACAGGACGTTATATGACAGTAACCACCTTTCACCTTGATGTGGTCAGTGCAGAGAAGCAGCTTTTTTCCGGCCTGGTAGAGACATTTCAGGTTACCGGCAGTGAAGGTGAGCTTGGTATTTATCACGGACACGCACCTCTTCTGACGGCAGTTCAGCCTGGTATGCTGCGTATAGTAAAGCAGCATGGCCATGAGGAGTTTATCTATGTCTCTGGTGGTTATGTTGAAGTTCAGCCCGGTATCGCAACCGTGTTGGCGGATACCGCAATACGCGGTGAAGACATTGACGCTGCAAAAGCTGAAGAAGCCAAACGTAAAGCCGAAGAGCATATCCAGCACCAGCATGGCGATATGGACTTTGCTTTGGCAGCCAAAGAGCTGGCAAAGGCTATTGCGCAGTTGCGAGTGGCCGAACTGGCGAGGAAACGAAGAGGTAAATCTGTTTAGTGTGTAAAAAGGCGACCGGATGGTCGCCTTTTTGTTAAGGTGTTATTTCTCTCTCAAGTTTTGTATCAAAATGATATAAAACTTGCATTCAATTCTGTCTTACTTTATTTTTATATCAAATTGATATAAAAATAATAATTTCTCTACACATAATCCATTTTACTTGCTAGCTGAGAATAACTCTGGAAACCACAAGATACTTGAGTAATAAGGACTTGTATGAATCCAGACAACGTGAAATGTGTTACCGAATTTCCTTTAACGCCTAAGAGTGCCCGAAAGTTAATAGCTGATTTAGCGACATATTATTCTTATAGAGTTAAGTTTTCTAAGCATGCCAGGCAGCGATTAACTGAGAGAAAAGTTTCTACCCAACAGGTTTTTAGTCTGCTACGGAGTAGTTCAAGCAGGTTTCAGGAACTACCTCATCAGGATCCAAGAGGAGACTGGAAAATGAATTTAGAAGGGATGGCAGCAGGGGAGCTTTTAAGAGTAAGCCTTGTTCTCAAAAGAGTTGAGAGTGATCCGTCAGCTTTTATTGTTACTGTTTTACTACCTTAAGGAGGGGCAACGATGAATGACATATACCACTATATAGAGTGCGGCCTTCCGAATATCTACTTAAGAAACGGCTATCACATCGAAGTTATAGATGATGAAGAGTACTTCAGTATTGATGATATAGGTGGTTTGCATAAAGTAATTGCGCTGGCGCTTGTTAATAAAACCACTCACCTGACAGGTGACGAATTTAAGTTTTTCCGCCTTCAGTTTAATCACTCCCGAAGGGTTCTTGCTGAGCTACTGGGTTATGATCAGCAGACAATAGGCAGGTGGGAGAACGGAAACTCGTCTATTCCAAAGCTGGCTGATGCATCAATACGAAAGCTGTATTTAGAATCGGTTAATGAAGATAGCAATCTTGGGCTGCTTTTGGAGCAAATTGCGGATATTGAGGCTGAGTTAGAAATGAGAAAAATAGTGATTGAAGAAACAGAAGATCACTGGGAAGTAGCCAAAGGCTGACTCGCAGCGATCTAACTGTTGGATAGGAAGTTAAGACAAAAAGAACTTAAACGCCGGATTATCACTCTCGTCTTTATACGGATAGTCCAGTTCAAACAGATGCTCAGAGAAGCGTGCCAGATCAGACTCATCCAGCTCGAATCCACAGAGCACACGGCCGTAGTCCATACCGTGGTTACGGTAGTTGAACAGGCTGATGTTCCAGTGAGTGCCCAGAGTGCTCAGGAATTTAAGCAGGGCGCCCGGATATTCAGGGAACTCAAAGCTGTACAGGCGCTCCTGAAGCTTTTTGTTCGGACGGCCGCCAATCATATAACGGATGTGCAGTTTTGCCATTTCGTCGTCTGACAGGTCGATTACCGGATAACCGCCTTCGCGAAGGTCAGCAATAATATTCTCAAGCTCTTCCTGACCACCCTGAAGACGGACACCGACAAAGATATTTGCCAGGCTGTCATCGTTATAGCGGTAGTTAAACTCAGTTACCGCACGGCCACCGATAGTCTGACAGAACTTAAAGAATGCGCCCGGCTCTTCAGGGATAGTCACCGCTAACAGACCTTCGCGCTTTTCACCCAGTTCACAACGTTCTGAAACATAGCGCAGACCGTGGAAGTTGGTGTTAGCTCCGGAAAGTACGGTTCCCAGTTTCTTACCTTTAAGCTCGTTCTGCTCTGCAAACTTCTTCAGGCCAGCCAGAGCAAGGGCTCCGGAGGGTTCCGCGATAGCGCGGGTGTCTTCGAAGATATCCTTAACGGCAGCACAGATTTCATCGCTTGAGACAGAAATATGCCCGTCGATATATTCCTGACACAGGCGGAAGGTTTCTTCACCAATGCGCTTAACCGCTACACCATCAGCAAACATACTGACCTGGTCAAGCACCACAGGTTCGCCTGCATCCAGAGCCGCTTTTAGGCAGCATGAATCTTCAGGCTCAACAGCAATGACCTTGATTTCCGGCATTAACTGCTTAACCAGAACCGCGATACCGGCAGCCAGACCGCCACCGCCAACCTGAACAAAGATATAGTCCAGGTGACCGTTCTGCTGAAGCATCTCCATACCGATTGTACCCTGACCGGCAATCACCAGAGGGTGATCGAACGGAGGAACAAAGGTATATCCGTGAAGCTCTGCAAGACGTTCTGCTTCCGCTTTGGCTTCATCGAAGTTAGCACCGTGCAGGACCACTTCACCGCCAAAGCCGCGTACTGCGTCCACTTTGATATCGGGAGTAGTCTTTGGCATAACGATAATGGCACGGATACCCAGATGCTTACCTGAATAAGCAATGCCCTGAGCATGGTTACCTGCAGATGCTGCGATAACGCCGGCGTCTTTTTGTGCCTCCGTCAGGCTGGCCACCATATTGTAGGCACCACGCAGCTTAAAGGAGTTAACCGGCTGGCGGTCTTCTCTTTTCAGCTGAACCTGGTTACCGATACGCTCAGAAAGGCGGGGCATATCCTGAAGCAGGGTTTTGGTTGCCACTTCGTAGACCGGAGCACGAAGAATATGGCGCAGATATTCTGCGCCAGTTTTCGGTAATGGGTGTTGCGTATGAGGCACGGAGATTAACCCTCAAGCTTGGATTTATCGCGTACCGCACCTTTGTCAGCACTGGTTGCCATGCTTGCGTAAGCTTTCAGAGCGAAAGACACTTCACGCTGACGGTTAGCCGGTTTCCAGCCAAGTTCGTCTTGTTTAGCACGGCGTGCAGCCAGCTCATCTTCAGCAACATCAAGCGTGATAGAGCGGTTTGGAATGTCGATAGTGATGGTATCGCCATCTTTAACCAGACCGATAGTACCGCCGTTAGCAGCCTCAGGGGATGCGTGACCGATAGACAGACCAGAAGTACCACCAGAGAAGCGGCCGTCAGTCAGAAGCGCACACTCTTTGCCAAGACCCATAGATTTCAGGTAAGTCGTCGGGTAAAGCATTTCCTGCATACCTGGACCACCCTTAGGACCTTCGTAACGGATGATAACCACATCACCAGCTTTCACTTTGCCGCCAAGGATACCGTCTACAGCGTCTTCCTGGCTTTCAAATACCACAGCCGGGCCCTGGAACTTCAGGATGCTTTCATCAACACCTGCAGTCTTAACGATACAGCCATCAAGAGCGATATTACCTTTCAGTACGGCAAGACCACCGTCCTGGCTGAATGCATTCTCTTTTGAGCGGATACAGCCGTTTTCACGGTCGTCATCCAGGCTGTCCCAGCGACAGTCCTGAGAGAAAGCTTCAATGGAGCGGACACCCGCAGGGCCTGCGCGGAAGAAGGACTTAACTTCGTCAGACTCACTCTTCATGATGTCGTACTGAGTCAGTTGTTCAGCCATGGTTATGCCCAGAACAGTTTTTGCCTGATTGTTGATCAGGCCGGCACGGTCAAGTTCAGCAAGAATAGCCAGTACACCACCGGCACGGTGAACGTCTTCCATATGGTATTTCTGAGTTGAAGGGGCAACCTTACACAGATGAGGAACCTTACGGGACATACGGTCGATATCTGTCATATCGAAATCCACTTCTGCTTCCTGAGCGGCAGCCAGTAGGTGAAGAACTGTGTTAGTTGAACCACCCATAGCAATATCAAGCGCCATTGCGTTTTCGAATGCTGCTTTGGTTGCTATGTTGCGTGGCAGTGCAGATTCGTCACCTTGCTCATAGTAACGCTTAGTCAGCTCAACAATACGACGGCCTGCGTTCAGGAACAGTTCCTTACGGTCAGCGTGAGTTGCCAGCATAGTACCATTACCCGGCTGGCTAAGGCCCAGAGCTTCAGTCAGACAGTTCATTGAGTTAGCTGTGAACATACCTGAGCAAGAACCGCATGTCGGACATGCGCTGCGCTCAACCTGTTCGCTCTGCTCATCAGAAACGTTTGGATCGGCACCCTGCATCATTGCATCAACAAGGTCCAGCTTGATTAGCTGATCAGAAAGCTTGGTTTTACCTGCTTCCATCGGACCGCCAGATACAAAGATCACCGGGATATTCAGGCGAAGTGAAGCCATCATCATTCCCGGAGTAATCTTGTCACAGTTTGAGATACAAACCATAGCATCGGCGCAGTGAGCGTTAACCATGTACTCAACAGAGTCAGCAATCAGCTCACGTGAAGGCAGCGAGTAAAGCATACCGCCGTGACCCATTGCGATACCATCGTCCACAGCGATAGTGTTAAATTCTTTTGCAATACCACCAGCAGCTTCAATCTCTTTTGCTACCAGCTGACCCATGTCTTTCAGGTGTACGTGACCCGGAACAAACTGGGTGAATGAGTTTACTACCGCGATAATTGGCTTACCGAAGTCTTCTTCTTTTACGCCTGTTGCACGCCATAGCGCACGTGCACCTGCCATATTTCGGCCATGAGTCGTAGTTGCACTACGGTATTTCTTTGGAGTCGACATTGTGTTTATATTCCCTGATTATTTTTGTGCTGGATAAACTGGATCTAACCAGCCCCATTTGTCTTCTGTTGTTCCGTCAAATAGTCCGAAGAAGGTGGACTGGATCTTTTCAGTCACCGGTCCGCGTTTACCTTCACCAACTGTGATCTTGTCAACGCTGCGTACAGGAACGATCTCAGCAGCTGTACCTGTCATAAAGATCTCGTCAGCAAGATACAGAGCTTCACGTGCGATATTCTCTTCACGGATCTCGTAACCCAGATCTTTAGCCAGCGTCATGATCGCATCGCGGGTAATGCCCGGAAGGATGGCACTGGTTGCCGGTGGCGTCATGATAACGCCGTTTTTGATAACAAAGATGTTTTCACCGGCACCTTCAGAAAGGTAACCGTCAACGCTCAGTGCGATACCTTCTGCATAGCCATGACGACGCGCTTCACCGCCCACAAGCAGCGATGAAAGGTAGTTACCGCCAGCTTTAGCCGCTGTCGGAATTGTATTTGGTGCTGCACGGTTCCAGCTTGAGATCATGGCATCCACACCGTTCGCCAGTGCTTCTTCACCCAGGTAAGAACCCCAAGGGAACGCAGCAATGATAAGCTCCATTTCAGTATCTGCAGGAGGGCAAACACCCAGACCAACATTACCCACAAAGCCAAGCGGGCGGATATAAGCGGAATCCAGCTTATTTTCACGCAGTGTTTCGCGGCACGCTTCCATTAGCTCATCTACTGAGTACGGGATAGGAAAGCGGTAGATCTTTGCAGAATCCTTCAGGCGCTGCATATGCTCTTCATGACGGAACACAATTGGGCCGTTTGGTGTGTTGTAGCAGCGGATACCTTCAAAAACTGACGTGCCGTAGTGCATAGCGTGAGTCAGAACATGAACATTCGCTTCAGCCCATGGAACCATCTTGCCATTGAACCAAATGTAATCAGCAGTGTTTGTTGCCATTTCAGATTCCTTCCTTAAATTTTGTATGCTGCAAGCAGCTCGTCTTTCTCTATATCAAGATTTGAGGTATTTACTTCCGTAACATCCCAAAGCTTTTCGATCTGGTTGGTGATCAGCGTAATCGGGCGATTGCTGTCTACCACGATCTCGATTTTAGCTAAATGACTTTCCTGATTCTGAGTGGCAAGTATCTGTTTGATAGCAAAACCACGGTGGCGTACCACGCGAAGAATCCGCTCAACCAGAACCGGCTTATCATTGGCAAAAATGGTAACTAGATATCTTTCCATTAGGTATTCTCCACCATGTCCTGGTTTGCTGCGCCTGGTGGCACAAGTGGCCATACGTTTTCTTCTTCCGGAATCACGACATGAAGCATGTATGCGGTTTCGCTTTCCAGCATCTCTTTCAGCGCCGGTTCTACTTCATCTTTATGGGTGATTGTTTTGCCCGGTATGCCAAAGGAGGCAGCCAGTGCTACGTAATCCGGGTTGTCATCCAGAATGGTTTCGCTGTAGCGGCCATCAAAGAACAGAGACTGCCACTGACGAACCATGCCAAGGCGCTGGTTGTTCAGAAGAACAATCTTCACCGGCAACTGCTTACGCTTGATGGTACCCAGTTCCTGAACGTTCATCATAAATGAGCCGTCACCAGTGATAAGAACAGACTGATCATCCGGACGGGCAACTTTAGCACCCACAGCAGCAGGAAGGCCAAAGCCCATAGTGCCAAGGCCTGCAGAAGTAATGTAGTTCTCAGGACGGCGTGGCTGGATATGCTGTGCAGACCACATCTGGTGCTGACCTACGTCGGTGGAGATGATAGTGCTGTCATCCATCATGTCAGAAAGCTCTTTTAGCAGCTTAGGAGCGAAGATATGGTCACCCGGGTGATCGTAGCGCCACTTAAACTTGTTTCTGAACTCATCCGTGTGCAGCAGCCATGGTGCCAGATCTCTGGTCACTTCCAACTGAGGCAGGATAACATTGATATCACCACGCAGCGGTGCATGGGCCTCACGCAGCTTATTAAACTCTGCAGCATCGATATCGATATGAATAACCTTAGCGTGAGGCGCAAAGGTATCCAGACGGCCTGTCACGCGGTCGTCAAAACGTGCGCCAACCACGATAAGCAGGTCAGACTCCTGAACAGTCAGGTTTGCTGCTTTAGTACCGTGCATACCAACCATTCCCAGGTAGTATGGGTCATGACGGTCAATGGTTCCAAGGCCTTTCAGAGTGCTTACTGAAGGCATTGGGTTAGCTTCAAGGAAGTGTCTTACACAGTCCGTTGCCTTTGCCAACTGAACGCCACCACCGACATAAAGAACTGGTTTCTCAGCTTCTGACAGAAGCTTTTGTGCTGCTTCAATACTTTCATGCGATGCTACCGGAATGGCTGGTGGCTCGAAGTAAGGAAGAGCGTGCACAGGCGCTTCAGCTAACTGAACGTCTTTTGCGATATCAACGATAACCGGGCCCGGGCGGCCAGATTTAGCCACTTCAAATGCTTCAGCCAGAGTCGGAGCCAGATCGTCGATATCTGTAATCAGATAGCTGTGCTTGGTACACGCCAGAGACATACCGATAACATCGATCTCCTGGAATGCGTCAGTACCGATAAGCGGACTGGCCACCTGACCGGTAATCGCTACAAGCGGGATGGAATCAAGAAAGGCATCTGCAAGGCCGGTAACCAGGTTAGTTGCACCCGGACCAGAGGTTGCGATACAAACAGCAACATCCTGAGTTGCTCTCGCCATACCGATAGCCGCCATAGCAGCACCTTGTTCGTGTCGGCAAAGGACGTGTTCAATACCACCATCGTAAAGGGCATCATAAATTGGCATGATGGCACCGCCAGGATAACCGAATACGGTTTTAATCCCTTCCTGCTTTAAGGCTGCAATAACTAAATCAGATCCATTCATTATTGCCTCCTGCCTGTCTGCGTTGTAAACGCGTTATTATCGCTGCACATGTTGTGTATTCCTGTACTTCTCGTTCTAGCCTCATTGAACACCTAATACTTGTTCCGGCTAATTTCTGTCTAATTTATTGATTCTAGATTGCAAAAAACCCCCGGACTTTTCAGTGCGGGGGTTTTTGGAATTCTTTATTTAGTTTTTTCCGTTCACCAGTCCCCGCGCGGTACTAATAATGACCACGTTCAGGAGAATAATGAGTGCGTTAAGTGATACGGAAAAATTCATTTATTTCGTTACAAAGTGTTTGTTTATGTTTGCGTCACTAGTGGTAACACATTAACCGCTTTGATGACAAGTAAAAACTCAGTCTTTTTTCATATTTATTCTTTTGAATCTCGCGTTATATAAATGTGGTTATAAAAAATAGCTAATCAATCATCTTTATTAACAAGGAGATATATGGGACTCGCAATTATCCGAAGCAGGGCAAGCGTTGGAGTTGAAGCACCTGAAGTGCTGGTTGAAGTGCATATTAGCAATGGTATGCCAGGTTTTGCTTTAGTGGGGCTTCCTGAAACGACGGTTAAAGAATCTAAGGACAGGGTCCGCAGCGCTATCCTTAATTCGCAGTTTGAACTTCCGCCGAAAAAGATCACCGTCAATCTGGCTCCTGCCGATTTACCGAAAGAAGGAGGCAGATTTGACCTGCCGATTGCTCTGGGAATCCTGGCTGCCTCCGGGCAGATACCGGTAAGTAAGCTCGATGATCATGAATTTATCGGAGAGCTGGCTTTGTCCGGTGAGATTCGCTCAGTAAAAGGCGTTCTTCCTGCTGCCTTAGCTGCAAACCGTTCCGACAGGTGTTTAGTCGTTCCGGATACCGATGGCGGGCAGGCTGCTCTGGTTGGTGAAGATACCCACAAGTCAGCCTCGGGTTTGGTGGAAGTATGTGCTTACTTATGTGGTCAGGGAGCTTTAGGGTTACAGGTGCCCAAAAGCTCTGAAAGCTTCTCAGACCACTCCAGAGACCTGCAGGATATTATTGGTCAGCAGCAGGGAAAACGTGCTCTGGAGATAGCGGCTGCCGGATCACACAACCTTCTGTTCGTAGGGCCTCCCGGAACAGGGAAGACCATGCTGGCATCGCGTTTGTGCGATCTTTTACCTGATATGACGGATACAGAAGCGCTGGAAACTGCTTCAGTGGCATCTTTAACTCAGCAGGAGATTAATCAGGATAACTGGAAAACCCGTCCGTTTCGTTCACCGCACCATTCCAGTTCAATGGCTGCGCTGGTTGGGGGAGGGTCGGTTCCCAGACCGGGTGAGATCTCCCTTGCTCACAACGGCCTTTTGTTCCTTGATGAGATGCCCGAATTTGAACGAAAAGTTCTCGATTCATTAAGAGAACCGCTGGAGTCCGGTGAAATAGTTATTTCCCGCGCGGCAGGTAAGACCCGTTTCCCGGCCCGGTTTCAGTTAGTTGGAGCGTTGAACCCAAGCCCTACTGGGTATTACGAAGGTTCTCAGGCAAGAGAGAATCCTCAGGCAATACTGCGTTATCTCGGCAGGCTGTCCGGTCCTTTGCTGGACAGGTTCGATATGTCTCTGGAAATTCCCGCACTGCCCAAGGGAACCCTTTCAGAAGGTGGAGAGCGGGGCGAGCCGACATCGGTGGTCAGAGAGCGAGTGCTTAGAGCTCGCGAGTTAATGGACAAGCGTGCAGGAAAGGTAAATGCGTTACTTGGCAGCAGAGAGATTGATAAGTATTGCCCGCTGGAGAAGCCAGATGCTGAATTTCTGGAGAACGCACTTCACCGCTTAGGATTATCTATTCGTGCTTATCACCGGATTATTAAGGTAGCCAGAACCATTGCAGACCTTGAAGGAAGTGCAGATATCAGCAGAAAACATCTGGCTGAGGCTTTGGGTTATCGTTCAATGGACAGGTTACTTAAACAATTAGCGGCTCAGGCGGTTTAAAAAGTGTGTGGCTAATCAGACCATTAGCGGTTTCAATTCCATTCGTCTGAAGCGGCTGTATAATTGTGCGCTGTTTTATTACTCTGTTGGCGAAATTAATAGGTTTATGTTCGGTTATCTTGTTTTAGCTGTGACTGCATTATTGGTTATTGTAAATACTGCAATCTGCTCACTGATGATTTGTGTTGCTGCTATTTTTAAGCTCCTTCTTCCCGGGAATGGCCCGAAAAAGGTGATGACAACTCTGGCAAATAAGATGATGTGGCTATGGGCTACCATCAATGTTTGGATCCTGAGTTTATTTAATCCGGTTGAGTGGGAAATTGAAGGTGTTGATCAGCTTAAGAAAGATGGCTGGTATCTGATGATATCTAACCACTTAAGCTGGACGGACATCGTTGTGCTATGCAGTGTATTTAAAGACGAAATCCCCATGCCTAAGTTTTTCCTGAAACAGCAGTTGCTGTATGTGCCGTTTTTAGGAATGGCATGCTGGGCTCTGGATATGCCGTTTATGCGCCGTTACTCCCGTGAGTACCTGATCCGCAATCCGGAAAAAAGAGGGGCGGACCTGGACAGTACCCGCCGCTCCTGCGCCAGATTTAAAAATACTCCCACTACAGTGGTCAACTATGTGGAAGGCACCCGTTATACCCATGATAAAAAGGCGCGCAGTAAGTCTGGCTACAAAAATCTTCTTCAGCCGAAATCAGGCGGTATTGCTTATACGTTGGCCGCTATGGGGGAGCAGTTTGAAAGCATTATTGATGTGACCTTAGCCTATCCGAAAAACCGCGAGAACCCGTTTAAGGCCTTATTAATGGGGAAGATGGAGAAGATAGTCGTTCACGTAAATACTCATCCTGTGGATGAAAAGGTACTTGGCGATTACTTTAACGATAAACCTTTCAAGCGGGAATTTCAGCTTTGGCTGGGGGATATCTGGAAAGAGAAAGATATCCGTCTGGAAGAAATCTATGACCAACACAGTTAATTTAAATGTTTAATACTTTCTACCAACTGTTTCCTGCCGGAGTCCGGTTTATGGTTCTGTCGGCACTGGGTTTTGCCCTGATGTCGGCTTGCGTTAAATACGTGGGTAATTACGGCATTCCTGTATTTGAAATTGTTGCGGCCAGAGCCCTGGTCTCTCTGTTTATCAGCTATCTGGATGTAAAGCGTAAGCGTATTTCCATATGGGGTAATAATAAGCCTCTGCTTCTGGCCCGTGGCGTCGCCGGAACTGCGGCGCTTATGTGTGTTTACTATTCGGTGACAACTCTGCCTCTGGCGGAAGCGACTATATTGCAGTATATCCATCCGGTATTTACAGCGGTGCTGGCGGTTATCTTTCTGAAGGAGAGGGTGCAGCTTTCTACCATCATCTGCATTGTTTTATGTTTGCTGGGTGTTTTTGTTATGGTCAGACCGACCATGGCAGAGCAGGCCGTTAATCATCTTCCTATGGTTAGCGTTGTTGCCGCTATTCTGGGGGCGTTTGGCAGCTCTGTGGCTTACGTTATTGTCCGCAAACTGAGTCAGACAGAAGACAGCTCAGTTATCATTCTTTACTTTCCAATGGTTGCCCTGCCGGTCTCCCTGTTTCTGATAGGGGATGACTTTGTCATGCCTGATCTCTATATCACGGGCTTGCTTGTTCTGGTTGGTGTGTTTACTCAGGTTGGTCAGTTAGGGCTGACAAAAGCAATGCAGACACAAGCTGCGGGTAAGGCTTCGGCATACTCATATGTGCAGATCGTTTTTTCCATCGCGATTGGTGTGGCTGTGTTCGGAGAGGTTCCATCCTTCTGGACGTATCTGGGTGGTGTATTGATTGTGACAGGTGCCTTGATTAACCTGTTCGGATCTAAGTTAAGGCTTAGCAGGCAAAAAGCCAGCTAAGCCACCTGAAGTTACCATTGCGGCATTAAAGTAAGAGGCTCTTCCTGCAATGCTGCAATCTGCTCTTTAAAGCCCAGCACCTGATTTTCCCAGTACTTAGGATCGTTAAACCAGGGGAAGGCGATAGGGAAAGCCGGATCTTCCCAGCGCTTAGCCAGCCACGCCATATAGTGAACCATGCGCAGCCCGCGCAGAGGTTCAATCAGCTTCAGCTGCGACTGGTCGAAATCACAGAACTCTTCATATCCTTCCAGAATGATGTCCAGTTGTGCCAGCTTATCGTGTCTTTCTCCGTTCAGCAGCATCCAGAGGTCCTGAACGGCTGGACCGGTTCTGGCATCATCCAGATCCACAAACATAGGCCCGTCACGCCAGAGAATATTGCCCGGGTGGCAGTCACCGTGCAGACGGATTGAGGTGAAGTCTTTATGCCAGTGCTCTTCAATGGATTTAATCAGCATATCCAGGTCACTGAAAAAAGCGTTTTCCAGATGCATGGGAATAAAGCTGGACTGGCTGAGCAGCTTTTTCGGCTGGTACAGATAATCTTCCAGACTTATCTCAGGTCTGTGTTTAAAGGTATTTTTGTTCCCGACGCTGTGAATGCGGCCCATAAAGCGGCCAACCCACTCCAGCTGTTCAAAGTTATCCACTTCAAACTGGCGTCCGCCCACGCTTTCAAACAGAGCAAACAGGTAGCCCTGATATTCATGCAGGGTCGCGCCATTGATTATTACCGGCGGTGCCACAGGGATTTCCTGCTCTATCAGTTCCAGGGTAAAGTCGTGCTCTTCCTGAATCTGCTCTCTGCTCCAGCGCTGAGGACGGTAAAATTTCACCACGTAGCGTCTGCGCTCTTCGTCGGTGAACTGATATACTCTGTTTTCATAGCTGTTAAGCGCCAGAAGGCCTGACTCGGCACGCACACCGATACTTTCCAGTGCGTACCACATAAAGTCAGGGGTCAGTGCATCAAAGTTAAAGGCACTGTTTGTTAATTCTTTATCCATGTAAACCTGCTATCTACTTCCACCGAAAAGCTTTCACTGTCGGTGAGTATAAACTGAATCGTAGTGACAGGTGAGATAAGTTTTTCAGGAGCGACCGCAAGGCTTACCGGTAAGTTAAGTACTTCCCCCGGTGTTACCCGGATGGTTTGCTGTCCGTACCATTTCACACCGGTTAATCCGCTGACATCCAACTGATACTCCTGAATCTGCTGGGTTTTGTTGATTACTTTCAGGTTGTAGGTGTTCTCAATCAGTCCGCTGCTGCTGATTTTATACAGCTGGTTTCTGTCACGTATGACGCTAAGCCCCACTGGCTCGACACTGATGGTCTGCAGGAAGAACAGCGCGATCATCATCAGCATAACGCCACCATAGCCAATCAGCTTAGGTCTCATTACTTTGGTATCTTTACCGGATAACTTGTGCTCAGTGGTGTAACTAATCAGATTAGTTTTGTATTTCATCCGCTCCATGGTCTGATTACAGGCATCAATACAGGCACCGCAGTTGATGCATTCATACTGAAGTCCGTCACGGATATCAATACCGGTTGGGCAGACCTGTACGCACAGGTCACAGTCAATACAGTCACCTAAGCCAAGCTTTTTCGGATCGGCTTTTCTTGAGCGCGGACCCCGCGTTTCACCCCGGCCGGAGTCATAACCAACGATATAGGTATCTTTATCAAACATCGCAGACTGAAAGCGGGCATAAGGACACATATGCAGGCAGACAATTGCTCTCATCCATCCGGCATTGGCATAGGTACAGAAGGCGAAAAACAGCACCCAGAACCCCGGCCAGAAACTGGTACTGAAGGTCATAAACTCAATGGTCAGCGTTTTTACCGGAACAAAGTAACCGACAAAGGTAAGGCCGGTTACGACAGCAATAAACAGCCATGCCAGATGTTTAATCAGTTTTCGTATAAACAGGCTGGTTGTGAGCTTGCCGCTGTCCTGTTTGCGCCTTTTATTGGCCGGGCCCTCCAGCTTTTCTTCAAACCAGATATATAAAAAGGTCCATACTGTCTGGGGGCAGAAGTATCCGCACCAGATCCTGCCCAGAAAGGTGGTAACAAAGAACAGGCCGAAAGCAGCAATCATAAACAGCAGTGCCAGCAGGGTAAGATCCTGAGGATAAAGAGTGGTGCCAAAAAAGAAAAACTGCTGATTGCCAATATCGAGCAGGATCGCCTGTCTCTCGCCAAAGGGGATCCAGGGAACGATGGCGAAAAGGAGCAGCAGAAACCAGGCGCCGTATCTTCTTAATTTCTGAAAGGTGCCCTGACTTTTGCGAACGTATATGCGATTGCCGGGATTAAACCTGTCCTGATTTCCTTTGTGGGTTTTGGGGTTAAAGGTTTTGGCTGTGACATCCTTTACCTCGATCTTATCCTGTCCCATTGATCTTCCTTTTTGCTGTCAGCACATCTGTTTATTTTTATCTCTGGTGCTTATTACATTGCTTAGATGTTTTATCAGGTATATTAGAAGTAAATTATATAACGGTTAACACTTTTGTATCTTTAAGGTGGTCAAATTTTAACAAGTTGGTTAGGGAGGGATTGCTTACGGGGATAAAAAACGACGCAGTCTGCGCCGTTTAAGTAATGTCTGGATTGTTGAGCTCAACCCTTTAGATTTTCTTTATTTGATTATTCCGCGGGCTTTAAGAAGTGCGGTTTTAAAGTCATCTTCCTGATCCTTTGCAAGGCCGGGAATCATCTCATCTTTTTCACTGTTGCGCATTTTCAGGTGGTAGATCAGAACATCGTCAGTCAGATCTTCCAGCTTGCCTTCATAGCCTGCTTCCTGAGCAAGTTTAACAATAAACTGCAGCAGGTTCAGATCCGGATCTTTTTGCCATTCCGGATGAATCAGCTCAATAAGTTCATTAACGCGGTGACATTTCATATTTAACTTTCTCCAAATAGTAATTATTTGGGTTAAGTTACCAGATAGCGGATGATGAGAAAACAGAAAGAAAAAAAGCGCAGTGGATAAGACTGCGCTTTTTATTATGCCGCTTTTGTAACCTGATGATCTGGGCGCTTCTGCATAGCAACTTTTTTAACCAGAGAGTTAGCTGGTGTATTTCTGTTAGCTACCGGAGCTGAGATTGAGCTACAACGGCGGCGAGACGCGCTGGTTATGTTGCGCGCGAACCTGACTGAGTGCATTAGTTTTACCTAACTGTCAGGCACATCCATTGCCAAATTAATGGCCTGATTATCTATGAGATAAAATCTCTTCTGGCAGCTGCCACTCCTATAAATAACCAGGAGTAATGATACCGACTCAAATGATTCAGATATCAGCTTTAAGCTTATCACTAACCTTCCTTAGGATCGAGGCTCCCCGGTTAAAAAATGCCGTTTTTTTAATCTGATTTGTTAAAGTGACATCTGTTTAATTCACGGGCTTTGTATGAGATTTTTGCCATAATTATCGTTAGTATGATCAGACATGCTGATTTTGATCATGGGCACATCGTAATGAAGGAGTATCGATTATGTCTTTTCTAAAGAAAACCTTAGCCAGCTTTGGCATCGGTTCTGCAAGAGTGGACTCAATACTGCAGCAGGAATATCTGAAGCCAGGAGAAAAGGCAAACCTGACTATTGAGGTTTACGGTGGCTCGACAGAGCAGGCGATCGACAATATTGATTTAAAACTCTGCTGCCGTTATTTCGGAGAGGAGACGGTTGAGCGCAGCGATGACAGCCGAAAAACCAGAAGGGTTGCGAAGACTCATATACTGAATGAATGGAAACTGCCTTACGCTTTCACCATTGAACCTGGCCAGCAGAGGGATTTTGAGGTTGAGCTGGATATTCCATGGAATGCGCCGGTGACAATTGCAGATACCAAGGTATGGCTGGAAACCGGGCTGGATATTTCCATGGCAGTGGATCCGTCAGATAAAGATATTATCACTGTCCGTCCGGATCCTCTGATGGACGGGATCTTCTCTGAGCTCGAAGAGCAGGGACTGCGCATCCGTCAGGTGGAGTGTGAAGAGACAAAAGGCTTTGCACTGCCATTTGTACAGGAGTTCGAATTTGTACCGACAACCGGGCCTTATCATGGCCGCTGGCGTGAGCTTGAGATTGTCGCGCACAGAAATGAGAAAGAGCTGGAGCTCTGGTTTGAGATCGATCGCCAGCAGAAAGGGGTTGGTGGCATGATGGCTTCATTGTTAGGAACAGGTAAGCTGAAAAGAAGTCTTACCATTCCGGCGGATACGCCTTCAGAGGAAGCCGGGAAAATGGTACTGGAGTATCTGGAATCCTCCAGTTAATGTGTAGAGCCCGGTTTTCCGGGCTCTGTTTTTTAACTCTTCCAGAACGGAGGGAAGAAGAGAACTAAAATCGTCAGAATTTCCAGCCTTCCCATCAACATACCAAAACTCAGAATCCATTTTGCCACCGCCGGAAGGGTGGCAAAGTTACCGGTAGGTCCGATCACATCCCCCATTCCCGGACCAACATTGGCGACAGCGGTAACCGCTCCGGAAATGCTGGTGGTCGGATCCAGTCCAAGACTGCCCAGGCATCCGGCGATAATGATAATGGTGGCAAAAAAGGTGATACCAAAGGCCACAACGGAACGGACGATATCGTCATTGACCGGTCTCTGGTTGTAGCGCTGAACAAAGACTCCGGAAGGGTGAATCAGGCGCATCATCTGCTTGTCCAGAAGCGTTTTAGCAATCTGAAAGCGGAATATCTTTATACCACCGGAAGTGGATCCGGAGCAGGCGCCTGCCAGCATTAAAAATACAAACAGAACAGTAGGAAGCGCGCCCCAGGCGGTAAAGTCTTCAAGCCCGTAGCCTGTGGTTGTGACCACAGAGACGATATTGAACATGGACACCCGGATAGCGTCAGCAAAGCTATAGCCATTATGGAACTGCAGCCATGCCGCAACAATCAGGCTGGCAACAATAAACAGATAAGCAAAGCCTCTTACCTGCGCATCATGGATAAGAGCACTCAGGCTGCGCTTTTTCATTGCGGTAACAAACAGCAGGAAAGGCAGGCCACCAAGGAACATAAATATGGTTCCTACCCAGTGGGCACCGTTTGAGAAGTGGTTCATGGAGCCATCGGAGGTGGAATAGCCACCGGTAGAGAGGGTGGTAAAGGCATGATTGATGGCATCAAAGGGCCCCATTCCGGTAAGCAGGTAGCCAATCAGGCAAGCCAGCGTCAGGGTAACGTAGACAGTCACAATATTGAATGCCACTGTCTTAGCCCTTGGTGCGCTTTTATCTGACCAGTCGGAAGATTCCGTCTGGAACAGCTTCATACCACCTACGTTCAGCATAGGCAGGATGGCTACGGCCATTACGATAAAGCCCACTCCGCCCAGCCATTGCAGGGTTGAGCGCCATAAAAGTATGCTGGGAGCCATATCATCCAGCCCGCTTAATACCGTTGAACCCGTTGTGGTGATACCGGACATGGTTTCAAAGTAGGCATCGGTAAAGCTGATATGGTTGATAAACACAAAGGGCAGCGCTGCAAAGGCGCTGGAAATGGTCCAGACCAGCGAGGTGATCAGGAACATATCTCTGACACCAAGACGGAATCTTTTTGTCCTGCCAAAGGTCAGACACAGGAAGGCAGCGGTATGAGTAATGATGACTGCTTTACCAAACTCCAGAAATCCCCCGGTACCGGAAAAGAACGCCACCAGAGTTGGCACGTACATAAAAAGCGCTATCTTAGACAGCACCAGTCCGATAACAAAAAGTATGGGGCGATAGTTAACCATGACAGATCTTATAAGAAGAACGGGCTAGGCTGGAACAGAGCTTCAACGTCAGGGATAAACTTCTTGTCCACCAGGAACATCACGACGTGGTCATCCTGTTCAATGATGGTGTTGTCGTGAGCGATATGTACCTCTTCACCACGGACAACGGCACCGATAGTGGTACCCGGCGGCAGTCTGAGGTCGCCGATAGCCCGGCCAACCACTTTGGATGTGGACTCATCGCCGTGAGCAACGGCTTCGATGGCTTCTGCTGCGCCTCTGCGAAGAGAGGATACATTGACAATATCGGCGCGTCTCACATGGGTAAGCAGGGCTGAAATGGTTGCCTGCTGAGGTGAGATTGCCACATCGATAACACCACCCTGAACCAGATCCACGTACGCTCCGCGCTGGATAAGTACCATGGCCTTTTTCGCACCCAGTTTTTTAGCCAGCATGGCAGACATGATATTGGTTTCATCTTCGTTGGTCAGTGCAATAAATACATCAACCTGATCGATGTTCTCTTCTGTCAACAGCTCCTGATCGGCCGCATCACCACAGAAAACAATGGTGTTCTCCAGCTCTTCAGACAGCTTCTCAGCCCGGCTGTAACTCTTTTCAATCAGTTTTACGCTGTATTCCGATTCCAGACGCTTAGCCAGCGCAGCACCTATATTACCGCCACCGACAATCATGATACGGCGGTAAGGCTTCTCCAGCCTCTGCAGTTCACTCATTACCGAGCGGATATGGTTGCTGGCTGCAACGAAGAAGACTTCATCATCGGCTTCGATAATGGTGGTTCCCTGAGGGCGGATCGGACGGCCCTGACGGAAAATGGCGGCAACACGGGTATCGATATGCGGCATATGGTCGCGCAGTGTCGAAAGCGCATTACCCACAAGCGGACCACCGTAATAAGCTTTAACGGCCACCAGACTCACTCGTTTATCGGCGAAGCTAACCACCTGCAGAGCGCCCGGATACTGGATCAGTTTCTGGATATAGCTGGTTACCAGCTCTTCCGGTGCAATCAGGTGATCCACAGGAATCGCCCCGGACTGGAACAGAGCATCTTTCTCTTTGATGTACTCGTGAGAGCGGATCCGGGCAATACGGTTTGGTGTATTGAACAGAGAAAATACCACCTGACAGGCAGCCATATTGGTTTCATCTGAGTTGGTTACCGCAACCAGCATATCTGCGTCCTGGGCTCCGGCTTCCTGCAGAGTACCCGGATGGCTGGCGTAGCCGGTGACTACCCGTAAATCATATTTGTCCTGAAGCTCTCTGAGCCTGTCTCCATCGCGGTCAACAACGGTAATATCGTTGTTCTCACCTACCAGGTTCTCTGCCAGTGTTCCGCCTACCTGACCCGCTCCAAGAATGATGATTTTCATAACGGTTTGTTCTCTGTTCTAAGTTTTATTGTGCTTTTTGTAAAACTGCGTAGTAGAAGCCATCCATATCCTCTTCACCCGGAAGGATCTGGCGACCCGGATTCTCAGGGTCTGACTCTACAAGAACAGCATTTTCGGTTCTTGCTAAAAATGCTTTCACCTGCTCACTGTTTTCCTGAGGAGTAATGGAACAGGTTGCGTAAACCATTGTGCCACCAGCTTTTAGTTGTTGCCACATAGCATCTATGATTTCAGACTGAAGTTGGGAAAGCGCTTCAATATCTTCTGCACGACGCAGCCATTTTATATCCGGGTGACGGCGAATAACGCCGGTCGCAGAACATGGCGCATCCAGCAGGATGCGGTCAAACTGTTCACCCTGCCACCACTCTTCCGGGGCTCTGGCATCTCCGCAGATCACTTCCGCTTTCAGGTTCAGACGTTTCAGGTTGTCATAAACACGTTTAAGGCGGCTGTCGTCACAATCGATAGCCACTACTCTGCTGTCCTGAGTTCTTTCAAGAATATGGGCTGTTTTTCCGCCCGGTGCTGCGCAGCAGTCAAGGATTAGCTCGCCATCTTTTGGTGTCAGATAGTTTACCGAAAGCTGAGCGGCGGCGTCCTGAACCGAAACCCAGCCTTTATCAAAGCCGGGCAGTTTGGTGACATCACAGGCACTTTCAAGTTTCAGTGCATCTTCCGCTTGTGGATGAAGTGTTGCACTGATGTCTTCTTTTTCAAGAAGAGCAAGGTACTCATCTCTTGTGTGATGCTTGCTGTTTACCCGTAGCCACATAGGCGCTTTGCTGTTATTGGCTTCAACGATAGATTCCCAGCTGTCCGGATAAGCTTCCTTTAACAGCTTGAGAAGCCAGCTCGGATGGGCATATTTACCGGCATCATGGCTGACAGAGAAGGTATCCAGCTCTTCCTGGTTTCTCTGGTAGTTGCGCAGAACCGCGTTGATAAGACCGCGAAGTCTCGGTTCTCTGAGCGTCTTGGTAGCTTCTACGGTTTCACCGACTGCAGCATGAGCCGGAATACGCATGTAGTTTAGCTGATACAGGCCCACAAGAATCAGGTGGTGCAGGACTCTCTTTTTGCCTTTAAGCGGGTTATCCATCAGCTGTCCGGCAATGGATTCAAGCCTTGGCAGATAACGAAGAGCACCGTAACAGATCTCCTGTAACAGGGCGTGGTCTCTGGGTTTAATTGTCTGCTGGGCAAGTGGCAGTGCGGTGGACAGTGATTGTCCCTTATCGACTACCTGGAAGAGAACTTTGGCTGCTGCAGCGCGAACATTCATTCTGTGAACCTATTGAATTCTGTTGCTAAGGTCCCTGCGCAGCAGGGACGACTTAATGGATTAATTTAGCTGAGAGTTTACTTCAAACCAGCTTGCACGAGAGTTCAGTACGTCCTGAACTGACATGGCTTTCTTACCCGGAATCTGAATCTGTTCCAGTACAAGAACATCTTTCCCGGTCATCACGTGGATGCCGGTTTTATCTGCTTTGAGGATGGTTCCGGCGGGTTTATCTGAACTGCTTTGTTCAACCTTTGCCTGCCATACTTTGACGTTATTCTCTTCAACAGAAAAATAACTCATCGGCCATGGATTAAAGGCGCGAATGCATCGTTCAATAAACTCAGCATCCTGAGTCCAGTCGATTTTGGCTTCTTCCTTGGAAAGCTTTTTCGCGTAGTTAGCTTGTTCATCGTCCTGCTTAACAGGAACCGCTTTACCTTCAGCGATATCCGCAAGGCATTCAACAAGCGCTTCAGGGCCTAGCTCAGCCAGTTTTTCATACATGGAAGTACTGGTATCTGTGGCTTCAATAGGCAGAGTTGCAATCTTTAGCATATCGCCGGTATCCAGCCCGATATCCATCTGCATAATGGTTACACCGGTTTCTTTATCACCAGCCCAGATAGATCGCTGAATCGGAGCGGCACCACGCCAGCGTGGCAGGATAGAGCCGTGCACATTGATACAGCCCAACTTAGGCGTATCCAGTACCTGCTGAGGCAACAACAAGCCGTAAGCAACGACAACCATAATGTCCGCGTTAAGCTCAGCAAGTTCCTGTTTAGCTTCGTCAGATTTGAAGTTTTCTGGCTGATAGACAGGAATATCATTTTCCAGGGCGATATTTTTTACAGGACTTGCAGTAAGTTTTTTACCGCGACCGGCAGGTCGGTCAGGCTGGGTATAAACCGCAATGACCTCATGCTCCGAAGACAACAACGCCGCCAGGTGACGGGCGGCGAAGTCCGGAGTACCTGCAAAGACAATACGTAATGACTGGCTCAAGGTAACCTCTTATTAATTGTTGCGTTCGTTGAATTTTTTGATTTTCTCAAGCTTATCTTTGATGCGCTTGCGCTTCAGAGGAGAAAGGTAATCAACAAAAAGCTTGCCTTCCAGATGGTCCAGTTCATGCTGAACGCAGATAGCCAGCAGATCTTCAGCTTCGAATGTAAACTCTTTACCGTCACGGTTCAGAGCTTTCACCGAAACCTCATGAGCGCGGGGAATAAGAGCACGTGCCCCCGGAACCGACAGACAGCCTTCTTCAATGCCGTCTTCACCACGTTTTTCTGTGATTTCAGGGTTAATCAGAACCATTGGCTGATCACGGCTATCTGAAATATCGATAACCACTATGCGCTGATGAATATTAACCTGTGTCGCCGCAAGACCAATGCCTTCTTCTGCGTACATGGTTTCAATCATATCATCGATAATTTGTTGAATTTCCGGTGTTACCTCTTCAACAGGCTTTGCGACTGTACGAAGGCGATCATCCGGGAAAACTAGAACTTGTAATACAGACATATCTTCTCGAAATATTGAGTTGTTGAGCCAGCTTTATAAAATTTACGCAATTTTAGACACTTTTTAGCCTAAATGACAGCGCTGCTACTGGCGTATTGCAGGTATTTTACTCCTTTTTTCCGGCAGGTTTTATTTCTTTTTTCATCAGTAAAGCTTTTGCGCTCAGAATCTTATATTTCATAACGGGTTAGCTGAAATACGCTTTTTAAAAAAAAGCGTTATAGATCGGCTGATAAATGCTAAGAATCCTCGAAAGATAAGTGAATAATATAGATCCAGAGCCTTCGAATCGCAGATTATTGCTCCACCTGAAACTACTGGTTCTGAATATGACATCTGAAAAACTTTCCGCATGGTTAACTCTGAGTTTTACTCCCTACCTGGGAGGAAACCGGCTATCACGGTTACTCAGATACGGTTCGGCTGAGGAAATCATTAACTTTACTCCGGAAAGGTTGAGGGGGCTTGGGTTTAAAGAGGTTCAGATCTCCTTTATTAAGGATAAAGCCAGAGCGGAGGTTGAATCTTGTCTTAAGTGGCGCGAGCGCAGTCATGACCAGCATATTATTACCTCTGCCAGTCCTGATTATCCGCCTCTTCTCAAAGAGATTAGTGCTTTTCCTCCGGTTTTATTTATTAAAGGTAACCCTTCCGTTTTATCTGAGCCTCAGCTTGCGATTGTGGGCAGCCGTAATGCTTCTGTTCATGGCTTAAACCACGCCCGGCAGTTTGCCCGGGACTTAGCTCAAAAGGGGCTGACAATCACAAGCGGAATGGCTTTGGGAGTAGATGGCTACGCTCATGATGGTGCGCTGGCCGGTGAGGGGAATACGATTGCTGTTCTTGGCTCGGGGCTGGATAATCTCTACCCAAAAAGGCATAAAAAGCTGGCACAGAGAATTATTGAAAATGGAGGGGCGTTGGTATCTGAGTTCCGGCCGGATGCTTTTCCAAGGCCTGAGCACTTTCCCAGAAGAAACCGCATCATTAGCGGCATGTCTCTTGGTGTGCTGGTTGTTGAGGCGGCGGAGAAAAGCGGCTCTTTGATAACAGCAAGATATGCCCTTGAGCAGGGCAGAGAGGTGTTTGCTCTGCCTGGTTCAATAAACTCACCGGGTGCAAGAGGTTGCAATGCCTTGATTAAGGAGGGTGCCTGCCTGGTTCAGTCCTCATCAGATATCTTAACTGAGGTCGAATACATCATGACCTGGTCAGCAAACAGGCAAAAAGACCTTTTTCACCACGAAGCGGACAATGAAGAATTGCCATTTACCGAACTCTTAGCTAACGTAGGAATAGAAGAGGCGACACCGGTTGATATTTTGGCAGAGAGAACCAATATCCCTGTCAATGAGATCATGATGCAGCTTCTGGAGCTCGAGCTTCAAGGGCATGTTGCCGCTGTATCCGGCGGTTATATTCGAACGAGGAGGGGTTAGCTATGATGGACATTCTGATGTATTTGTTCGAAACCTACATTCATAGCGATGTAGAGTTGATGGTAGACCAGGACGAGCTTGAAGAAGAGCTATTGAGAGCAGGCTTTCACCAGGAGGAGATCTATAAGGCTCTGGACTGGTTAGAAGACCTGGCTGCTCTACAGCAGAGTGATGCGCAGTCTGCGATCACTATGAGTGCTGCCACATCAACCCGTATTTATACTGCCAAAGAGATGGAAAAACTGGATGTGACAAGCCGAGGTTTCCTTCTTTTCCTTGAGCAGGTGAATGTGCTGACCACAGAAACCCGGGAAATGGTTATCGACCGAGTGATGGGACTGGAAACCCCGGAGCTGCAACTTGATGATCTGAAGTGGGTGATTTTGATGGTTCTGTTTAACGTACCGGGTAATGAAAACGCTTTTACCTTAATGGAAGAGTTGTTATATACCGCGGAAACCGGAGTCTTGCACTAATTGAGTGGAAAGATAGACCACAGTTTATTTGAGGCGCATGAGCATGCGCTGGAACATGAGCCTTGCCCCTTATGTGGTGGAGAGTTGACTCTCCGCCATGGAAAGCATGGCCCCTTTCTTGGTTGCACTAACTATCCTGAGTGTGACTATATCAAACCTCTCCATCAAAATGATGGGCATATCGTAAAAGAGCTGGGAGTGCCTTGCCCTGAGTGTCAGCGTGAGCTGGTTTTACGTCAGGGACGCTATGGGATGTTTATAGGTTGTAGCGGTTATCCGGAGTGTAATCATATTGAGTCTCTGGATCAGAGTGAAGAAGAGGCAGAACCTGAGAAACTGGCTTGTCCTGAGTGTGGCAAAGGGCATCTGGTGGAGCGTAAGTCCCGCTACGGCAAGACTTTCTATGCCTGTGATAACTATCCTAAGTGTAAATTTGCAGTGAATCAGAAGCCTGTTAAAGGTAAATGTGAGAAGTGCGGGTTTCCGTTGCTGGTGGAAAAGTCACTGGCTAGCGGGGTTCGTTATCAGTGCGCTGATCGTAAGTGTCATCATACGCAGGAGGTTTAGCTGTCAGTTATCGGCTTTTAGCTGTCAGAAGGTGAGCGGATTAAATCAGGCCGCTTTAGTTTAAGGACGCCGCGAGTACGTCCATGTAGGCTTCAATTTTTCGTCCATGAAAAATAGACCTTAAACTAAAGCAACCTGATTCAATCAGTTAGAACTTGGCTACGCTTTCCTTTAGAGCCGGGTAAGCTTCTTCATCAAGAATTGCTGCTAACTTAGTTAGCTCCTGCTTGAGCTCTTTAACTGAAGCGGCTGACACGTTTATGTGTCCCATCTTTCTTCCCGGACGCTTTTCCTTTCCGTACCAGTGGATATGGCAGGATTTCTGGGAAAGCACTTCTTTTGGAAGCGTGTCTTCTCCAAGAATATTGACCATGGAAGTCGGGCGAATCAGTTCTGTGCCTCCCAGAGGCATCCCACATACTGCACGCAGATGATTTTCAAACTGACAAACTTCAGCGCCTTGCTGAGTCCAGTGACCGGAATTATGAACTCGTGGTGCGATTTCGTTGACCAGAAGCTTTCCCTGTACATCAAAGAATTCAAGTGCCAGAACACCGACATAATCCAGTTCATTTGCCACAGAGGTAAACATCGCTTTTGCCTGAGCCTGAAGCGCTTCGTCAATTATGGCTGTAGAGAGTGTGAGTACGCCGTTGGTGTGTACATTTTCTGCAAGCGGGTAAACGGCAACATCACCACCTTTACCACGCGCACCTACCAGAGAGACTTCTCTGTCGAATGGCACAAACTCTTCTGCCACAATCGCCTGATTTGGTGTTTCAGCGATGCATTGAGCCATTTCCGGCCAGATAGCTTCTGCCTGATCTGCCTGCTTTAAGCGCCACTGGCCTTTACCATCGTAACCGCCAAGTGTGCTTTTAAGAACCATAGGAATGCCTACGTGTTCAATGGCCGCTTTAAAGTCTTCTTCGTTGTTAATAACGAAATACTTGGCGTTAGAAACGTCGGCTTTATCCAGAAGCGCTTTTTCCAGCCTGCGGTCACCACCGGCTTTGATTGCTTCTGTACTTGGAAGGAACTTACCGCTCTTCTCACAGATATCCAGCACATCGTGAGGAATATGTTCAAACTCAGCGGTAATCACATCCGCCTGATCTATGGCGTTCTGCAGGCCATGACCAAGAACTTCAAGTGTCAGCGGATGCACAATATTCTCGCTTCGCACGTCGAAAGCGGATATCTGAATATTCAGCGGAGCACCGGCAAGAGCCATCATTCTTGCCAGCTGTCCAGCACCTAAAACCAATACCTGCATTGAAATTAGTCCTCAGCCGGGTTTGGGTTTGCCAGAACAGTGTCTGTTTGCTCAGTGCGGAAGGCTTCTACCTTCGCCATTACCTCTTCATCGTGTGTACCTATGATCTGTGCTGCAAGGATACCTGCATTGGCCGCACCTGCTTCACCGATAGCCAGCGTGCCCACTGCAATGCCTTTAGGCATCTGAACAATGGAAAGCAGTGAATCCATACCTTTCAGAGCTCGTGACTGAACAGGTACACCAAGAACAGGAAGGCTTGTGAAGGCTGCTGTCATACCCGGAAGGTGAGCTGCACCGCCGGCACCGGCGATAATCACCTTAATACCACGCTCTTTTGCACTGTTAGCATAGTCAGCCAGCAGTTGTGGAGTTCGGTGTGCAGAAACCACTTTGGTTTCGTATGGAACGCCAAATTGATCAAGCATATCTGCTGCCAGTTTCATTGTTGGCCAGTCTGACTTTGAACCCATGATAATTCCGACTTTCATCCCTAACTCCTGCAATTTTAATAAAGGTAAGTAGATAATTTGCGCGCATTATAAGGGGAAAATAGCGCAAGGAAAACGTTTGCGTCAGTTATTTTTACCTTATTTATATTTTGCAAACAATTAGGCTTAGGCAGTTTAAATGGGAATTAGTACACTATTCTTTATAGAAAACAGAGATGAGCTGACGATGAGTGATTTAAAACAGGCTGTTCAGGCATTGGTTGATGGCGAAGTGATTGCCTATCCGACAGAGGGCGTATTTGGCGTTGGATGTGACCCTGATAATAAAAGCGCGATCCAAAAACTGCTGGATATCAAGCAGCGCCCGATAGAAAAGGGGCTCATTCTGATTGCGGCAAACTATGAGCAGCTTATTCCCTATATTGATGAAAGCCAGCTTAGCGCTGAACAGCTGAAAGAAATTCATAGCACCTGGCCCGGTCCGGTAACCTGGGTGATGCCGGTGAGTAAAAAGGTGACTGACTTTGTATCCGGCCAGTTTGATTCTGTAGCAGTCAGGGTTACGGATCATCCGTTGGTCAGAGAGTTATGTCATGCCTTTGGTAAGCCTGTTACTTCTACCAGTGCAAACCTAACAGGGCAGCCTCCCTGCATGACTACGGAAGAAGTTGTCGATCAGTTAGGTGAGACGGGTGTTGTGATTCTTGATGGTAAAACCGGTGGCAGGGATAAACCCTCAGAAATCAGAGATGCAAGAAGCTCTAAGGTACTGCGTCAGGGGTAAAACAGAGTTGTTGCTAAATTTGTCTGAAGTGATAGGGTCTTAAGATGACCCTTTTTTAATTTTGTAGGCAAGGAAATGGCTAGCGCACCCGAACAGTACCTCGTATTTGGTAACCCTATCTCTCAAAGTAAATCTCCTTTTATTCATACGCTTTTTGCTCGTCAGACGATGCAGAATATGGTGTATGCAACGGCACAGCCGGAAGTTGATGCTTTTCAGGAATCAGCTAAAGCTTTTTTTGAGCAAGGCGGAAAGGGGTGCAATATCACGGTTCCATTTAAAGAGGATGCTTTTAAGTTCGCTGACCGCCTGACGGAAAGGGCACAGTTAGCAGGAGCGGTAAATACGCTCAAAAAGCTTGATGATGGAGAAATCATTGGTGATAACACTGATGGAGAAGGCCTGGTTCAGGACTTGCTGCAGTATCAGGTTCCGTTAAAAGGCGTGCGAATTCTGATTATCGGTGCAGGTGGTGCGGCAAGAGGGGTTATTAAGCCTCTGTTAGATAAAGAACCGGCAGAGCTGGTTATCACTAACCGTACTTTTGAAAAAGCTCAAACACTTGAAGAGATGTTTCAACCATATGGAAACGTAAAAGCGGTTCCTATGGAGTCGATCAATGAATCTTTCGATGTGATTATTAACTCTACTTCAGCAAGCTTACACAAACAGCTACCGGATATTTCGGCCGCAATATTCTGCGAAACAAGCGTGTCTTATGACATGATGTATGGTGCAGGTATCACTACTTTCAGCCAGTGGGCAATGGATAGTGGTGTTGCAAAGGCTTATGACGGGTTGGGAATGCTGGTAGGACAGGCTGCAGAAAGCTTTATGCTATGGCGTGGTATAAGACCGGGCACCAAGCAGATCCTCAGAGAACTAAGAAAGAACCTGGAAGGTCAATAATGAATCAGTCTATTCTTTTTCCTGATATTCAAACCTGGGATGCAGACAGTGAAAAGGTGGTTTTTCCTGCTCAGCAATCTGGTGCGCTGATCGAGTGTGAGATATCAAAATCAAAACTGGAAGGCATTTCGGGAGCGTCTGTAGATAGCGAAGAAGAGGCTCTTCAACAGTTCAAAACTTGTCGCTTTGATATTGAAGAGCTGGCCGAAGAGTTAATAGAAGACGAGATGTTTAACTCAAAAGGCAGAATAGAGATTAATTAGCCTTCTACCGGCATTACATGCGTAAGGTAGTCATTTTTAGTCTCTACATAGTTATCTGCGGACTTTTGTAAGAAGGCTCGTTCCTCATCCTTTAGTGGGCGAGCCTGTTTTACCGGACTTCCTATATAGAGGTAGCCGCTTTCCAGTACTTTATTTGGCGGAACCAGGCTTCCCGCACCTATCATAACCTCTTCTTCTATTACCGCGCCGTCCAGTACGATAGAAGCCATGCCGACTAATACTCTGTCTTTAATAGTACAACCATGCAGCATGACTTTATGGCCTACAGTAACATCATTACCGATTATTAAGGGATAACCGATCGGGTTTTCCTTATTCTTATGCGTAACATGAAGAACACTGCCATCCTGAATATTGGTGCGCTTTCCTATAGAAATATGGTTAACATCACCTCTGGCTGCCACTAAAGGCCAAATACTTGAGTTTTCTCCAATGGCGATATCGCCTATTAACACAGCGCTATCGTCAATATATACGTGTTCCCCTACTTTGGGGCTAATTCCTTTATAGCTTCGTAATTTGCTCATAATTTGTCCTCAACTTGGGTTTTCTAGCATATAGGTTTGAAGAAAATTAGTAAAATTGGCCCTTTTCGAACAAAAAACATCCGAACAGTAAAAAAAAAGAAATAATTGCAAAAAAGGGCTTGCCAATGTGACGCATGTCTCTATAATGCGCCCTCACTGACACGGCGGACACCGAAAGGAAACGTCGAAATCAGTTGGACGAACCGCTGGCAACAGCGGCTAGCAAAAAGATTTAAAAAAGTGTTTGACACTGTGATTTATCTCGCTAGAATGCACGTCCGCTTTGAGGGAAAGCCTCGAAGCAAAGCTCTTTAACAATTTAAACCTATCAATCTGTGTGGGCACTCGTTGATGACAATCAAAATAGTTTCTTCGGAAACAATTTGGTTTCAATGAACTGAGTGACCAATCGATAGAAATATCGGCACAGTCAATTCAACATTACATGTAATGTTATCAGTATTCATTGAGCCTCAAAATCTTAAATTGAAGAGTTTGATCATGGCTCAGATTGAACGCTGGCGGCAGGCCTAACACATGCAAGTCGAGCGGAAACGACATAAACAATCCTTCGGGTGCGCTTATGGGCGTCGAGCGGCGGACGGGTGAGTAATGCTTAGGAAGTTGCCCTGGTGAGGGGGATAACCATTGGAAACGATGGCTAATACCGCATAACACCTTTGGGTCAAAGTGGGGGATCTTCGGACCTCACGCATCCGGATACGCCTAAGTGAGATTAGCTAGTTGGTGAGGTAAAGGCTCACCAAGGCGACGATCTCTAGCTGGTCTGAGAGGATGATCAGCCACACTGGAACTGAGACACGGTCCAGACTCCTACGGGAGGCAGCAGTGGGGAATATTGCACAATGGGCGCAAGCCTGATGCAGCCATGCCGCGTGTGTGAAGAAGGCCTTCGGGTTGTAAAGCACTTTCAGCAGTGAGGAAGGTAGTAAGTTTAATACGCTTATTATTTGACGTTAGCTGCAGAAGAAGCACCGGCTAACTCCGTGCCAGCAGCCGCGGTAATACGGAGGGTGCGAGCGTTAATCGGAATTACTGGGCGTAAAGCGCATGCAGGTGGTTTGTTAAGTCAGATGTGAAAGCCCGGGGCTCAACCTCGGAAGGTCATTTGAAACTGGCAAGCTAGAGTACTGTAGAGGGGGGTAGAATTTCAGGTGTAGCGGTGAAATGCGTAGAGATCTGAAGGAATACCGGTGGCGAAGGCGGCCCCCTGGACAGATACTGACACTCAGATGCGAAAGCGTGGGGAGCAAACAGGATTAGATACCCTGGTAGTCCACGCCGTAAACGATGTCTACTTGGAGGTTGTTCCCTTGAGGAGTGGCTTTCGGAGCTAACGCGTTAAGTAGACCGCCTGGGGAGTACGGTCGCAAGATTAAAACTCAAATGAATTGACGGGGGCCCGCACAAGCGGTGGAGCATGTGGTTTAATTCGATGCAACGCGAAGAACCTTACCTACTCTTGACATCCAGAGAAGCTAGAAGAGATTTTAGTGTGCCTTCGGGAACTCTGAGACAGGTGCTGCATGGCTGTCGTCAGCTCGTGTTGTGAAATGTTGGGTTAAGTCCCGCAACGAGCGCAACCCTTATCCTTGTTTGCCAGCGAGTAATGTCGGGAACTCCAGGGAGACTGCCGGTGATAAACCGGAGGAAGGTGGGGACGACGTCAAGTCATCATGGCCCTTACGAGTAGGGCTACACACGTGCTACAATGGCGCATACAGAGGGCGGCAAGCTTGCGAAAGTTAGCGAATCCCAAAAAGTGCGTCGTAGTCCGGATTGGAGTCTGCAACTCGACTCCATGAAGTCGGAATCGCTAGTAATCGTGGATCAGAATGCCACGGTGAATACGTTCCCGGGCCTTGTACACACCGCCCGTCACACCATGGGAGTGGGCTGCAAAAGAAGTAGGTAGTTTAACCTTCGGGGGGACGCTTACCACTTTGTGGTTCATGACTGGGGTGAAGTCGTAACAAGGTAGCCCTAGGGGAACCTGGGGCTGGATCACCTCCTTAAACGATAGATTGTTGTTGATTAGTGTCCACACAGATTGATTAGGTTTAGAAAGTAAAGAGACGATGCTGGGTCTGTAGCTCAGGTGGTTAGAGCGTTCGCCTGATAAGCGAGAGGTCGGTGGTTCAAGTCCACTCAGACCCACCAATTTTTCTTCCCGGTTGAATTGGATGGCATCGACACTTTTGATGGGGCTATAGCTCAGCTGGGAGAGCGCCTGCCTTGCACGCAGGAGGTCAGCAGTTCGATCCTGCTTAGCTCCACCATCTTTAAGGGTTTTTCCTTAAGAATCTTTAAAAATGGTTTTCGAAAGAAAATCTTTGCTCTTTAACAATTTGGAAAGCTGACAATTATCTATTTTGATTGAATAGATAATGTAAAAGTTCTCAAATCCTATTTCTTAGGAAATAGGTACCAAAACAACACATTCAAGTGTTCTTGGGAATGACATTTATGTTGTTCATATTTGAGTCCGGCAAAATCGTGTCTGCACATGTATAAAAATGCAGACAAACTTTGGTTGTTTGATTAAACAATCTTAAGCGTTTCTTCGAAACTTCTTGGGGTTGTATGGTTAAGTGACTAAGCGTACACGGTGGATGCCTTGGCAGTCAGAGGCGATGAAGGACGTATTAACTTGCGATAAGCCCAGATTAGGCAGTAAAAGCCACTTGAGTCTGGGATTTCCGAATGGGGAAACCCACTTACATAAGTAAGTATCCTTAACTGAATACATAGGTTAAGGAGGCGAACCGGGGGAACTGAAACATCTAAGTACCCCGAGGAAAAGAAATCAACCGAGATTCCGAAAGTAGCGGCGAGCGAAATTGGACTAGCCCTTAAGCTTTTAATGATACAGGTGAAGGCTCTGGAAAGTGCCGCGATACAGGGTGATAGCCCCGTAACCGACATATCATTTTAAGTGAAATCGAGTAAGGCGGGACACGTGATATCCTGTCTGAATATGGGGGGACCATCCTCCAAGGCTAAATACTACTGACTGACCGATAGTGAACCAGTACCGTGAGGGAAAGGCGAAAAGAACCCCTGTGAGGGGAGTGAAATAGAACCTGAAACCGTGTACGTACAAGCAGTAGGAGCCCCATCACTAAGCTTGGTGATGATGTGCTCATTGCGAGTACTTTTGCTGATGGCGGTTAACAATGCGTCTTTTTGCATTGTTCAACCTAGCAAATCAAGCAGAGGTGGCTTAGTGATGGGGTGACTGCGTACCTTTTGTATAATGGGTCAGCGACTTATATTCAGTGGCAAGGTTAACCATTTAGGGGAGCCGTAGGGAAACCGAGTCTTAACTGGGCGTTTAGTCTCTGGATATAGACCCGAAACCAGGTGATCTAGCCATGGGCAGGTTGAAGGTTGAGTAACATCAACTGGAGGACCGAACCGACTAATGTTGAAAAATTAGCGGATGACTTGTGGCTAGGGGTGAAAGGCCAATCAAACCTGGAGATAGCTGGTTCTCCCCGAAAGCTATTTAGGTAGCGCCTCGGACGAATACTACTGGGGGTAGAGCACTGTTAAGGCTAGGGGGTCATCCCGACTTACCAACCCTTTGCAAACTCCGAATACCAGTAAGTACTATCCGGGAGACACACGGCGGGTGCTAACGTCCGTCGTGGAGAGGGAAACAACCCAGACCGCCAGCTAAGGTCCCAAATTATAGCTAAGTGGGAAACGATGTGGGAAGGCTAAAACAGCTAGGATGTTGGCTTAGAAGCAGCCATCATTTAAAGAAAGCGTAATAGCTCACTAGTCGAGTCGGCCTGCGCGGAAGATGTAACGGGGCTAAGCTATAAACCGAAGCTGCGGCTGCATACTTTGTATGCGGGGTAGGGGAGCGTTCTGTAAGCCGTTGAAGGTGTATCGTAAGGTATGCTGGAGGTATCAGAAGTGCGAATGCTGACATGAGTAACGATAATGGGGGTGAAAAACCTCCACGCCGGAAGACCAAGGGTTCCTGTCCAACGTTAATCGGGGCAGGGTAAGTCGACCCCTAAGGCGAGGCTGAAAAGCGTAGTCGATGGGAAACGGGTTAATATTCCCGTACTTCTTACAATTGCGATGGGGGGACGGAGAAGGCTAGGTGGGCCTGGCGACGGTTGTCCAGGTTCAAGTGCGTAGGCTTGAGAGTTAGGTAAATCCGGCTCTCTTTAAGGCTGAGACACGACGTCGAGCTGCTACGGCAGTGAAGTCATTGATGCCATGCTTCCAGGAAAAGCCTCTAAGCTTCAGATTGTAAGGAATCGTACCCCAAACCGACACAGGTGGTCGGGTAGAGAATACCAAGGCGCTTGAGAGAACTCGGGTGAAGGAACTAGGCAAAATGGTACCGTAACTTCGGGAGAAGGTACGCTCTTAACGGTGAAGTCCCTTGCGGATGGAGCTATTGAGAGTCGCAGATACCAGGTGGCTGCAACTGTTTATTAAAAACACAGCACTGTGCAAAATCGTAAGATGACGTATACGGTGTGACGCCTGCCCGGTGCCGGAAGGTTAATTGATGGGGTTAGACTTAGGTCGAAGCTCTTGATCGAAGCCCCGGTAAACGGCGGCCGTAACTATAACGGTCCTAAGGTAGCGAAATTCCTTGTCGGGTAAGTTCCGACCTGCACGAATGGCGTAATGATGGCCACGCTGTCTCCACCCGAGACTCAGTGAAATTGAAATCGCTGTGAAGATGCAGTGTACCCGCGGCTAGACGGAAAGACCCCGTGAACCTTTACTACAGCTTGGCACTGAACATTGAGCCTACATGTGTAGGATAGGTGGGAGGCTTTGAACCCGTGTCGCCAGATACGGTGGAGCCATCCTTGAAATACCACCCTTGTATGTTTGATGTTCTAACTTAGCCCCATTATCTGGGGTGAGGACAGTGCCTGGTGGGTAGTTTGACTGGGGCGGTCTCCTCCCAAAGAGTAACGGAGGAGCACGAAGGTGGGCTAATCACGGTTGGACATCGTGAGGTTAGTGCAATGGCATAAGCCCGCTTGACTGCGAGAATGACAATTCGAGCAGGTGCGAAAGCAGGTCATAGTGATCCGGTGGTTCTGAATGGAAGGGCCATCGCTCAACGGATAAAAGGTACTCCGGGGATAACAGGCTGATACCGCCCAAGAGTTCATATCGACGGCGGTGTTTGGCACCTCGATGTCGGCTCATCACATCCTGGGGCTGAAGTCGGTCCCAAGGGTATGGCTGTTCGCCATTTAAAGTGGTACGCGAGCTGGGTTTAGAACGTCGTGAGACAGTTCGGTCCCTATCTGCCGTGGGCGTTGGAGAATTGAAAGGGGCTGCTCCTAGTACGAGAGGACCGGAGTGGACGAACCTCTGGTGTTCGGGTTGTCATGCCAATGGCATTGCCCGGTAGCTAAGTTCGGAATCGATAACCGCTGAAAGCATCTAAGCGGGAAGCGAGCCTTGAGATGAGTTCTCCCTGGCAGTTTAACTGTCCTAAAGGGTTGTCGTAGACTACGACGTTGATAGGCAGGGTGTGTAAGCGTTGTGAGGCGTTGAGCTAACCTGTACTAATTGCCCGTGAGGCTTAACCATACAACACCCAAGGGGTTTTGATGGACTCAAAGCAAGAACGAATAAACTTGAATGTGAATTGAGAATCTGGCCCTGGGCCCTGGGAACGGACTTCGTCCTACAGGCACTGGGAAAAGAAAAGACAGCTTTCCGAATTGATAAGGTACTTTGTCCCAGGGCCTATAAACCCAGGGCCCAGGGCCTTATAAAAAGAATTTGCTTGGCGACCATAGCATTGTGGACCCACCTGATTCCATGCCGAACTCAGAAGTGAAACGCAATAGCGCCGATGGTAGTGTGGGGTTTCCCCATGTGAGAGTAGGACATCGCCAGGCTTTGAACACCTTTTTGTTTTCAGATTTTTCAGAAAAATCTAAAGGCAAAAACTGATAGCTGACAGCTTAGGACTGACAGCTTGATGAGTGGAGCGGTAGTTCAGTTGGTTAGAATACCGGCCTGTCACGCCGGGGGTCGCGGGTTCGAGTCCCGTCCGCTCCGCCACTTTATATGAAACCTCAGTCGAAAGGCTGAGGTTTTTTGTATGTGTTGAATTTAGAGGGAAATATTGTGCTTTCTGAAAATCGGCCCTGGGCCCTGGGGACGGACTTCGTCCTATAGGCCCTGGGATGGTGTGCTAGATACCACTTTCCCAGGGCCCAGGCACCAGCAGGGAGCTTGCGACCGATCTTAGGGCCTGCAGTCGAATCAAATTTTGCACAGCCCCATAGTTAGTAAAAGTGACCCCCGTAACATTTAAAATCCAAAACCTAATCCAGTGTATTCACTCGTACTTTTTATTGGAAAAATAGCGGCATATAGCTACAATCACAGCCAGTTTATCGATGTGAGTAGGTTGTATGAACCAGTTTTCAGTTTTGGCGTTTATCGCGGTGGGGGGAGCATTTGGTGCATGTTCCCGGTATTTGATCTCTGAGTTGTGTGTGGTTTTTCTGGGACGAGGTTTTCCCTATGGTACGCTTACAGTTAATGTTGTGGGTTCTTTTATTATGGGGCTTCTGATTGCGGCTTTTGAGAATGAGATGCTTGCGGTGGCTCCATGGCGCCAGATTATCGGCCTGGGCTTTCTTGGTGCACTGACAACCTTTTCTACCTTCTCGATGGATAACGTGCTCCTGATGCAGCAGGGGGCCTTTTTTAAGATGGGTGTTAATGTATTGCTTAACGTACTGCTTAGCATTACAGCTGCCTGGGTGGGGTTTCAGTTGCTAATAAAAAGCTAAGAAAATAGGCTTTAGTAAAAGAAATGAGAAGTGTAGTTAGATTGCTATAGGGGGCTGAAAAGCTAATCTGCGTTTCACGTGAAACATAAAAGCCCTCTCTTAGCTAAGAGGGCTTATTCAATAAACTTTAGCAAAGGTTGCTGTTATTCGTTTAGCGCGCAATAGGTGATGTAGCTTGTTTAAGCCAGTTATATACATCGCTTTCAACTAATGCACTTAGATCATTCCACACTTTCTGATGATACTCGTCAAGCCAGTTTATTTCGAGAGGGGTAAGCAAGCTAACTTCGATACAGCGTTTATCTATCGGGCAGCGAGTAAGGGACTCAAAACCTAGAACATTGAAATCGCCGTGAGTTTCTACTTCGACTACAATCTCAAGGTTTTCAATTCGAATACCGAACTCTTCCTCTCTGTAGTAACCAGGTTCATTAGACAAAACCATTCCAGGAAGAAGAGCAACAGAATTAGCTACTTTAGCTATGCGCTGAGGACCTTCATGCACATTCAGGAAGTGTCCGACACCATGGCCTGTGCCATGGTCAAAGTCAAAGCCATTAGCCCATAGATGCTGTCGTGCTAAAACGTCTAACTGATGTCCTGTTGTGCCGGTCGGGAACTTAGCATTTGCAAGGCTGATATGACCCTTAAGAACCAGGGTAAACTGATTCTTCATTTCCTGAGTTGGTGTGCCTATAGCGATGGTTCGGGTAATGTCTGTAGTACCGTCCGGATACTGGCCACCGGAATCAACAAGATACATGCTGCCCATCGATAGCTGAGTAGGTGAGGGTTGATTGATATGGTTGTAGTGACACATTGCGGCGTTAACACTAGCTGCTGAAATGGTGTCAAAACTTAAATCCACCAGGCTTGGGTCTTCCCGGCGGAAGGATTCAAGCTTTTCAGCCAACTCAGCTTCATCATGCAGCTTGTTCGAGCTGACCTCAGAATCTAACCAACTTAGAAACTTAGCCATTGCCACGCCATCGCGAATATGGCTTGCTTTCATTCCCTTAGCTTCAGTTGCATTTTTTTGTGCCTTCGGCAACAAACAAGGATCATCAGAATGGATTATCAGTGCATCTGCGTTTTCTAATTGACGGGAGAACCATGCATTGCTGTTGTTTGGATCTATAAGCACTGTTTTACCTGATAGGGATTGAATTTCAGAAATCAAACTATCAGGATGTTTAACATTAATCCCTGCTCCAACATGATTCTGGAACTCTGCCGGCAGACGGGTAGGGTCCAGGAAGAGAGTCATACTAGAGTCTGAATAGATTATGGCACTGGCCAGTATAACTGGAAGGCGTGATACATCCAGACCACGAATGTTTAGCAACCAGCAGATGGAATCAAGTTGAGTCAAGATCGCGGCATCAACGTTTTGTGCTGTCAACAAACCTGAGATTTCTTCTCTTTTGTTTTCGCTATTGCGGCCAACATAGTTGCTTTCCATCAGCATAATTTCTGATAGCTCAGCTTCCGGTCTGTCAGTCCAAAGTTGATCAATTGGGTTTGACTCTATTTCTGTGACAGACAATTTCCCTTCCAATGTCGCAATCAGAGAGTCAAACCAGCGCTTGGAGTGCAGTTTAGAATCTAAAGCAACCACAGATTGCTTATCAAGATTCTCTTTCAGCCACTCAGATACAGGCTGCTGGATAAGGTGGCAGTAATCAAAAATCTCAGAAGGAGCTTGCTTAGTTACCTGAACCGTATAACGGCCATCTACAAAAATTGCTGCTTTGTCCTGAGCGATTACAGCCGCACCCGCAGAGCCGGTGAAGCCAGTGGCCCATTGCAGCCTTTCGTTATGGGCAGGTAAATATTCGCCGAGAAACTCATCTTCATGGGGGATGATAATTGCGTCGAAGTTTTGTTCTTTAAGCCACGCTCTTATTGCGTCTACGCGGCTGGATATTGATTGAGTCATCTTGATGTCCTGTCGATAAAGTGGCTACCTGAGAGAAGCGTCTTTGTAAGAGGTAGCCGATGCTGTAAAAGCTATAGCTTTCTGGTTGAATAATCAAATCTTTGATTATCTTAGTTGACGGGTACCTTCACGGATAATGTTTATTAACCATTGCAAACCGGGGTCTGTTTTGCTGGTTGGCTTTAAGCCCATGTGCTGTCCGGATAAAAAGAGGGTCATTAAATTGCTCTCTTAATTTAGCCAGCGATTTGCTTACCGCTGACTGGCTTAGAGAGAGTCTTGAGGCAGCACGTGTAACGCTCAACTCTTCGCTAACTACTTTCAGAACCACCAGGAGGTTTATGTCTAAACGGGCTAACTTATCCAGCTTCATTGAAAATTCTCTATTGGAATATCTGAAATGAGTATAAGTGATTTCTGTTCATATCACTAACCATGTAGAATTGACGCGAATATAAATGATGGACTGTAACGAATTAGATTATGATTAACCCAAGTAAAATGCAGCTGACAATGCTAGTTCTTCTGGTGCTATTTAGCCCTTTAGCGATCGATATTTATCTTCCGGCTTTACCTGAAATCGCAGAAGTGTTTCACGTGAAACATACACAGGCACAGGATACGATCAGCTGGTTTCTGTTTGCTATGGGAGTAGGGCAGTTATTTGCGGGACCTCTTGCGGATAAGTATGGTCGTAAAAGCATCGCGGTGTCGGGAATAGTGATTTATGGAGTCGCGGCTTACCTGGCCAGTGTAGCAGCGAATATTGAGTGGATGCTCGCATCCAGATTGCTGCAGGGGGTGGGTGCCTGTGCAACATCTGTAGCTGCATTCGCTACTGTAAGAGATCTCTACGGAGAAAATAACAGTGGTAAGATGATCAGCTACCTGAATGGTGCTATCTGCTTTATTCCTGCTCTTGCACCGGTTCTGGGCAGTTATCTCACACAAGCGTTTGGCTGGCGCAGTAACTTTACCCTAATGGCACTGTTTGCTGTTGTCGTCTTAGGTATGGTATTGCCCCTGATGCGAGAAACAAACCCAAAGAGAGCCAGCGGTGCTGTTTTCAAACCTTCGAGATATCTGAGTGTACTGTCTTCAGGAACATTCCTCTTCCATGCGCTTCTTTGTATGTTGTCCATGGCGATTATCCTGGCTTATGTAAGCGCGGCACCAATGGTGCTAATGAGCGAAATGGGGCTGAGCATGAATCAATTTACCTTTTGGTTTGGTATCAATGCCTCGTTAAATATCATTGCTGCATTTTCTGCCCCTAAAATGATGGCCCGGAAGGGGACATTTTTCTGTCTGCAGTTTGGAATTGTCACCTTCGCTGTTGGTGCGGTACTTATGCTACTTATGAGTGAAGAAAAATCACCATTGGCATTTATGCTACCGATTTTCCTGTCATCAATTGGTTTTTCACTTGTGCTTGGTGCAGCAGCAGGTAAAGCGCTTGCTCCTTTTGCTGATAAAGCAGGAACAGCAGCAGCGCTTCTTGGTCTGTTTCAGATGAGCGGTTCTGGATTACTTGTGGGTTTAACACAGAGACTGGAATTGGAGCCAAGAATACATATCGCTATGCATATGATTATTGTGCTGCCTGCACTGCTAATTTTACTTAGTAATAAAGGAAGGCAATGGCATCAGGTATATAATGAGAGTTAAATAAAATAGCAGAAAATAAAACTATTATTATGTTTTCCAATTACAAGATCAGGTGTATATTTAGGCTTCTTATTATTTCCGAATACCCTCAAGATGCCCCCCTTATCTTGGGGTTACTTGGCGTACTTATTATTGAATCTTGGAATAAGTTTTATAATGTCACTGACTACTTATGAAATGGCTCGCGTACTCGAGCAACTGGAAGACTCTCCGGAAAAAGTAATGTTTGGCAAACTTCTTGCGGAACTGGGCAATCAGAGTGAAGAGCGTATTCGCAGTGCAGCTAAGCAAGTTCCTCTGCATATGCTGAGAGATATTGTTTATCAGTTCCAGCAAGTAATTGAATCACGTAAAGGTGAGCAAGTTCAGAGTCTGGCTCAGGAACTGGCAAAAGACGGAATTTCTGTCGAAGAGTTGCAGAAATATCTGGCTAATAAATAAAACATCCCGCTCATAATGCGGGATGTTTTTCTATATTAATTTCTAATATTGGTTTATTTAAATTTTTTCCTGATTAGTTGATCCAAGGAAAGGGAACCTGCGCCCCAAATAATGCTAATTGCCAGCATTAACCCCCATAGTTGATGATCATAAAATCCCTGTTCCCACAAAACAGGATATGAAATGACAGCAACAATATTAAACAGAAATAAAACAACTGTTGTAAGCCGGGTTAACAAACCCAGAGCAAGAAATACTGGCAGCGCTAGTTCGGTTGCTGTTGCCAGATAAGCGGCAAGTTCCCAGTGCAGCAGCGGCACCTGATATTCAAGTTGAAACAGATACAAGGTACTATCCCAGGCTGACAATTTATTTAAGCCAGATTGAAAAAATACCCATGCAACCCATAGTCTGAGGAAAAGCAGCAGGGCAGGTAATATGGCATTTTGAATTCTGATTACTGCGGACTCGTATTGCTCGATAGCATTTTTCAGTGTTTGAGACATAAAACTAACCCTCAATCTGATTTATAGTGAAGCCGGCGATCAGCGGGTACTGCAAAAGATTTGGCAACTGGCCGAGTAAGCGCTCGGGAATTGAGTTCAAGGAACCTTGCTGTTCAATACAGGACAAAAGAGTAAACTCAGCCTCTGTTAACGTTTGAACGAATAATTGTCCGGTCTGAGGATGACAGACAAAACCTTGTTCCTCTGAATATATGTCTATGCCGTCAAACCGGTTACCGACAATACCTTCACGTATTGAAAAGATGGCGAACTCAGAACAAAGCAGTATGACGCTTGGGTGCAATATCAGCCTTATATCTCCCTGCTGGTTTTCGTCAAGCTGGCTTAATTGCTCAAGCGGGAAAACCTCATTCGAGCAGGAATCATCCGAGGCTATTCGGTTACTGAAATCAATAGCATGCTCCAGGCGCGCAATATCGGCTAAGTAAGGCACGGTGTTGATAACGTTTCTGGCAGCAACAATTGTTTTTTCAAACCTATCACCGTAATTGGATACGCTGCCCTGGCTGAGCGGGTTAGAGAGCACATGTGAACGGGCAAGGCCAGCGAAGCATTGGTCACCAACCAGAGCTTTAACCAGGGGATAGGTTAACTCAAGAATTTCACTTAAGCTGACTACAAAGTTGTTGCGGTAAATCTGAATCCTACGGTCTGCTGAAAAATGATCTGATACTATTTCGCACCCTTCAGCACCTGTCTGGTAGAAAAGTGCCTGCGCAAAATTTTTCTGTATTTGAGCAAGGGAAATGGTCATGCAGCACCCCGGTAATCAGACTCAGGTTTTCTAAGAATTTCGCTCGCCTTCAATGCTTCATTTAGCAATACACTCGGCACAGGAATATCCAAATCCCACTCTATAAGTGCTCTTCTGGGACCATTTTCCGCTAACCAGTTGGCGAAAAGTGTCCACACAGAATCACTGACCGGCCGGCTATGAGTATCAATCCATATTTCTCCTTCCGGGAACTGTTTAACAGTGAACCCGGCCAGGTGTATTTCATCAACGCTGGAGGCATCGATATTCCGCAGATATTCCTGGCAACTGAAACCATGATTGAAGGCCGATACATAAATATTGTTAAAGTCCAGCAGAAGGCGGCATTCGGTTCTTTTCCGGACCTGGTTTAAAAACTCCCACTCAGGCATTGTTGAATGGTTAAACCTGAGATAACTGGAAGGGTTTTCAATCAGGATAGGGCGTTTCAGAAACTCCTGTACCTGAATGACATTGCGGCAAAAGACATCCAGAGCCTCTTCGGTATAGGGTAATGGCAGCAGGTCGTTAAAATAATGCCCGCCTTGTTCGCTCCAGCTTAGATGGTCTGAAACCAGCACAGGCTGAATTTCATCTATCAGGGCTTTGAGCTGTTTTAGGTGCTGGAGGTTTACTTTTGAAACAGATCCAAGGGAAAGGCCGATACCATGGCAACTAATATCGTAATTGCTTCGAATTACCCGGAGTTGCTCCCGCAGTACTGAGCGCGGCTGAAAGTAGTTTTCGCTATGAATTTCCAACCACTCCAGATGTTTTGGCTCGTTTAAAAAGTGGGGGATATGAGGGGTTCTAAGGCCAACCCCTACGTTTTTATGTAATGTTGTCATCAGCAGTTCGTTCCTTGAGTTGGGTTAGGTGAGAGAGCAATTGGACACCCATGATCCAACTGCTCTTTAAGCTAACTTAGCTGGAAGTTTTGCTTCCGCCAGCCAGGCGATCACACAGACCTTTAGGAATGACTATAAAGGCATCTTTCTGAAAATCTTCTTTTGAAGTGCCGGCACAGGAACTGCTTTTTGTTGCGCAGTCGTTTTTTCCGGCTTTAGCGACGCCGTAGCATTTTTCTTTCTCTCCCGCGACAGCATGCGTGGCGGTTAGTGTAGTTGCACCAAGTGCCAGAAGGCTTGAAACAGCAGCGGTAATAGCAATGTTTGACTTTTTCATCTTAGTTCCTCGATGTAATTTCCTTTATCTGAATATTCACAAGCAGACGGTGTTTTGTGTTGAGCATGTCTTTGGCTTGCTTGAAGATAAAGAGCCGCTGGGTATCGAAAATCTTTCAAAAAATTATCATTTACATTCGTATTTAAATTGGTAGAACGCTAAGTGATTGATTTCGATTAAAGGTGGTCTAAATTTTTTTCTCGGGAAATATCGCAGTAAAACAGCAAATATTTAGGTTATAATCACTTCTTATGTATAAATACACAGTGGCACTAACCGGACAATCTGATGGACGCTTCCTTATTACTTGATGGCTTAAATGACAAACAGCGCGAAGCCGTTGCTTCACCAACTGAAAACATACTGGTTTTGGCCGGAGCCGGAAGCGGCAAGACAAGAGTGCTGGTTCACCGCATTGCATGGCTGATGTCTGTGGAACAGGCTTCGCCGTTCTCTATCATGTCGGTAACCTTTACTAACAAAGCGGCGGCAGAGATGCGTGGTCGTATTGAAGAACTGATGATGGGAAGTGCCTCAGGAATGTGGAACGGGACTTTCCATGGTATCTGTCACCGTATTCTGAGAGCCCACTATCTGGATGCGAAACTTCCGGAAGATTTTCAGATTATTGATTCTGATGACCAGCAACGTCTGCTTCGCCGGTTAATCAAGGCTCAGAATTTAGATGAAAAACAGTGGCCGGCTAAGCAAGCTGCCTGGTGGATTAACGGTAAGAAAGATGAAGGACTCAGACCACATCATATCGATGCCTATAACGACCCGGTGACTCAGACCTGGCTGCAGGTTTATAAAGCTTATCAGGAAGCGTGTGACAGAGCGGGCCTGGTGGACTTTGCTGAAATCCTGCTAAGAGCACACGAGTTGCTCAGAGACAATAAGTTTATCAGAGAGCATTATCAGGCAAGATTTAAACACATTCTGGTGGATGAATTTCAGGATACCAACAACATTCAGTATGCCTGGCTTCGAATGATGGCCGGACGCGATTGTAATGTCATGATTGTTGGTGATGATGACCAGTCAATCTATGGCTGGCGAGGCGCGAAAATTGAAAACATTCACAGATTCACAGAAGAGTTTCCTTCGGTTTCCACGATCCGGCTGGAACAGAACTACCGCTCAACCAAGACAATTCTGAAAGCGGCCAACGAGCTTATCTCAAACAACAATGAGCGCATGGGTAAAGAGCTGTGGACTGACGGCAGCGAGGGCGAAAAGGTATCGGTTTACTCTGCCTATAATGAACTGGATGAAGCCAGATTTGCCGTTAATAAGATTAAGGAATGGCAGGATAAGGGTGGAGCACTGTCCGATACCTCTATGTTATACCGGAATAACGCCCAGTCCCGTGTGCTTGAAGAGGCCTTGATACAGGCAGGTCTGCCTTACCGGATTTACGGTGGTATGCGTTTCTTCGAACGTCAGGAAATTAAAGATGCTCTAAGCTACCTGAGACTTGTTGCCAACCGCAATGATGACGCCTCTTTTGAAAGGGTGGTTAATACACCGACCCGGGGTTTAGGGGACAAGACTCTGGAAACCATCCGCTTTGCTGCCAGAGACAGAGGCGCAACTATGTGGGAAGCCTGTGTTGCCTTGCTGGATGAGAAGGTACTGGCAGGCCGTGCAGCAGGAGCCCTGAGTCGCTTTATTGAGCTAATCAATGCCTTGGAAGATGACACTGCAGAGATGTCGCTGCACGAGCAGACCGACCATGTGATCAAAGCATCCGGTCTGTTTAGCATGTATCAGCAGGAAAAAGGCGAAAAGTCTAAAGCGCGAATTGAAAACCTTGAGGAGCTGGTAACAGCAACAAGGCAGTTCGAGAAGCCGGAAGAGGCAGAAGAGATGACGCTGCTTTCTGCTTTCCTTTCCCATGCCGCACTGGAAGCCGGTGAAGGACAGGCTGATGAGTTTGATGATGCTGTGCAGCTTATGACACTGCACAGTGCGAAAGGTCTGGAGTTCCCGCTGGTGTTTATGGTCGGTGTGGAAGAAGGTATGTTCCCGAGCCAGATGTCAGCGGAAGAAGCCGGACGTCTGGAAGAGGAGCGCAGACTTTGCTACGTAGGTATGACCCGTGCAATGGAGAAGCTGTATATCACCTATGCTGAAATGCGCAGGCTATATGGCCAGGACAAGTACCATAAACCGTCGCGTTTTATCCGTGAGCTTCCGGAGGAGTGTCTGGAAGAAGTCAGAATGAAGGCGCAGGTGAGCCGTCCGGCTTCCAGTGGCCGGTTCAGTCAGACAAGCGTGAAGCAGAACTTTAATGAGACCGGGTTTAATTTGGGCCAGAGAGTGAAGCACCCTAAGTTTGGTGAAGGTACCATCATTAACTTTGAGGGCAGTGGTCCCCAGAGCAGGGTACAGGTAGCCTTTAACGGTGAAGGTATTAAGTGGCTGGTGACTCAGTACGCCAAACTGGAAACCATGTAATCAGGATAAGAAAAGCCCCGATACTTGCGTATCGGGGCCGTAGTCTTACTCGCAGCTATCCGGCCACTAAAAATGCTCCATGCATCTAATCCATGATAGTGTACTGAATTCCGTCAGCTCAATCCTTTCATCGCTTTCCTAGCGGTGTCCTTGATCTTATCCTGATCTGCTAACAATCCTCGTTAGCGCACGTCACTTATTCCCTGAGCGGCGTTCCTTTACATCATCCTGATGTTCATTCCCTGCCTCTTCCTGAGGTGTCCTGATTCATCCTTAAAGTAAACTTCCTGTTTACTGATGCTTCCGTTCATTATCCGTTTTGCGTTCCGTGCTGGTTTCTCTTCCTGAGTAACCAAATCTTCTTCCTGAAGATAGCAATCCTTGGCTTTCCTGTTTCCTGTGTCTGCTCCCTGCTGACAACTTAACTATGACTTACAGAGCGCAAAGGAACAAGACAGGTTGAGGGAAAATAAACTGACCAATAAACGCTCAGATTTGAATAGTTCTTAAAAAACGTAGGGTTAGGTGGTCCTGGTATTAAAGGCTCAAGCAATAAAAAGACTTTAGCTTACGTTTTTGTAAGAGATCTCTTACAAAGTTATGGGGAGATATCTTCCGTAATTTAACCTGTTGTTTACATCGGAGTTTGCCTAATATTCACTCAATTAGTTATCTGCTGCATTTGTATGCATTAAAGCTGAATTTCCAGTCTTGCTTCATTTGTTTGTGCTATCTGATTTTACATTTGGTTAACTCGCGAACAGCTCTCTTTAAGAGGCAGAGACCAGCTTAGACTGTCTGGCGCGTTTTATTCCGTCAAAACTGAAAATAGCCAAAGCACACCAGATAAAAGCGAATGTAATGGCTTTATCCTGCGTTAAGGGTTCCTGATAAACGGTGACAGCAAGAATAAACATCAGGCTAGGGCCTATGTACTGGAAAAATCCAAGGGTAGAAAGCATCAGGCGTGTTGCCGCACCATTAAAGCAGAGTAATGGCGCGGTAGTGACGATGCCTGCTGACACCAAAAGCAGGTTCAGGGTAGTGGTGTTGCTGAACATATCTGAAGTCGCACTGTCAGCAAAAGCAAGCAGGTAGATCAGCGCACCGGGAAGAAGAGCCATGGTTTCAACAAAAAGTCCCACCTGAGCATTTAGGTTTACTTTCTTTCTTAAAAGCCCATAAAGCCCGAAGGAAACCGCTAAAGCGATAGCAACATAAGGGATAGAGCCAAAAGCAACGACCTGAATCATTACGCCTATAAAGGCCAGAGCCACGGCAACCCATTGTAGCTTTCTCAGCCTTTCGCCCAGAAACAGCATACCGAGCAGGACATTAAACAACGGGTTGATATAGTAGCCCAGGCTGGCATCCAGCATATGGTCGGCATTCACCGCCCAGATAAAGATAAGCCAGTTGACGCCAACAAGGAGCGAGGTTGCAACTAAAGCCAGCAGCTTCTTTTTCGCTTTAAATACGTCGGCAAACGCACTCCAGTTTCTAGTGAAGTGGATAAGCAGAGCCAGAACAAAGAAGGACCAGATAATCCGGTGGCAGAGTATCTCGAAGGGAGTTACTGCAGCCAGCGCTTTAAAGTAGATAGGTGCAATGCCCCACATGGTGTAAGCGCTGACGGCTAAAAATACACCCTGGCGGGATCTCGCTTGCTGTTCTTGTGTCATTGCATCTGTGCCTATAAGTATGATTTTATTCTGAAGTTGCAGAGTATAAGAGCTATAGCGCTGGCAGGCTATTAATTTGCAGTTTCATTAACGACCAATCCCCACTACAATGACGTTCCTTCGCTTCAACTAAGGCTAACGATGACATCAACTCTTCTGGCAGAACAACCTCTCCCGACGCTTGCAGACGCGCAAAAGGTGTTGTCTGATACTTTCGGCTACCAGGAGTTCAGGAAGGGACAGGAAGAGGTGATTGAGTCGGCTATCGGTAACCTGGACAGTCTGGTTATTATGCCGACCGGTGGTGGTAAGTCTCTCTGCTATCAGATCCCGGCGCTGCTTAAAGATGGCCTGACATTAGTGATTTCACCGTTAATCTCTTTGATGAAGGATCAGGTGGACCAGCTAAAAGCAAACGGCGTTGCTGCAGAATGCATTAACTCATCCATGCCAAGAGATGAGCTGATTTCGGTCTATAACCGGATGAACAGGGGAACGCTCAAGCTTGTCTATGTTTCTCCAGAAAGAGTGCTGAATTATGACTTTCTTGAAAGGCTGGAGTCTATTCAGCTATCAATGATAGCGGTAGACGAGGCGCACTGTATTTCACAGTGGGGACACGACTTCAGGCCGGAATATGCAGCGCTTGGTCAGTTGAAGCAGCAGTTTCCCTATGTTCCGGTTATGGCGCTGACTGCGACCGCTGACGATGCCACCAGAAAAGATATCGTCTCGCGCTTAGCGTTGAATGAGCCCCATATTTATCTGGGCAGTTTTGACCGTCCGAATATACGTTACAACCTGGTGGAGAAGCATAAGCCGGTCTCTCAGGTTATCCGTTTTCTGGCAACTCAGCAGAATCAGTGTGGCATTATCTACTGCGGCAGCCGTAAAAAGGTAGAGATGCTGACAGAGAAGCTTTGCAACAACCATATCAGAGCTGCGGGCTATCATGCCGGTATGGATACCGATGAACGGGCTTATGTTCAGGATGCCTTTCAGCGTGATGATCTGCAGGTTGTTGTGGCAACCGTTGCCTTCGGTATGGGCATCAATAAGCCTAACGTCCGTTTTGTGGTGCATTTTGATATTCCGAGAAATATCGAATCCTATTATCAGGAAACCGGAAGGGCGGGCCGGGATGGTCTGCCAGCTGAAGCTATGATGCTTTACGATCCGGCTGATATCTCCTGGTTGCGGCGAATGCTGGATGAAAAGCCGGAAGGCCCGCCGAAGCAGGTGGAAACTCATAAGTTAAATGCGATGACTGCTTTTGCGGAAGCTCAGACCTGCAGAAGGCAGGTGCTGCTGAACTATTTTGGCGAGTACCGTCATGAGCCGTGCGGTAACTGCGATATCTGCCTTGATCCTCCAAAGCACTTTGATGCCACTGAAGCGGCGCAAAAGGCGCTGTCCTGTGTCTACCGGGTTAATCAGGCCTTTGGTATGAACTATGTGGTTGAGGTGATGCGTGGTATGCAGAATATCCGTGTGCGCGAAAACGGCCACGATAAGCTTTCCACTTACGGTATCGGCAGAGAGCACAGCCATGATTACTGGATCAGTATCTTTCGTCAGCTGATACACAAAGGCCTGCTGTCTCAGAACATTACCCGCAATTCAACACTTCAGCTAACCGAGGAAGCAAGGCCGGTTCTGCGTGGGGAACGTGCTTTAGAGTTGGCGGTGCCAAGACTTGATACCGCAGCCAGAGCCGCTAAGTCGGATAAACTGGCAAACAAAAACTACGATAAGGTGCTGTTTGCCAAGCTGCGTAAGCTGCGTAAGACGATTGCGGATGAAAACGATGTACCGCCTTATGTTGTGTTCAGTGATGCAACCCTGATTGATATGGCGGAAGTTCTTCCTGCTTCTTACGGTGAAATGCTTGCGGTAAATGGAGTGGGGCAGGTTAAGCTTGAACGCTATGCGGATCCGTTTTTGGATCTGATTCAGGAGTACCTGGTCCATGGCTGATTTCGGGCTGGCTGAGTACAGTCAAAATGCGGGCAAGCTGATACTGATTACTCCGGACTTTGATTTTGACAGCTTTCCTGTCATAGGCGAGAGGTTGGTTTCACAGCTCTCTGCTAAGATTATTGAAAAGCAGACAGATGCAGATATCCATTCCTGGCTGATAGACTTTGAAGGTTGTCAGTTTATGCTTAAAGCAGAGCATTACAGCGAATCGGTCTGGCTGGAGGCGATGGATGTGAAGACCAGCAGGGAAGAGGTGGAATATCTTTCCCGGCTGTTTCAGGCAGGAATTTAGCGCGTCAAACGTTTGCGTTCCGGATCATGGTTGCGGCCTGATTTGATTAATGTATAATCGCCGCCCGCTCTGTTGAGCTTTGATTTTAACCGGAAGAGAAATCTTCAACTTGGGTTCCCTCAACCCCAAGCAAAACGAAAAAGGTACAAAATGAGTAACTTTACCCCTGCGCAAATGCGCAAAGCACTTTCTATCCTTGTTCTGTTTCACCTTGTGATTATTGCGTCCAGCAACTATCTGGTACAGATTCCTTTTACCATCTTTGGTATGCACACCACCTGGGGCGCATTTACATTCCCGTTTATCTTCCTGGCAACGGATCTGACTGTTCGTATCTTTGGTGCGAAACTGGCGAGAAAGATTATCTTCCTGGTAATGCTTCCGGCACTGGTGGCGTCCTATGTTCTTTCTGTTCTTTTTTATGAAGGCGCGTTTCAGGGCATCGGTGCGCTAGCTAGCTTTGATCTGTTTGTAGCACGAATCGCTATCGCCAGCTTTATGGCTTACCTGCTGGGACAGATTCTGGATGTGCATGTATTTAACCGTCTGCGACAGCTAAAACAGTGGTGGGTAGCACCTACCTGTTCAACCTTGTTTGGTAACGCGCTGGATACGCTGGCTTTCTTTGCTATCGCTTTCTATCAGAGCCCGGATGCCTTTATGGCAGAACACTGGACTGAGATTGCGCTGGTGGACTATGGCTTTAAGCTGGTAATTAGCCTGGGTCTGTTTGTGCCAATGTATGGTGTGGTGCTTAACTATCTGGTTAAGAAGCTAACTGCTGTGAATCCTGAGCTTACCGTTTCAGGTGTGAAAGTTTAATTCCGTTGATCGCAGAACTACTGGCAGGTATCGATAAGCAGACCTGCCAGTAGTTCTGCGGGAAAATTTCTTTATTAAATGGCCTGAATGCTCAACGGCCAGCCCATATCCGACTGCCTGTTAGCCTCTATTTCCAGTTCTGCATTGGTCAGAGGGTTCTTATCCAGCCACTGTCTTGGAATGCTCAGAGTCAGCTGTTCCTGCTCAGCTGTTAGCTGAAACTCCGGCAGAAGCTTTGAGTCTCTGCGGTGAGAAAGCAGTACCGCCAGTCTTAACAGTCTTAGTATCCGGCTGCTGCTCAGATCGGAAATAGCACGCTGACCGTGGATGTTGCTTAGCTGCTCACGGTATCTTCTGGCTAGTTCGGCAATCAGGTATTTCTGGGCGCGGGTGAATCCCGGCATATCCAGATTGTTCAAAAGGTAGGCGCTATGCTCACCGCCCTTTTTAAAATCGATGGAAAGGCCGATTTCGTGCAGTTTAGTGACTGATTCAAGCAGCATTGGTGCCTGGGGTTCTGGAATCCAGCCATCGCTTCCACACTGTTTGAAGAGAGTAAGTGCTAACTTAGAAACCTGTTCGGCATATTCGATATCTATCTGATAACGGGTCTGAACGCTTTTGATTGTTCTTGCCCGGATATCGTCCTGACGCATTTCAGCAATCATTTCGTATACCATGCCTTCACGCAGAGCTCCGCCTGCGAGAGTCATAGAATCGATTTCAAGAAGCTCAAAAACAGCAATCAGAATGGAAAGCCCACTTGGAAAAACCAGTGCCCGCTCAAGAGTCAGGCCTTCGATCTCCAGCTCTTCCAGATGATCGGCCAGCATGGCCTGTTTTTGCAGGCGCTTGAGTTTGGAGTGAGTGATTACTTCGTCCATACCCTGTGCCAGCATGATCTCCTGAAGCGCCTGTACGGTGCCGCTTGCGCCGACGCAGACATCCCAGCCGATAGCGGTATACTGCTGCAGAATCGGGGCCAGAGTTTCCTTGGCTTTTTCTATTGCCAGTTCAAAATTGCTTTTGGATAGCTGGCGGTCTTTAAAGTACTTCTCCAGCCAGGTTACACAGCCCATTTTAAGGCTGGTAAGCGCGCGGGCATCAAAGCCTTCACCGATCACCAGTTCTGTACTGGCTCCGCCAATATCAACAACCAGACGTTTGCCCAGTCCTCCGGAAGTATGGGCCACGCCTTTATAGATGGTGGCTGCCTCTTCTTCACCCGAGATGATATTGATGTTATGGCCCAGTATATGATTGGCTTTTGTCAGGAACTGATCCACATTGGTTGCGGTACGGAGCGTTGCCGTACCAACAATGCGGATGTTTTCCGTCGGAATATCCTGAAGCCTTTCTGCGAAAAGGCTCAGACAGTCCCAGCCTCGCTGCATGGCATCCAGACTTAATGAGTTGTTTTCATCAAGCCCGGCTGCCAGCCGTACTTTGCGCTTTATCTTAGCCAAAGTCTGAACGCTGCCATCTATATGACGCACAACGAGCATATGAAAGCTATTCGACCCGAGATCGATAGCAGCGTATAGAGGAGAGGATACTGCCTGGTTCATTCTATTCCTTTAGTCCTGAGCTTATTTTCTTGGCTGACGCGGTCTTGTATTGCGCTTGCCACGGTTACCGCCTTTGTACGACCCGCCAGTATTGGTACGTCGGTTCTGGCTGTTGCGTGAACGCATACGGATTGGAGCCGGAAGGTCCTCAATCAGAGCGCTTGGATCGTATTCAGATACAGGAATAGCGTGTTCAATGTATTCTTCGATAGCTGTCAGGTTAATTGCGTACTCTTCACAGGCAAAGCTGATAGAGTGGCCGCTGGCACCGGCACGACCGGTACGGCCGATACGGTGAACATAGTCTTCACAATCATCAGGCAGGTCATAGTTAAATACGTGCGTTACCTGAGGAATATGCAAGCCACGGGCAGCAACATCGGTTGCAACCAGAATATCGACTTCACCACGGGTGAACTGCTCGAGAATTTTCTCGCGCTTCTTCTGTGGTACATCACCGGTCAGAAGGCCAACTCGGTGTCCGTCTGCTGCCAGGTGGCCCCAGATGGAATCACACTTGAACTTAGTGTTGGCAAATACGATGGCTCTGTCAGGCCACTCTTCTTCAATAATGGTTTGCAGAAGCGACATTTTGTCTTCATTCGACGGGTAGAAAAGCTCTTCCTGAATGCGGTGACCGGTTTTACGCTCCGGTTCAACAACAACATGCTCAGGGTTGTGCATATGTTCAAAAGCCAGTTCTTGCACGCGGTATGACAGTGTTGCAGAGAACAGCATGTTCAGACGTTCTTTAGGTTCCGGCATTCTGCGGAACAGGAAGCGGATATCTTTAATAAAGCCAAGATCGAACATACGGTCAGCTTCATCAAGCACAACAGCCTGAATATTGTTCAGGTTGAAAACACGTTGCTTGTAGAAGTCGATGATCCGGCCTGTTGTGCCGATCAGGATATCCGTGCCTTTTTCAAGCTGAGCCAGCTGCTTATCGTAGCTTTCGCCACCGTAAGCCAGTGCGGCTTTCAGACCGGTTGACTCGATCAGACATTGCGCATCGTTGTAGATCTGGATTGCCAGCTCACGCGTCGGAGCCATAATAATGGCCCTTGGCTGTGTGCTTTTCTGGCCTTCAGGTGTCTCAGTTTTAAGTAAATGGTTAAAAGTAGCAGTAAGAAACGCTAAGGTTTTACCAGTACCCGTTTGGGCCTGGCCTGCAATATCTTGGCCGGTGAGCAGGACCGGCAACGCCAGGGCTTGGATTGGGGTACAGTATTCGAACCCTTTTTTCTCAAGACCTTCAATGACTTGCGGAAGTAAATCGAAGTCGGCGAATTTTTGCTCTGTGATATGCGTCTTTTTCATCACTATAGAATATCAGGTAAGGGTTGCATTACGGAAGTAATTCAAGTCCAATAGGGAATCTATTTTCTGGTTATCATCCAACCAGTAGCATAAATAATAATTGGAGTGGAAGATGAGTGATAAAATTTTGCAGCTGTCAGATGAAGCTTTTGAAGACGATGTAATCAAAGCTGCAGGCCCGGTATTAGTGGATTTTTGGGCAGAGTGGTGCGGTCCTTGTAAGATGATTGCTCCGATTCTGGATGAGATCGCTGAAGAATACGAAGGCAAACTCACTATCGGTAAACTAAATATCGACCAAAACGCAGGTACGCCACCTAAGTTTGGTATCCGTGGCATCCCAACGCTGCTTCTGTTTAAAGATGGCGGTGTAGCAGCAACTAAGGTTGGTGCTCTGTCTAAGTCTCAGTTAAAAGAATTCTTAGACGCGAACCTGTAATACGGGTAGTGCTTTGGAAAAGAGAAACCGTGCATATTAACAATTGCGCGGTTTTGTTTTTTACAAAGCTAGACTACAGTTATTTTTAGTGATAGTTTATCGCACGTTAAATAAACAAACGTTCATTTCTTGGTCGATCCTGTGACCAAAAAATCCTTAACTAACACAAACAGATCCTATTTTGACTACAAAAGCTAAAGTAACCACCACTATGAATCTGACTGAATTGAAGAACAAGCCTGTTTCTGAGCTTGTGAAACTTGGTGAAAGTCTTGGTCTAGAAAACCTTGCTCGTCTTAGAAAGCAAGATATCATTTTCTCTATCCTGAAAGCTCACGCGAAAAGCGGTGAAGACATTTTCGGCGATGGTGTCCTTGAAATCCTTCAGGATGGTTTTGGTTTCCTACGTAGTGCAGACAGCTCTTACCTTGCTGGACCTGATGATATCTACGTTTCTCCTAGCCAAATCCGCCGTTTTAACCTTCGTACTGGTGACTCTATTGCAGGCAAGATTCGTCCTCCTAAAGACGGCGAACGTTACTTTGCTCTGTTGAAAGTAAATACGGTAAATGACGACAAGCCTGACAATGCCCGTAATAAGATTCTGTTTGAGAACTTAACTCCTCTGCACGCAAACGAGCGTATGGTGATGGAGCGTGGTAATGGTTCAACAGAAGACATTACAGCACGTGTTCTTGACCTGGCTTCACCTATCGGTAAAGGTCAGCGTGGTCTGATTGTTGCTCCGCCAAAAGCGGGTAAGACAATGCTGCTGCAGAATATTGCACAGAGCATCGCACATAACCACCCTGAATGTGAGCTGATGGTACTTCTTATCGACGAACGTCCGGAAGAAGTTACTGAGATGCAGCGCCTGGTAAAAGGTGAAGTTGTAGCATCAACCTTCGATGAGCCGGCTTCCCGTCACGTACAGGTAGCTGAGATGGTTATCGAAAAAGCTAAGCGCCTTGTAGAGCATAAGAAAGATGTTGTTATCCTTCTTGACTCTATCACCCGTCTGGCTCGTGCATACAACACAGTGGTTCCTTCATCTGGTAAGGTTCTGACTGGTGGTGTGGATGCAAATGCTCTGCATCGTCCAAAGCGTTTCTTCGGTGCGGCACGTAACGTAGAAGAGGGCGGCAGCCTGACAATCATCGCAACGGCGCTGGTGGATACCGGTTCTAAGATGGATGAAGTTATCTACGAAGAATTTAAAGGTACAGGTAACATGGAACTGCACCTTAACCGTAAGATTGCAGAAAAACGTGTATTCCCTGCTATCGACTTCAACCGTTCTGGTACTCGTCGTGAAGAGCTGCTTACTAAGGCAGATGAGCTTCAGAAGATGTGGATCCTGCGTAAGATTGTTCATCCTATGGGTGAAATCGACGCGATGGAGTTCCTTATCGACAAGCTGGCAATGACTAAGACTAACGATGAGTTCTTTGATGCGATGCGCAGACAATAACTAATTGTTTTTCAAAAGTAGCTGAATAAGAAAACGCCACCCATACTAATAGGGTGGCGTTTTTTATTATGTGCATATCAGATATATGCCTGTCAGTTAGGGAGGACGGATATGGAACGTCGGCTACTGTCGTATATTTTTCTTATCTGCCTGAGTTGGAATGTTTTTGCCTCTGGTGTGGAGATGTCTCCGAATACCAGACAAATGTGGCTTCAGAATGAGGTTGTTCAGCAAAAGACTAAAGAGTTTTATAAATATGCTGACAAAGATAAGGTAGATACCATTATTTATGAGATGGAAACCTTAACCCAGCCAGAGCAGGAAGCTATACGCTTTTTACTTTTACAAAGTATGGAACAGCAGAAGATGCCTCTCACCGGTAAGTTGGCCGGATATATTGAGAGCCTGCTGAAAACCCCGCCTGTCTATCAGATGAATCATGTGGGTGATGGCTATGAATTTACAACGCCTGCCTTTGCCTATCCGGCTGTAGCAAACCGTCTGCTTAATGTCTGGAAACAGGACCAGAAGATTCTGCAGTTTGTGCTTGCCGCTGAAAGGGAAGAGCTGCATCTTGAAACCTGGCTGAATGATGGTACGGAAAAAGAACGTTTAGCTCGTGAACAACTTTTTATCGCTGAGCTGGACGGACTCTCACCCCCCGCGTTAAATCTGATCGTAGAACAAGTAGTAGATGCAGAAAACAGGCTGATTTTTTGGCTTCCTTCCAATCCTGTTATGGTTCGTCTTGCTCAGGTTAGTGAGGACCCACGGGTTTATAAATTGCTATGGCGTATGCGGGCGACCAGTGAAAGCCAGAAAGAGCTGTTCAGGTTGATGGATAAAGAAGATCCGGCTTCCGTCGATATCATTATTGATGCAACCAATAATCCTAAGCTTCAAATTGATGCAATACAGTACCTGGCTTCTTATCAACCAAGGTCCGGGGTAATTAAAGCCTTCTTTATTGATAAGCTTTCGTCAAAGAATCAGAGCGAAGTGGACTTTGTTGCCAATGAGCTGGTCAGGCAGGGTTATTCAGACTGGCTAAAAACCTTGCTGGAGACCAATGATGAAGTTAATAAGGCTGTGATCCAGAAAGCTCTGGAAGAGTAAGTTTTAAGCCCGAGAGGTTATTAATTTGTTATAATCCACGTAATAGTTAATAGCCAGCAGAAGGCCTATGAGTTTTAAGGATTTACGCGATTTCATTGACCATCTGGAAAAAGAAGGGCAGTTGAAACGCATTTCTCATCCGATTGATCCCAAACATGAAATGACGGAGATCAGTGACCGTACGCTTAGAGCCGGCGGTCCTGCTCTGCTGTTTGAAAACCCGGTGGGCAGTGATATTCCGGTATTAACCAACCTTTTTGGCACCACCGAACGGGTTGCCATGGGGATGGGGCGAGAGGATGTGTCAGAGCTAAGGGAAGTGGGGAAGCTACTTGCTTATCTGAAAGAGCCGGAGCCACCAAAAGGTTTTAAAGACGCTCTGGACAAAATCCCTGTATTTAAACAGGTTCTGAATATGCCCACTAAACGGCTTCGAAAGGCGCCGTGCCAGCAGGTTGTCTGGGAAGGTGACGATGTTGACCTGGATAAAATTCCGGTGATGAGTTGTTGGGCTGACGATGTGGCGCCACTTCTAACCTGGGGGCTGACTATTACCAAAGGCCCTAAGAAGAACCGCCAGAACCTGGGTATCTATCGCCAGCAAAAGCTGAGTAAAAATAAAATCATTATGCGCTGGCTGGCTCACCGGGGCGGAGCGCTGGATCTTCAGGACTGGATGGAAACCAATCCGGGGGAGCCATTTCCTGTATCCGTTGCCTTCGGCGCTGACCCGGCAACGATTTTAGGCGCGGTAACCCCGGTGCCGGATACGCTTTCTGAATATGCCTTTGCCGGTTTGCTGCGAGGCAGCAAGACAGAAGTGGTGAAATCAATAAGCAATGACTTAGATGTACCAGCCAGTGCCGAGATAGTTCTGGAAGGCTATATCGATCCAAATGAGTTTGCTGAAGAAGGGCCTTACGGTGATCATACCGGTTACTATAATGAAGTAGAGCAGCACAGGGTGTTCACTATTACTCATGTAACCATGCGGGAAAATCCGATCTATCACAGCACTTACACAGGCCGTCCGCCTGATGAGCCTGCGGTACTGGGTGTTGCTCTGAATGAAGTCTTTGTGCCTATCCTGCAAAAGCAGTTTCCTGAAATTGTGGACTTCTATCTGCCACCGGAAGGCTGTTCGTACCGAATGGCGGTTGTCACCATGAAAAAGCAGTATCCGGGGCATGCTAAGCGGGTCATGATGGGTGTGTGGTCATTCCTGCGCCAGTTTATGTATACCAAGTTTGTCATAGTTTGTGATGATGACGTAAATGCCCGTGACTGGAATGATGTCATCTGGGCGATTACAACCCGGATGGATCCGTCACGTGATACCGTGATGATAGATAACACGCCCATAGACTCTCTGGACTTTGCCTCTCCTGTAGTGGGTCTGGGCTCTAAGATGGGGCTGGATGCGACTAACAAATGGGAAGGTGAAACCCAAAGAGAATGGGGTAGACCCATTAAAAAAGATCCTGAGCTGGTGGCTAAGATAGATGCCATCTGGGATGAGCTGAATATAATGTAAGATGAAACATGGCTCAAAAAGTAACCTTAACACCGGCTAATTTAGAGTTCGAGGTACAGGACGGAGAAACGGTGTTGGAAGCTGCGCTCAACAATAATATTAATTTTCCACACCGCTGCCAGGTTGGTGCATGCGCTATGTGCCTGTGCCGTAAGCTTGAAGGCGATATCTCGTATCACCTTGAGCCTATGTTAACTGAAAAAGAGAAAGCAGATGGCTGGATATTTCCATGTCAGGCCTATGCTGAAAGTGACCTGAAACTTACCTTTGAAGAGTAAGAGGAAACAATGACCATAAAATGTAAAGTAAAGTCTATAGAGCCTCTGGCCTGTAATACGCACAAAATCCTGCTGCACCCGGAGCAGCCGGTAACTTTTAAAGCCGGGCAGTATCTGCTGGTAGTAATGGGAGATAAGGACAAAAGGCCTTTTTCCATTGCAAGCAGTCCGTGCCGTCATGAAGGAGAGATAGAGCTTCATATTGGTGCTGCGGAAGAAAATGTCTACGCAACGGAAGTTGTGGATGCAATGCGTAAAGCACTAGATAAGGAATCTGATATCCAGATCGATGCACCACACGGTGATGCCTGGTTAAAAGAGAGTGAACGGCCTTTATTGCTGATCGCTGGTGGTACCGGGTTCAGTTATGTCCGCTCCATCCTGGATCACTGTGTTAGTCAGAATATCGCAAAACCAATTTACCTGTATTGGGGCGCTAAGTCGGATTGTCAGCTTTATGCTTATAACGAGATGGCAAAAATAGCGGAGCAGCATTACAACATCCATTTCGTGCCTGTAGTTGAAGCTGCACCAAAAGGGTGGCAGGGCAAAGTTGGAAATGTACTCACTGCGGTTAAGTCTGATTTCGATAGCCTGGCAGATTTTGATATCTATATAGCAGGGCGATTCGAAATGGCCGGAGCTGCTCGTGAGCAATTTAGTCAGGAAAAAGAAGCAAAACGTGACCACATGTATGCGGACGCTTATTCATTTATCTAAGCATTTCTTCGCTTGATGGCTAAAAAGGAGAGTTTTTGAGCTCTCCTTTACTATTTTTGCTGCTTTTATCAGCAGACAAATAAAAAATTCAAATTAATTTAAAAAAGGGGTTGCGTCACAAATAAATCTCCCTATAATGCGCAACTCCCAACGGCGAGGCCTTACAGGTTAAGGGATTCGGCAGAGGGAACAAAATTTGGTCATAAGAAAATAATTTGAAAAAAGTGGTTGACACGACAAGTTATCTCGCTAAAATGGCCGCCCACTTCAACGGGAAAGTCGAAAGGCTTAAAACTAACAGTTTACTCCGATGAAGTTGCTCTTTAACAATATAAACCTATCAATCTGTGTGGGCACTCGTTGATGACAATCAAAATAGTTTCTTCGGAAACAATTTGGTTTCAATGAACTGAGTGACCAATCGATAGAAATATCGGCACAGTCAATTCAACATTACTTAGTAATGAAATCAGTATTCATTGAGCCGACAAAATCTTAAATTGAAGAGTTTGATCATGGCTCAGATTGAACGCTGGCGGCAGGCCTAACACATGCAAGTCGAGCGGAAACGACTTAACTGAACCTTCGGGGAACGTTAAGGGCGTCGAGCGGCGGACGGGTGAGTAATGCTTAGGAAGTTGCCCTGTAGAGGGGGATAACCATTGGAAACGATGGCTAATACCGCATAACCTCCCTTCTTTAAACGGAAGGAAGTAAAGTGGGGGACCGCAAGGCCTCACGCTATAGGATACGCCTAAGTGAGATTAGCTAGTTGGTGAGGTAAAGGCTCACCAAGGCGACGATCTCTAGCTGGTCTGAGAGGATGATCAGCCACACTGGAACTGAGACACGGTCCAGACTCCTACGGGAGGCAGCAGTGGGGAATATTGCACAATGGGCGCAAGCCTGATGCAGCCATGCCGCGTGTGTGAAGAAGGCCTTCGGGTTGTAAAGCACTTTCAGCAGTGAGGAAGGTAGTAAGTTTAATACGCTTATTATTTGACGTTAGCTGCAGAAGAAGCACCGGCTAACTCCGTGCCAGCAGCCGCGGTAATACGGAGGGTGCGAGCGTTAATCGGAATTACTGGGCGTAAAGCGCATGCAGGTGGTTTGTTAAGTCAGATGTGAAAGCCCGGGGCTCAACCTCGGAAGGTCATTTGAAACTGGCAAGCTAGAGTACTGTAGAGGGGGGTAGAATTTCAGGTGTAGCGGTGAAATGCGTAGAGATCTGAAGGAATACCGGTGGCGAAGGCGGCCCCCTGGACAGATACTGACACTCAGATGCGAAAGCGTGGGGAGCAAACAGGATTAGATACCCTGGTAGTCCACGCCGTAAACGATGTCTACTTGGAGGTTGTTCCCTTGAGGAGTGGCTTTCGGAGCTAACGCGTTAAGTAGACCGCCTGGGGAGTACGGTCGCAAGATTAAAACTCAAATGAATTGACGGGGGCCCGCACAAGCGGTGGAGCATGTGGTTTAATTCGATGCAACGCGAAGAACCTTACCTACTCTTGACATCCAGAGAAGCTAGAAGAGATTTTAGTGTGCCTTCGGGAACTCTGAGACAGGTGCTGCATGGCTGTCGTCAGCTCGTGTTGTGAAATGTTGGGTTAAGTCCCGCAACGAGCGCAACCCTTATCCTTGTTTGCCAGCGAGTAATGTCGGGAACTCCAGGGAGACTGCCGGTGATAAACCGGAGGAAGGTGGGGACGACGTCAAGTCATCATGGCCCTTACGAGTAGGGCTACACACGTGCTACAATGGCGCATACAGAGGGCGGCAAGCTTGCGAAAGTTAGCGAATCCCAAAAAGTGCGTCGTAGTCCGGATTGGAGTCTGCAACTCGACTCCATGAAGTCGGAATCGCTAGTAATCGTGGATCAGAATGCCACGGTGAATACGTTCCCGGGCCTTGTACACACCGCCCGTCACACCATGGGAGTGGGCTGCAAAAGAAGTAGGTAGTTTAACCTTCGGGGGGACGCTTACCACTTTGTGGTTCATGACTGGGGTGAAGTCGTAACAAGGTAGCCCTAGGGGAACCTGGGGCTGGATCACCTCCTTAAACGATAGATTGTTGTTGATTAGTGTCCACACAGATTGATGGTTTATAAAGTAAAGAGAAAAGAAAGTGCCCAACACTTTCACATTAGTGTCCCGTTCGTCTAGAGGCCTAGGACACCGCCCTTTCACGGCGGTAACAGGGGTTCGACTCCCCTACGGGATACCACTTCTTCTCGAAGTAAAAAGGGTCGTTAGCTCAGTTGGTAGAGCAGTTGGCTTTTAACCAATTTGTCACAGGTTCGAATCCTGTACGACCCACCATTCTTTCTCCACGAAGGAATTGAAACTTAAAGTGGGCGATTAGCTCAGTTGGGAGAGCACCTGCCTTACAAGCAGGGGGTCACTGGTTCGAGCCCGGTATCGCCCACCACTCTCTAAGTATTTTTGGACGTTGTAATCCAAACCAATAAGAAGTATCGAGTTGGTTGGATTTTTGAGCTCTGAGAATCTTTAGAAAGTGTCATTCTTTAAGTAGAAAGTAACACTTTGCTCTTTAACAATTTGGAAAGCTGACAAAATAACAATTGATTATTGTTATTTGTAAAAGTTCTCAAATCCTAAATCTTAATGATTTAGGTACCAAAACAACACATTCAAGTGTTCTTGGGAATCTTACTTTTAAAGTAAGTATTCATATTTGAGTCCGGCAAAATCGTGTCTGCATCATGTTTAAATAATTGCAGACAACTTTGGTTGTTTAACAAAGACCCTTTGGGGTTGTATGGTTAAGTGACTAAGCGTACACGGTGGATGCCTTGGCAGTCAGAGGCGATGAAGGACGTATTAACTTGCGATAAGCCCAGATTAGGCAGTAAAAGCCATTTGAGTCTGGGATTTCCGAATGGGGAAACCCACTTACATAAGTAAGTATCCTTAACTGAATACATAGGTTAAGGAGGCGAACCGGGGGAACTGAAACATCTAAGTACCCCGAGGAAAAGAAATCAACCGAGATTCCGAAAGTAGCGGCGAGCGAAATTGGACTAGCCCTTAAGCTTTTAATGATACAGGTGAAGGCTCTGGAAAGTGCCGCGATACAGGGTGATAGCCCCGTAACCGACATGTCATTTTAAGTGAAATCGAGTAAGGCGGGACACGTGATATCCTGTCTGAATATGGGGGGACCATCCTCCAAGGCTAAATACTACTGACTGACCGATAGTGAACCAGTACCGTGAGGGAAAGGCGAAAAGAACCCCTGTGAGGGGAGTGAAATAGAACCTGAAACCGTGTACGTACAAGCAGTAGGAGCCCCATCACTAAGCTTGGTGATGATGTGCTCATTGCGAGTACTTTTGCTGATGGCGGTTAACAATGCGTCTTTTTGCATTGTTCAACCTACCAAATCAAGCAGAGGTGGCTTAGTGATGGGGTGACTGCGTACCTTTTGTATAATGGGTCAGCGACTTATATTCAGTGGCAAGGTTAACCATTTAGGGGAGCCGTAGGGAAACCGAGTCTTAACTGGGCGTTTAGTCTCTGGATATAGACCCGAAACCAGGTGATCTAGCCATGGGCAGGTTGAAGGTTGAGTAACATCAACTGGAGGACCGAACCGACTAATGTTGAAAAATTAGCGGATGACTTGTGGCTAGGGGTGAAAGGCCAATCAAACCTGGAGATAGCTGGTTCTCCCCGAAAGCTATTTAGGTAGCGCCTCGGACGAATACTACTGGGGGTAGAGCACTGTTAAGGCTAGGGGGTCATCCCGACTTACCAACCCTTTGCAAACTCCGAATACCAGTAAGTACTATCCGGGAGACACACGGCGGGTGCTAACGTCCGTCGTGGAGAGGGAAACAACCCAGACCGCCAGCTAAGGTCCCAAATTATAGCTAAGTGGGAAACGATGTGGGAAGGCTAAAACAGCTAGGATGTTGGCTTAGAAGCAGCCATCATTTAAAGAAAGCGTAATAGCTCACTAGTCGAGTCGGCCTGCGCGGAAGATGTAACGGGGCTAAGCTATAAACCGAAGCTGCGGCTGCATACTTTGTATGCGGGGTAGGGGAGCGTTCTGTAAGCCGTTGAAGGTGTATCGTAAGGTATGCTGGAGGTATCAGAAGTGCGAATGCTGACATGAGTAACGATAATGGGGGTGAAAAACCTCCACGCCGGAAGACCAAGGGTTCCTGTCCAACGTTAATCGGGGCAGGGTAAGTCGACCCCTAAGGCGAGGCTGAAAAGCGTAGTCGATGGGAAACGGGTTAATATTCCCGTACTTCTTACAATTGCGATGGGGGGACGGAGAAGGCTAGGTGGGCCTGGCGACGGTTGTCCAGGTTCAAGTGCGTAGGCTTGAGAGTTAGGTAAATCCGGCTCTCTTTAAGGCTGAGACACGACGTCGAGCTGCTACGGCAGTGAAGTCATTGATGCCATGCTTCCAGGAAAAGCCTCTAAGCTTCAGATTGTAAGGAATCGTACCCCAAACCGACACAGGTGGTCGGGTAGAGAATACCAAGGCGCTTGAGAGAACTCGGGTGAAGGAACTAGGCAAAATGGTACCGTAACTTCGGGAGAAGGTACGCTCTTAACGGTGAAGTCCCTTGCGGATGGAGCTATTGAGAGTCGCAGATACCAGGTGGCTGCAACTGTTTATTAAAAACACAGCACTGTGCAAAATCGTAAGATGACGTATACGGTGTGACGCCTGCCCGGTGCCGGAAGGTTAATTGATGGGGTTAGACTTAGGTCGAAGCTCTTGATCGAAGCCCCGGTAAACGGCGGCCGTAACTATAACGGTCCTAAGGTAGCGAAATTCCTTGTCGGGTAAGTTCCGACCTGCACGAATGGCGTAATGATGGCCACGCTGTCTCCACCCGAGACTCAGTGAAATTGAAATCGCTGTGAAGATGCAGTGTACCCGCGGCTAGACGGAAAGACCCCGTGAACCTTTACTACAGCTTGGCACTGAACATTGAGCCTACATGTGTAGGATAGGTGGGAGGCTTTGAACCCGTGTCGCCAGATACGGTGGAGCCATCCTTGAAATACCACCCTTGTATGTTTGATGTTCTAACTTAGCCCCATTATCTGGGGTGAGGACAGTGCCTGGTGGGTAGTTTGACTGGGGCGGTCTCCTCCCAAAGAGTAACGGAGGAGCACGAAGGTGGGCTAATCACGGTTGGACATCGTGAGGTTAGTGCAATGGCATAAGCCCGCTTGACTGCGAGAATGACAATTCGAGCAGGTGCGAAAGCAGGTCATAGTGATCCGGTGGTTCTGAATGGAAGGGCCATCGCTCAACGGATAAAAGGTACTCCGGGGATAACAGGCTGATACCGCCCAAGAGTTCATATCGACGGCGGTGTTTGGCACCTCGATGTCGGCTCATCACATCCTGGGGCTGAAGTCGGTCCCAAGGGTATGGCTGTTCGCCATTTAAAGTGGTACGCGAGCTGGGTTTAGAACGTCGTGAGACAGTTCGGTCCCTATCTGCCGTGGGCGTTGGAGAATTGAAAGGGGCTGCTCCTAGTACGAGAGGACCGGAGTGGACGAACCTCTGGTGTTCGGGTTGTCATGCCAATGGCATTGCCCGGTAGCTAAGTTCGGAATCGATAACCGCTGAAAGCATCTAAGCGGGAAGCGAGCCTTGAGATGAGTTCTCCCTGGCAGTTTAACTGTCCTAAAGGGTTGTCGTAGACTACGACGTTGATAGGCAGGGTGTGTAAGCGTTGTGAGGCGTTGAGCTAACCTGTACTAATTGCCCGTGAGGCTTAACCATACAACACCCAAGGGGTTTTGATGGACTCAAAGCAAGAACGAATAAACTTGAATGTGAATTGAGAATCTGGCCCTGGGCCCTGGGAACGGACTTCGTCCTACAGGCACTGGGAAAAGAAAAGACAGCTTTCCGAATTGATAAGGTACTTTGTCCCAGGGCCTATAAACCCAGGGCCCAGGGCCTTATAAAAAGAATTTGCTTGGCGACCATAGCATTGTGGACCCACCTGATCCCATGCCGAACTCAGAAGTGAAACGCAATAGCGCCGATGGTAGTGTGGGGTTTCCCCATGTGAGAGTAGGACATCGCCAGGCTTTGAACATAAATTGTTCCCGTAACTTGCATCTTTTGCCGTTGCGATGCTCATGTACTGACGTACACTGCGCTTCTCACGCCAAAATCTGCGGCGTTACAGAAACAATTTAACGTCCAAAGCGGTCAGGGTAAGACTTTGGATAGAAAAAATTGTGGAGAGATGGCTGAGTGGTTGAAAGCACCGGTCTTGAAAACCGGCATACGTTAATAGCGTATCTAGGGTTCAAATCCCTATCTCTCCGCCACATTAAAAAGCCCGCTGAGAAATCAGCGGGCTTTTTGCATTTTGGCAATCCTCCTCTTCTATATACCTTTTGGTTTTAAAAGATAATCTATTATTCTTTTTTGTTATGCTGATAAATAGGTAATCTGACACGAAGCAATTCAACAGGAATATCGTGTCATGTCTATTAAGGAACTCCCGGCGGGAATCGCTCCAATCGGGGATAAGCAGTTTGAGCTGCTACAGCAGCTAACAACAGGGCTCTCTTCGCAGCAGTCTGCTTGGTTAAGTGGCTATCTTTGGGGGATTGGTCAGTCTCAGGTTTCTGGTGGCTCTGCGCAGCCTGTGGCCGGTTCTTTACCTTCTTCCGGGCAGGCAGGAAAGCTAACCATTGTTTATGCCTCTCAAACCGGTAATGCTAAAAGTGTTGCACAAGCTTTAGAGCAGCAAGCGGCTTCGCAGGGTATTCCTGTGGCTCTGTTTTCTGCCGGAGACTACAAGCCTAAGAATCTGGCGAAAGAGACGCATCTGATCATTGTTGCTTCTACAAATGGTGAGGGTGAAGCTCCGGATGATGCCATGGAGTTTCATGAATTCCTGCAATCTAAAAAAGCACCTAAGCTGAATAACCTGAAATACGGTGTTCTGGCGCTTGGTGATTCCAGCTATGAGTTTTTCTGTCAGACAGGTAAAGACTTCGACAACTTCCTTTCAAAGCTGGGTGCAGAGCCTTTTATTGAGCGTATTGACTGTGATGTTGACTACAACTCTGATGCGGCAGCCTGGAGTGATACGGCTCTTCAAAGAGTGAAAGAGACTCTGAGTAAGGGTACGGCAGCGGCTGAAGCTCCACAAGCGGTTCAGGCTAAGACAAGCTACAGTAAGCAAAATCCATACTCAGCAAGCTTGCTGGCAAGTCAGAAAATCACAGGAAGAAACTCCACTAAAGATGTTCGTCATATTGAACTGGATCTGGAAGACTCCGGGCTTGTTTACCAGCCGGGAGATGCTCTGGGTGTCTGGTATAAAAATGATGCGTCACTGGCAGAGGCCATTATTGCAAAAACCGGTCTGACAGACGATGAGCAGATTACTGTCGATGATGAGTCTATTTCTTTAAAACAGGCGCTGATCGAAAAGTATGAGATTACGGTGGCCAACCCGCAGCTAGTGACTAAATACGCTGAGCTTTCTGGCAGCAAGCGGCTTGAAAAGCTTATCAGCGATAAGGATAAGCTGCGTGAGTATGCTGCAAACACCCAGATTATCGATGTGCTGGCAGAAAAGAAGACAAGCCTGAGTGCTGAACAGCTTACCGGTTTACTTCGCCGCCTGACTCCCCGATTGTACTCCATTGCTTCAAGTCAGGAAGAGGTTGGAGAAGAGGTACACCTGACCGTAGGGCTTGTTGAGTACAGCCACGGAGACGAGCAGCGCATTGGTGGGGCATCCGGTTATCTGGCTCAGCGCCTTGAGGAAGGTGAGACTGTCGACGTCTTTATCGAATCTAACTCCAACTTCAAACTACCTGCAGACGACAGCACACCAGTCATCATGGTCGGGCCGGGAACCGGTATTGCCCCATTCAGGAGCTTTATTCAGGAGCGGGACAACCGTGACGCTTCTGGCAAGAACTGGCTCTTCTTTGGCGACAGAACCTTTACCCAAGACTTTCTGTATCAGGTGGAATGGCAGAAGTACCTTAAATCGGGCGCTTTAACCCGTATGGATGTTGCCTTCAGCCGTGACCAGCAAGAGAAGGTGTATGTACAGGACCGTTTATTGGAACACGCATCAGAAGTCTGGGAGTGGATTGAAAATGGCGCCTGCATCTACGTGTGCGGCGATGCAGGAAGAATGGCTAAGGATGTAAATACAGCCCTGATTGATATAGCCGAGAAACAGGGTGGGAAGAGCCGCGAAGAAGCAGAACAGTTTGTAAATCAATTGCGTAAAGATAAACGTTATCAGAAGGATGTCTACTAATGAGTGAACAACAAGAAGTATTGGGTCAGGTATTAGGGCCGCTGTCTGATAATGAGCGTCTTAAACGGGAAAGTAACTATCTGCGAGGCACGATCACTGAAGATCTTAATGATCATATGACGGGTGGTTTCAGCGCAGACAACTTCCAGCTGATCCGCTTCCATGGCATGTACCAGCAGGATGACAGAGATATCAGAGCTGAGCGCATAAAGCAGAAGCTGGAGCCTCTGCATAACGTGATGCTGCGTGCCCGTATGCCGGGAGGCGTTATCACTCCGCAGCAGTGGCTGGCGATCGATAAGTTTGCTCAGGAGAGCACCATGTACGGCAGTATCCGTCTGACGACCCGCCAGACATTTCAGTTCCATGGTGTACTGAAGCCTGACATTAAGAAGATGCACCAGACTCTGAACAGGATAGGTATAGATTCCATCGCCACAGCGGGTGATGTAAACCGCAATGTTCTCTGTACTTCAAATCCGGTTGAGTCAGAACTGCACCAGGAAGCCTACCAGTGGGCGGCTAAGATCAGTGAGCATCTGCTGCCTAAAACCCGCGCTTATGCCGAAATCTGGCTGGATGGTGAGAAAATCGAGGAGAGCGATAAAGAGCCGGTTCTGGGTAGTAACTATCTTCCCCGTAAGTTTAAGACCACAGTGGTAATACCGCCTCAGAACGATGTGGATGTGCATGCTAATGATCTTAACTTTGTTGCCATCGCAGAAGAAGGCAGGCTGGTTGGTTTTAATGTGCTGGTTGGCGGTGGTCTGGCAATGACTCATGGTGATACCTCCACTTATCCGCGCAGGGCGGATGACTTTGGCTTTATCCCGCTTGAGCACACTCTGGCCGTTGCTGAAGCAGTGGTGACAACCCAGAGAGACAGGGGCAACCGTTCGAACCGTAAAAATGCCAAAACCAAATACACACTGGATCGCGTGGGAATTGACACCTTCAGACAAGAGGTGGAAAGACGGGCTGGAGTGACCTTTGGTGCAAGTCGTCCCTATGAGTTTACCGGACGTGGTGATCAGATTGGCTGGCTTGAAGGCATTGATGGTAAGCACCATCTGACTCTGTTTATCGAGAATGGCCGTTTGCTGGACTATCCGGGGAAGCCTCTGAAAACTGGAGTGGCTGAGATCGCCAAAGTTCATAGCGGTGATTTTCGGATGACGGCCAACCAGAACCTGATTATTGCGGGTGTAGAGGCAGAAAACAAAGCCGCTATTGAGGCACTGGCGCGCCAGTATGGTTTGCTGGATGAGGCGGTCAGTGAGCAGAGAAAGAACTCTATGGCATGCGTGTCTTTTCCTACTTGCCCTTTGGCGATGGCGGAAGCTGAACGTTTTCTGCCAGAGTTTGTTACTGAGGTCGAAGGTCTGCTGGATAAGTACGGGGTAAATGGAGAGCACATAATCCTCAGGGTCACAGGGTGTCCGAATGGTTGTGGACGCGCCATGCTGGCAGAAGTTGGTCTGGTTGGAAAAGGGCCTGGTCGTTACAACCTGCACTTAGGCGGTAATACTGCCGGAACCCGAATTCCGAAAATGTATAAAGAAAACATAACCGACAAACAGATCCTGCAGGAGCTGGATACTCTGATAGGGCTTTGGTCCAAAGAGCGTAACCAGAATGAAGCCTTTGGTGACTTCGTTATCCGCAAACAGATTGTTGATGAAGTGTTTGTATCATGGAGGGATTTCCATGCCTGATTTTGGTCTGGCGGAGCTGAGCGCCCTGCCGAAAGAGGAGCAAACGCTTCGCCTTGCGCAAGTGAATTCAGAGCTGGAGCAGTTAAGTGCTCAGCAAAGAGTTCAGTGGGCTCTTGATAAGCTTGAGGGTGAGTTTGTCCTGAGTTCCAGCTTTGGTATCCAGGCGGCTGTGATGTTGCACCTGGTCACTCAGGAAAGGCCGGATACCCCGGTTATCCTGACTGACACCGGGTATCTGTTTCCTGAAACCTACAGTTTTATCGATGAGCTTAGCGAACGCCTGAGCCTTAACCTTAAGGTTTTTCGGGCTGATACCAGTCCGGTTTGGCAGGAAGCGCGCCATGGCCGCTTATGGGAACAGGGGATTGAGGGGCTTGAGAAGTACAACCGCCTGAACAAGGTTGAGCCCATGCGCCGTGCCCTGCATGAGCTAAAGGCCGGAACCTGGTTTTCAGGGCTTCGCCGGGAGCAGTCAGGCTCGAGAGCGAAGCTGCCGGTCCTGGCTATACAAAACGGAGTATTTAAGTTCTTGCCGCTGGTCGACTGGACTAATAAGGATGTTCATTACTATCTGAAAGAGAATGAGCTGCCTTACCATCCATTGTGGGATCAGGGCTACCTCTCGGTGGGGGATACTCACACCACTCAGAAGTGGGAGCCGGGTATGAGTGAAGAAGAGACCCGGTTTTTTGGTCTTAAACGAGAGTGTGGCTTGCATGAAGATAGCGGAGAGATCAATGGTTCAGGAATTTAAAGGCGAAGTTGTCCTGATTGGCGCCGGCCCGGGAGATGCTGATTTGCTGACCCTTCGTGCGCTGAAATTTATGCAAAAGGCAGAGGTGGTGCTGTATGACTACCTGGTCTCAGATGAAGTGATGGCGCTGGTAAACCGCGATGCAGAGTTAGTCTGTGTCGGCAAGCGCGCCGGGCATCATAGTGTGCTGCAGGAGGAGACCAACCGCTTATTGGTTAAGTTTGCCGGAACGGGTAAAAGGGTAGTGCGCTTAAAAGGCGGAGACCCCTTTGTTTTTGGCCGCGGTGGTGAAGAGCTGGAAGTTCTGGCTGATGCGGGCATTTCGTTCCAGGTCGTTCCGGGCATTACCGCTGCAGCCGGAGCAACCGCATACGCGGGTATCCCGCTGACTCATCGCGATTGTGCTCAGACCGCTATGTTTATCACCGGACATCAGAAGCCAGACGGAGATAAGCTTGACTGGTCTACTCTGGCGCGGGGTAAGCAGACTCTGGTCATTTATATGGGACTGATGAAGGCCGCTTATATTCAGGAGCAGCTTTTGCTGCATAAACGTGATGCCCGGACGCCAATCGCGATTATTGAGCGTGGCACACAGAAGCAGCAAAAGGTGATTACCGGTGAGCTGTATCAGTTAGCGGAAATGGCGCAATTAGCCAGTTCGCCTTCTCTGATAGTGATTGGAGAGGTGGTCACACTTTCAGAGAAATTACACTGGTTTGGCACTGCCGCACAGGTATATGAACCGGTACAGGCAGTGGCCGGCTTCGGCTAAACGCTGTTTTTGTTTAGCCCAGCAGAGTCGGTTCGCCAAAGTAGTATCCCTGAAGGAAGTCCACTCCCAGATCTTCTGCTATTTTGCACACCTGCTCGTTGTGGACAAACTCGGCAACGGTTGTTGCTCCAACCACCTTGCAGAGCTGAATCATGGTCTGTGTTACCTTCCTTTGCCTTGGATCGGTATCGATATTCTTAATCAGGCTGCCGTCAATCTTGATCACCTGAGGTTCAAGTTTGATTATCTCATCGATATTTGAGTAGCCTGAGCCAAAGTCATCGACAATGATCCGTGCGCCAAGGTTTTTCAGGTGATTACAGACCTCAATCATACGGCCATAATCGTGTATCTGCTGGGATTCAAGCACTTCCAGGCCTACCCGGGAAGGGTCATCAAAGGCCAGCAGGTATTGCTCAAGAATCTTAATGGTCTTGTCACTGAGCATATCCTGAGGCGACAGGTTGATGGAAAAGGCCTCCTGACGTTCTTTCATCAGAGAGAAGGTATTGGTGATCATCTGCCTGCTTAAGCGGGTATACAGATGAGTGCCTTCGATTATCGGCAGAAACTGTCCCGGAGAGATCAGTCTTTCACCATCTTTTATCCGGACCAGGCACTCACAAGCCACTTCTTTATGGCTATTCGCCTCTACGATAGGCTGAGCATAGGTCAGTACGTTGTTACTGATAATGGCTTTGCTGACACAGGACAACCAGTTCAGTTGAGACTGACGCTTATCATTCTCCGGCTCCAGCTGTTTGGCGTTGCAGACATGGTGATTGTTGATTCTTGCCCAGCGTCTGGCCTCAATGGACTTTATCAGCATTTCATCTACAGACAGTTCGGGATAATCCCGGCGGCTGATTAAACCAGTATTCAGGGAGACAGAAAGGTAATCCATCTCGGATATCCCTTCTGGTTTAAAGTCTATGTGTTCCAGTTTTTCGGTGAACTCGTAAAGCTCGCGCTTAATGGATGAGGTTGTCGCATCAGATTTAAGCACTAGCGCCCACTCACCGACGCCGATACTGAAGATATAGTTACCCGGGAAGCGGGACTCAAAATAGCGGCTTCCAAATTGGCTAAGCTCACGCAGTAACTGATCGCCTATCTGGTAGCCATATTTTTCGTTGATCTGCCGGAAGTTAGTCAGCTTCATCGTGACCAGATGGTCGTTGAGGCGCATCTTTTGCAGCCTTTCCCGCAGAGCTACCCGGTTAGGAAGAGAAGTCCGGAGGTCGACACGATAGCTCTCCGTCAGTTTTCTGGTCTGTTCTTTCAGCCTGAGCTCCATGCTGGAGTGCATCTTGTCAGCATCAGCAATGGCGTTGTGAATCAGAGAAAACAGAGGCGATATTTTGTCTCTTTTCGTGTCTTGCTTGCTACGTTCCACCCGGTTTACATCTGGCTCACCTTCCCTCAGGGCAAGATAAGTCAGGCTATGATGTAAAATATACTGCTGATTTGTCCTGCAGAGCTCGGCTGCAAAATAACTTCCCTGTGTTGGTGCTACGGCCTGAAATGCTTTTAACTCGTTATTGCTTTCTGCAAAGTTTAACCGGGAAGAGCAGTTGTAAATAAACAGGATGTCCGGCAGGTCGACAACAAGTTGTTCTGCTTCGTTCTGAACCTGTTCCAGAGTCAGAGAAGGGTGGTTATAGCTAAAACGAACCTTATCTCCAACCGTCAATGGCTCATTAAACTCGATAGCGCCATCGGGTAAAATCCGGGTGGGAACAAAGACGTTTTGCCGTGTCCGGTTTCCTAACATCAGAGGAAAGCTATTCAGATCATAAATGCTAAGTGACTTATCTTCCGCAAGGTAGTGCCTGTAAACATCGTAACAGGGCTGGTTATTCAGGCTAACAACGGCATTCCCTTCCACTTCAGTCACTTCGAAAAAGCGCCCGACAGGGTTCCATTCGATAAAACCGCCATGCCAGATACTCAGCTTATCTCCGTGTAAAGCAACAGCAGCCACGGCGTGCTTTGCTATCTGGCTGTTTAGTAATACCCAGGTGCCGTGAGCATTCTGCTGTGCTGCACCGCCCGCGACAGGCACTTCGTTCTGCAATGCATCGAAACTGCTGTACAGAGCCCGGTCTTTGGAGGTAATCCCATCGGCGAAGCTGATAACCGCTTTGGTTTCGGACGACATAGCCAGCCGGTCAGTAAGGGACAGGCTATCCTGAGTCTGGTTTTCGGATATGGGGATCAGAGCGGAAGTGAGCCTGGTATCGGTAAACTCGGTGATAAGAATCAGGCTTCCGTGTTCTTTGATTTCCGCGTTATAAATATAGTTGCTGGTACTGTGTCCGATCACCGTTGCAGTGGTAAGCTCTGAACGGATAATTTCGCTGAACGCCAATCCATGCTCCGCACCCTGAGTGGAGCATATCTGGATCAGGTATGTATTCGCCGGACTCAGATCCAGCTTGTTTAAGCTGTCCAGCAGTTGTTGTTCATCGGCAACGATGAATGAAAAGTTGCGCATTACTTACTTTGATACCTGTCTGACGTTATCTTTCTTCGGGGGAAATAAATTTAATCTTAGTAAAACCCTAGAATCTTAGTTCTAGTTTGTTACGAACATTGTATGAAATTGTCAGTATTGAGTCATTACTGGTGTCGCATTTTTAAACAATACGTAGTATCAGACTAAAGCAAGAAGCTCGGACAGGTCACAAATTTCTATATCGGGCAGTATACGGGCTTTTTTTGTATCCCTGATGGTCTGACCCGAGTAGTTGGTCCAGCAAGCCTGAAAGCCTGCATTTTTAGCACCGCACACGTCGGTTCTCAGGTGATCGCCAACATGCAGAATGTTTTCCCGGTTTATCTTCAGGTGTGCTGCGCTTAAATCAAACATATCTGAAAAAGGTTTGGCTTTTCCGTCCGGGCCTGCTTTATATACCTGGCGGAAGTAGTGAGCAATACCGATTTTCTCCGGGTCAACATTGCCATTGGTAATGGCGATAAGGGGGATTTTGCTGGCCAGTTTTTCCATAACCTCATGTGTTTCACATGGAACATCTACCTGATTTCGCAGCCATAACGCATGCTCGATACCATCCTTAGCCGCATTTTCAGCCTGCTCCTGAGCATAGCCTAAACGGGTCAGTCCTTCCTGAATCTGAGTCTGGCGCCAGAGCGTCACATCATGGCATATTTCAGGGTTAGCTAAGGCTATCTCCCTTTTTATCTGCTGCCAGTGGGTGACCGGAATCGTTGACGAAACCGGGTGATGGGTGTGAAGCCACTTAACCATTTCTCGTTCTACATTCTGGATAACGGGCTTGTTGTCGTAGAGTGTGTCATCCAGATCAAATGTCATGGCCTTAACTGGCTTAGGGCTTCGGTATATCAGCATAGTGGTTTCACTTGTTTTTCTTTGCTCGGGGATGGGCTTTATCGTATTCCTGAGCCAGGTGTTGGAAATTCAGGTGCGTATAAACCTGAGTGGTTGAGATGTTCTCATGCCCCAGCAGTTCCTGAACTGCTCTGAGGTTTCCGCTGGATTCCAGAATATGTGTTGCAAAGGAGTGGCGTAGTTTGTGCGGGGAAATATGGCTGGCAACGCCTTGCTTTAATCCCCACTCTTCCATTCTTTTCTGTATATTCCGGTGCGAGATCCGGCGGCCGAGTTTTGAGAGAAACAGTGCAGGCTCATCGGCATCCTTTACCAGAGCGGGGCGAACTTTCAGCCACTTGCTGACCCACTCTCTGGCATAACCGGTAAAAGGAACCTTACGTTCTTTATTTCCTTTACCCACAACCCGTAGCTCATCTTTCTGAGTGTGAATATCTTTAAGGTTGATATCCACCAGTTCTGCCAGTCGCAGACCGGTTCCGTACATCAGCTCCATAATAGCTCTGTCACGGACGGCCAGCGGATCGCTTTCATCTACTTCGAGCAACTGATTAACGGAATCCACATCTATATTTTTAGGCAGTCTTTTCTCTTTTCTTGGCGCGCTAATACCTTTTGCCGGATTGGCAGAGAGTTCGCCCTGTAAGATCAGGTAGTCAAAGAAACTTCTCAGGGAAGAGAGGCGGGTGGAAATGCTGCTGGGTTTTATATCCTGTTTTACACACAGAGTAACCAGGTGCCGGACCCAACTGGGATCTATGTCTTCCCAGTGCTCTAAACCTCTTTCATGAAAGAGCTGACTAATGATTTCAAGCTGTTGCCGGTAGTTCTTTATCGTATGCTGGCTAAGCCCTCGCTCAGCTCTGAGATATTCGAGAAAGCGCTCCAGAGAAGCGCTTAAACTATCAGGCAGGGGTTTGTTCGATGACATGGTCAGTGTCCCCACAACTTGATGTCATGCAGGAAACCAGGTGAGAAACCGTCAGCGCAAGGTGTTTCAGGAACAGGGTGTCCATATTTGGCTGAAAGTGGCCGCCATCTTCGCTGGAGAATGCGATAACGCCCAGAGGCTTATGCTTGGTTAGTGACAGAACCACATAGGAGCCAAGCTCAGGGACGCTCTCATTACCAAACAGCAGTTCACGGTCTGCTTTTCTCAGTCTTCCCAGGTACGCATCTTTGCCATTGAAGTGGCTGGCTGCAAAACTGTGCCAGTTATCGTAGCTCAGGTAGTGTGCCTTTTCCGGGCTGTCTATCAGGCGAACATAGCCTTTAAGGCCAAGAGAAGCTGCTTTCTGCGCAACGGCGGTGATCAGCTCATTAACCGTTGAGCATTTCAGAACCTGCTCCTGCAGCTCCATAAACTCGTAAAAGGTTTTATCGTTTTTAGCCGCAAGAGACATCAGCTGAGTGATCTCTTCTTCCAGTTCGGCGATTTTTTCTCTTTGTCTGCGAAGCTGAATCTCTACCAGAGAGACAGCTCCCTGCTCTTTATGAGACAGGGACAGCTTTTCGATCAGTGCCGGTCTGTTCTTGAGAAAGTCCGGATGATCTCTTAAATACTCTTCTACAATTTCAGCGGATAAAGCGCCCGCTTCTATCTGAGACACAATATGTCCTCTTTTGATCTGTTGGGTTAGCAGGAGATCTGGCCATCGAAAACATGGGCTACAGGTCCAGTCATATAAAGCGGATGACCCGGGCCTTCCCACTGTATGGTCAGTTCGCCGCCTGGCAGGTTAACTTTTACTTTGTTATCCAGCAGACCCTGAACGATACCAACAGCAACTGCGCCACATGCGCCTGTACCACAAGCCTGTGTTTCACCTGCACCACGTTCGTATACACGCAGACGTATTTCTTCACGGCTTACTACCTGCATAAATCCGGCATTGGCACGCTGGGGGAATCTCTCATGAGACTCAAGCAGAGGACCAAGCGTTTCAACATCTGCGGTGTCTACGTCATCAACCACAGTAACCACATGCGGGTTGCCCATGCTGACCGCTCCACAAAACAGAGTATGTTCGTCAGCGCGAAGGATATAGGTTTTCTCTTCCTTTTTGGCCTTAAAAGGAATCTTGCCCGGTTCAAAAACCGGTTCACCCATATTGACGGTCACAAGGTCATTCTCTTCCACCTTCAGGACAATCTTGCCCTTCTTGGTGCTGACATCAATGCTGTACTTATTTGTCAGGCCTTTCATTCTGACAAAGCGGGCGAAACAGCGTGCGCCGTTTCCGCACTGCTCAACTTCACCACCGTCAGAATTGAAAATACGGTAGTGGAAGTCTGTTTCCGGGTCATAAGGAGCTTCGACAACCAAAAGCTGATCAAAACCGATGCCTGTATTGCGATCCGCCAGACGGCGGATCAAATCCGGAGAAAAGAAGATGTTCTGGGTAATGCAGTCAACGACCATAAAGTCATTACCCAGCCCGTGCATTTTAGAAAAATGGAAATGCATAGTGGTTTATTTTACTCCGGTAGCAGGTGTTCCAGATTCCAAAGATCTGAAATCTTCTCGCGTTCTCTGATCAGGTGAACCGCATCACCATCAACCATAACTTCAGCCGCTCTTACTCTGGCGTTATAGTTTGAAGACATGGTAAAGCCATAAGCACCGGCAGAACGAACGGCCAGCAGGTCATCCTGCTCAAGTGTCAGTTCGCGGTCTTTGCCGAGGAAGTCGCCGGTTTCACATACAGGGCCAACGATATCGTAAGTGTTTGCTTCACCTTCACGAGGTGTTACAGGTACGATTTCCTGCCATGCAGAGTAAAGTGCAGGGCGCATCAGATCGTTCATCGCTGCATCAACAATAGCGAAGTTCTTAAATTCAGTGTGCTTGAGGAATTCTACTTTAGTCAGCAGAACGCCGGCGTTAGCTGCGATAGCGCGGCCTGGTTCGAAGATCAGCTCAATCTCAGGATGATTCTCAAGGCGTGCAAGCAGCGCCTTTGCGTAATCGGATGGCTGAGGAGGCAGTTCGTCACGGTAGATAACACCAAGACCACCACCAACATCCAGGTGCTTGATATGAATACCATCAGTAATCAGAGCATCGATCAGTGCCAGCAGTCGGTCAGTGGCATCGATAAAGGGTTCAATCTCTGTCAGCTGTGAACCGATATGGCAGTCGATACCATGAACCTCGATAAACTCAAGGCTGTCTGCAAACTTATAAACTTCTCTTGCTCTGTCAAAAGCGATACCGAACTTGTTGTCACGCAGACCGGTAGAAATATAAGGGTGCGTTTTTGCGTCTACGTCCGGGTTGATTCTCAGAGAGATAGGCGCTTTAACACCCAGCTCGCCGGCAACCTTGTTAAGGCGTTCCAGTTCCGGCTCTGATTCAACGTTGAAACACTTAATCTTCAGTTCCAGAGCGCGCTTCATTTCGGCTTCTGTTTTACCAACGCCGGAAAAAACAACTTTAGATGCATCACCACCAGCTGCGATAACACGCTCAAGCTCACCGCCTGATACGATATCAAAGCCAGAGCCCAGACGAGCCAGTGCATTCAGTACACCAATGTTGCCGTTTGCTTTTACTGCATAACAGACCAGGTGCGGATGTTCGCTAACGGCTTTATCAAATGCATTCCAGTGGCGCTCAAGAGTCGCGCGTGAATATACATAAAGTGGTGTACCGTATTGCTGAGCAATTTGTTCTAGTGGGACGTTTTCGGCCCATAGCTGGCCATCATCCTGATAATTAAAATAATCCAAAGTCGTGTTTCCTACCAATTAGCGATATTGTTCTATTGAGATTGCGTCTGCTCTTTCTGTGGCGCATCTTCGGGCATATATAAAGGACCTGTGTTTCCGCATCCGGCCAGGCCCAGAATGGATGTCAGGCATAGTGCTGCAAGAATTTTTTTCATAGTACATATCGTGATTATTAATTCAATGCCCCCTATAATCGCACTACAGATAAGAAAAGCAATAGGATAGAGCAGGATGAATGCAACTGAATACCATGAATTAGCTGATGAAGAGTTCAACAGAATTGAAGAAGCGATTGATGAGTCCGGAGCCGATATTGATTATGAAACGGTCGGTAATGTACTGACGCTGGAATTTGATGATAGAAGTCAGATAGTTATCAATAAGCAGGAGCCAATGCAGGAGATCTGGCTTGCTTCTAAATCGGGCGGATTCCATTTTTCTTTCAATGGTGAGCAGTGGATTTGCTCGAAAACCGGAATTGAGTTTTTTGCAATGGTAAAAGAGGAATGTGAAAAATATTCCGCTGAAGAGATTGAGTGGAGCTAAGAAGTTTCCCTGCTTAAGGAGCCAGACTCCTTAAGCATTAACCACCTGTGATGACTTTACCGGGTGGGCGCCGTCATTTCTGTACGGGACAACCTGTTCACTGCCGTCATCATTGTTCACTATCTGATAGAACTGCGGCAGGTTAAAGTTAATCAGGTTACTTCCTTCTTCTTCATCATCATCTGTGTTCGACGTGTAGAAGTTGTTTACGCTGCTGATCATTTCGTCTTTATCACCGTTGAACTGGTGATAAACCTCTACTTCGTTTACTTCATCCAATACATAAATATTAAAGCCGATCTCTGTATCTTCGAAGAAGAACTGAACCAGACCTTCGCTGGCGAAGTTATCCACCACTTCAGGCATGTGGTAATCCTGCTCCTTGTCCAGCATGGAAAGCGGAGAGCCCTGAAGTTTGTTGGTGGAAATGCTCTTATAGAAGTCGACGGAGTTTTCCAGTTTCTGAACCGATACACCGCGACGTTCGAAGAAGAGGCCAAACATCTCTTTGCCGACTTTGATGGCTTTAAATCTTCTGCGCTTCTGTGGCTCGACAGGTTTCAGTCTCAGGTCGATACATTCAGCCAGCAGCTGATAAACACTGTTGCGCATAATGCCGCGCAGGTTCTTGCTGTAACAGAATACGTCCACCGACTCAGGTGGCAGTGCATCCTGATGCATCTTACCAAGCACGGTTTTCAGCGCATCAAGCATGGCGGTTTCACCTGTGAAATGCAGGGTACGCACTTCATGCCAGGAATTTCTGTAAACAAGGTCTACACTGCCGACTAAGCTTTTGCTGTTTTCACCAAAGCTGAAAATATCTACGTTCTGCAAATCTGCTTTAAGAGCCTTAGGGGTAAGCGTCACCGTTGGATCTTTTTCAAAGTTGATAAACATGGCCAGCTGGCTGATCTCACACGGGCTGCCCAGAGCCTGCATAGTCGGGCGGCGTTTACGCAGTGAGAAGGTATTACGCAGGTCGCTTACCATCTGGTAGAACTTGTCGATATCCAGATCGGCATTGCGAACCACGGAATGCAGTCTTGTGGATTCGGTAATCAGGCCGTTAAAGAAGGACCAGGCAACAAGCTTACTCAGGTAAACGTTGTGTTCCAGATACGGCTGACCAATGATTTCACTGGCAATAAGCGGCTGCTTATACAGATACCAGCCTGCCGGATTGGTTCTGCCTTCACGCACCTGAATAAAGCTCAGGTCAGACTCGTGTAAGTCCGGTGAAATTTGTGGGTTCAGCAGAGTTACCTTGCCCGGTAATACTTCGAATGCGGCGTACAGTTTACGCGCCAGGATGCTGATATCCTGCGGGCTGATGGAAGAAGTAATGTCGTTGCGTCGTGCAAACTGGATAAGATTGCGGTAGCTCTGCATCAAAGCATCCAGCAGGCCGTGGTGAACTACTTTTACCTGTTTTACTTTCCAGTTACGGCGGTCATCAAGCTCTCTGATAACGGTTTCATCCCAGCCCCACGCCTGGGTCATTTCAGTCAGAGCTTCTCTGCGCCACTCAACAGAGCCAATGCCCGGTTCTCGGGAAAGTTTTTCGTGTGTCTTCAGGTAGAAGCAGCGACGGACAAGGTCCAGTCGTTTGGTATCTCTGATTCGCTCTAAGTAGCGGGTCACCTTTTCCAGCATAAGATAGTAGGCATCCATGCTGTACAGGTCAGGGTCGTGCGCAAAAAAACGACGTTTGTAGTCGATACTCAGAAGCTGGGTGTGCGGGTATTCCCAGGAGTAGGCTTCCAGCAGGATAGCCTTAAGTACAGATTTATACGGTGAATCTATGCTTTTATAAAGTTGCCATAGGTTTGAGCCGAAGTACTCTTCAGCCGGAATCCGGTTTAATTCACCGAAGTCGATCCATTCGCTGCAATCAATGCTGCCAGACTGGCAAAGCTGAGCAAGGTATTCCTGATAGCAGTCTTCCATTTCCGGCGGTACGATTTGCCAAAGCAGTCTTTGACCGGCCAGGCGGACAGCGGAACGGTAGAATTCATCAAGCAGCAGCAGATGCTGAGAGGAGCCACAGTTCTCACCGCTCAGCTCTTCAGACTGGTTGCTGCGGAAGCGCTCTTCGTCCATTAAGAAGAAATTAGCTTCAACACCAAAGCTTTTTGCCCACTCTGTAATCATCAGGCATTTATTGCTCAGGTGCGAACGGGCTTCACTGCTCATTGATGGAGAGACACAAACCCAGATATCGAGATCGCTTGATGTACTCTGACCAATAGAAGAGGTACTGCCCATGGTGTACAGGGCAAGTATTCCGGGCTTGTCGGCGCTTTGTAGTTCATCCTGCCTGGTAATGCAGATTTGATCGATAAACTGCTGCTGTACGACATCTGGTTCAAAGCCATAGATACCATAAGGCACTTCTTTATCGTAATAAGCCGGGAATTGCGGATCGTTGTAATGGAACAGAACAGGAATGAAATTGAATACCTGCTGGCTTTGCACATTCATAAGTGCTAGCGCGCGCTCAACACGTTGCTGGTTGAGTTTGTCTAACCTGCTAATGATGGTCTTGGTATAAGCCTGCAAGAGGTATTCCTTGATTGATAAGTTCTCGTTCAGGTTTTGTTTTATTTTTAGACTTTATGGCCAACAAAACGTGATCAAACTAACACTTTTCGCCCAATTTGTAAAGAAAATGCGAACCAGGGCGAAAATTTCAACAAAATGAAACATTAACCTTACTGGCGTGAAAACAGTCTCTACTTTTTTAGGGATCACTAATAATAGTGTAAACCACAATTGGGATTTCCATCACATTATTTTTACTTATAGCAGCAAATAGTAGTGCTTTATATCAGTCCTAAGATCTATAGGTGAATCCGAAGGGAATAGAGTGTTAGGATTGCACAATTGTCTTTACATAAATCAGATTCTGGAAAAGAAAAAAGCATGTCCGAAACAATTACAAATCAACCAATCAGAATAGCGACAAGAAAAAGTCCTCTTGCCTTATGGCAGGCTTATTATGTGAGAGATGCTTTGCAGGCAGCTCATCCTGGTCTGGAAGTAGAACTGGTTACTATGGTGACTAAGGGAGATGTGATTCTTGATACTCCTTTAGCCAAGGTGGGCGGTAAAGGCCTGTTTGTAAAAGAGCTTGAAGTTGCCATGCTGGAAGGCAGGGCGGACCTTGCCGTGCATTCAATGAAGGATGTCCCTGTCGATTTCCCTGAAGGCCTGGGCCTTGTCACTATTTGTGAAAGGGAAGACCCGAGAGATGCTTTTGTCTCTAATACTTATAACAATCTGGATGAACTGCCTCAAGGGGCGGTGGTGGGCACATGCAGCCTGCGCCGTCAGTGTCAGTTAAAAGAAGCGCGTCCTGATCTGGTTATCAAAGAGCTGCGTGGCAACGTGGGTACTCGCCTTGGCAAGCTGGATGCGGGTGACTATGACGCAATTATTCTGGCAGCGGCAGGTCTGAAACGCCTGGAGCTTGAAGAACGAATCAGAAGCTTTATTGAGCCTGAGCAGTCTCTTCCGGCAGTAGGTCAGGGTGCAGTAGGCATTGAGTGCCGCCTGAATGATGAAAGGCTGAAGAAGCTGCTTGAACCGCTTAACGATGCTGATACTGCAGACAGAGTCCGCTGTGAACGTGCAATGAACCTGACCCTTGAGGGCGGGTGTCAGGTGCCGATTGGCAGTTACGCTTTACTGGATGGCGACCAAATCTGGCTACGCGCGCTGGTGGGTGAACCGGATGGCTCTGAGATTATCCGTGGTGAAATCCGTGGTAACAGAACCGATGCAGAAGCTCTGGGCGTAGAACTGGCAAAGCAGTTGCTGGACCAGGGTGCTAAAGAGATCCTTGAAAAGCTCTACTGTGAACACGACTAAGTTGATTCTGACAACGATGAAATAAAGGCGGGGCGAATGAGTACGGTACTGGTGACACGCCCTGACCCTGATGGTGAAGCGCTATGCTGCCAGCTAAAGGAAGCTGGCATCAGTGCGATTTCCCACCCTCTGATTGTATTTCGTGCCGGAATATCTATTGATGAACTATTTGACCGGATAAATGCTGCTGATATTGTAATAGCAGTGAGCAAGCCTTCGGTTGAGTGGGCTGACACTGCTTTGAAAAGCCAGTCTCATAGTTGGCCGGATAAGCCGATATATCTTGCCGTTGGTCAAAAAACGGCCGACAAACTCAGCAAGTGTGTGCAACAAACAGTACACTACCCAATAGTCAGTGATAGTGAAAACTTGCTGGAATTACCGCAACTGCAGAATGTAGCCGGTAAGAGTGTGCTGATATTAAGAGGGAACGGTGGCAGAGAGCTAATCCGTTCTCAGCTGTCTGCAAAGGGTGCGACTGTTCATTATTGTGAAGTATACCAACGTCAGGCGGTGACTTTTGATGGACACTCTAAAGCAGAGGAATGGAAGCGAAGAGGGGTAGACCATATTGTTGTTACCAGTGCGGAACAACTCTCGATTCTGACAAACTCAATACCGGCAACCAGACATCACTGGCTTTTTGCTCAACTTTTAATGGTGCCAAGCGCACGAATCGCAGCTATGGCATCCGATCTAGGCTTTTGTAATGTGAAAGCGACGGGGAGTGCCTCCAACCCCGATCTATTAGCAACGATACAATCGTTATTGAAGATAGGACATACAGATGACAAGTAAAAATAACGAGAATATTGAATCAGAAAACAAAAATGACGTTCAGCCTGAAGAGACTTCGCAACAGGAAGAGCAAGTAACTTCATCGACTTCTGCTGATTCTGCAACTGACTCTGCTGATTCTGTCAGCCAGCCAGAGCCGGCATCCACTCCTGAAATCAAATTTGAAGAGAAGCAAGGTAAGCGTGGCGTTAAGCTGGCGACGCTGGCAATAGTGCTGTCTCTTTTTGTTGGTGGTGGTGCGGCTTATCTCTCAAACCAGCAGGCGCTTCAGTATCAGGCTCAGGTTGAAGCACTTAGCGCTCAGGTCAATCAGCTCAATTCTCAGCTGAATCAGAAAATGGCTGAAACCAAAAACACGGTAAGCAAGCAACTGCAGAATCTGGATAACAAAACAGAAACGCAGTTTGGTCAGCAGCATGAAAGCATTAAGAGCATTCAGCTTGCTATCGCCGATATCAAAGGCCGTCGCCCAAATGACTGGCTACTGGCGGAAGCTGACTACCTGGTTAAACTGGCTGGCCGCAAGCTCTTCCTGGAAAAGGATGTGGAAAGTGCCACTCTGTTGATGGAAAGCGCTGATCAGCGAATTTCTGCACTCAATGATCCTAGCCTGGTTCCTCTGCGCAAAGAGATGACCAAGGATATTGTTGCACTGAAAGCTGTGCCATTGATTGATAAAGATGGTCTGGCAATTCGTCTGACAGAGCTTCAGGAGCTGGTGGACCGACTGCCACTGGCAAATGCGATTCTTCCTGATGCTCCGGTGGCTGAAGAAGCAGTTATCTCTGAAGATATCAATGACTGGCAGGAAAACCTGATGACCTCTCTGAAGGATTTCTCCGAGGAGTTTATTACCTTCCGCACCCGTGACGGTAACGTAATTCCGCTTCTGTCGCCTAAGCAGCACTATTACCTGAAAGAGAATATCAAAGGTAAGATCGAAAATGCGGTAAGGGCGGTTTATAACGAAAATGGCGAGGTATATAAAACGTCACTTAAAGTCGCTAATGAGTGGGCTAAGCAGTTCTTTAAGCTGGATGACCCTTCAGTCGCGCAGTTCAGCAGAGCACTGCAGGATCTTGGTGGCAAGGACATTCAGGTTAACTACCCGGTTAAACTGGTTTCACAAAAAGCGTTGTCAGATGTGATTAACGAAAGGCTGCGCCGTGAAGTGACAAGTATGACCATGGAGGAGAAAGAATGATTCGAGCTATTTTCCTCTTTGCCGTTCTCGGCTTAGGTCTGTTCCTGGGGACTCAGTACTCCGGTCAGCAGGGGTATGTGCTTATTTCCATAGCGGATAAGACCATAGAGATGAGCGTAACCACTATGGTGGTGTTTATCGTTGCTTTGCTGGCGGTGCTTTTTGGCCTGGAATACCTGATTAAGAAAACACTTTACGCCACAAGCTTTACCCTGAACTGGTTTAGTGCCAGAAAGATGCGCAAGGCGCGGCTTCATACCAACGAAGGTATTGTGAAGCTGATGGAAGGTGACTGGAAGGGTGCTGAGAAGAATGTTACCCGCTGGGCCAATCACCATGATATGCCGCTGCTGTGTTACCTGATTGCTTCTGAGGCTGCTCAGGAGATGGGTAATGAAGAGAAGCGTGAAAGATATCTGGAGCTTGCTGATAAGCAGGGAAGCTCTGGTCTGGCTGTACAGCTAACTAAAGCGCGACAGTTTGCCCGGAGTGAACGTTATGATCTGGCTTTGGATGTTCTTACTGAGCTGAAGGCCACTCACCCGACCAATCCGGTGATCCTTAACCTGCTGAAAAGCTGCTATGTGAAGCTGGGTCAGTGGAAGCCTCTGCTGGATATGCTGCATAAGCTGGAGAAGGCAAACCTTGTCGGTCATAAAGAGAGAGAAGAGCTGTTCCTTAAGGGGCAATGCGGCCTGATGGAGGACCTTGCTCAGCAGGAAGGCAGCGAAGGTCTGCTATCGCACTGGAATTCTGCCCTTTCCCGTAAAGAGAAGCAGAAAACCCAGTTGGTGGTTTGTCTTGCTAAGCAGCTGATGACAAGAAAAGCCGATTCTGAGGCCTTTATTATTCTTCGCGATACCATGAAGAAAAATAAAGACAACGAGCTGGTGGAAGTGCTTCCTGAGCTTAATCTGCCGGATATGCACCCTGTGGTGGTACTGCTTGAGAAAATCGTTAAGAGCGACGGACAGAACGCCACCGCATACAGTGCCATTGCTCAGATTAAGCTAAGGGAAGAGAAGTGGGCGGAAGCTCAGCAGTATCTGGAAAAGGCACTCTCTGTCAGAGCGGATGTTTCCGATTACGCTTATCTTGCCAAAGCACTTGAAAAGCAGGATCTGACTCAGGCCGCCAATGATGTTTCCCGTCAGGCGTTGACTCTGGTGAACTCCTGATAGCAAGTGAATTAAAATGACTATTCTGAAGCTAGCATTACGCTGGCTTTATTTTTGCGTACCATATTCTTATTAAATAAATTCTTACATTAATGCCTAATATTAGTGCCATAAGTTAGAGATCTATCATGCATTAATATTTTGTAAAAGTTTACTCCTTTTCAATGTCCGTTAAATAAATAGTATCCAAAGTCAGTGGATATTTATGTCGCATTCTATATTTGAGTGATATTTAAATTAAATAGTCTGCTGTTCTAAATAAAAAATATAAGTTATTTGGATTTAATAAAACTAAGCATTTTACAAAGGGTATTAATATGAAATTGAAACCTATCGCGCTGGCAATCCCAATGGTGCTGGCTGCAGGTTCTGTATCGGCAGCAGAAATTTATAACCAAGATTCTAACAGCGTTGAGCTGAGTGGCTGGGTGAAAGCATTTGGTCATGTTACAGATAAAGACGTAGTTGAAAAAGATGACGACGGTTATGTTAAGCATGAAAAGGCAGCAAACGAAAAAGATGGCTTCCATGTAAAAACAGATGCGGAAGTTGAGCTAAAAGCAACTCATCAGGTTGATGAGGCGTCTAAAGTTATCGGTTCTTTCGTTATTAAAATGGGCGACTCCACTTCGGATGATAAGAAAAACGCGCAGTTTGATGATGTGAAATTTGAATATGACCATGCTGCAATTGGTAATATCTCTCTTGGTGACACTGGTAACTCTTTTGGTGTTCTGGAAAAAGCGGAAGCTGGTGAAGGTGACAATGTTTACCTAATCAAGCAGGGCGGAGTTGAAGGCCAGGGTATTCGTTATAAGAAGTCTGTAGGTAACTTTAACTTCTCTGCAAACTACGAAACAGATTCAGCAGAAGATTATGATTCAAACTACGCTCTGTCTGCTGAATATGCAGTAGAAGACTCCTTCTCTGCGGCAGTTGCTTACAGCGCAGATGGTGACAACGCTTCCTCTATCGGTCTGGCTGGTGATATCCACTTTGGTGAGTTACGTCTGGGTGCAGCCTTTATTTCTTTCGAAGATGGTAAGTCTATTGAGATTAATGATGGTGTAGAGCATAAGATTGAAAACCTATCAAACGACGGTCAGTCATACTCACTGGTTGCCGAGTACGATATTGATAAAGTAACAGTATATGGTTCTTACCAGATGGTAACGGGTGAAGCGGACAACGCTGATGTTGATGCTCAGCTGGTTTACATCGGTGCTGACTATAACTTCACTGACAGTGTAAAAGCTTACCTGGTAGCGCAAACTGGTACGCTTGAAGTTGGCACTGTTGAGCAAGAGTCAACAGGCTTTAAATTCGGTGCTAAATACTCATTCTAATATCTGATGATATTTGATAGTTATTAATAAAAATGCCCATTTTAAAAATGGGCATTTTTTATTGCTGTTTTAGCGTATATTCATGTCCGCTTTTATCGGCACTAAATACGGATAAATAATGATTAAAAAATTCAGTTAACTTTTCAGTCTCTTTCTTACCGTTAAGTATCTTTATTAATTCCACCCCAACCTCAAAAGTACACAAATTTCCTTTTTTTTGATTTCTTCTTAGCTGATATCCGGATTCAAGTTCTCCTGAAAAATGCACAGCAGGCAGCGCCTGAATCCAGGGGCTTTTTCTCAGCATTTTCTGTGCTTCCTGCCAGGTGCTGTCCAGGATGATAAACAGATAAGGTTTGGTGGGAGCGGATTTCCCGGTGTACTCGTCTAAAGGAATACTCTCTTCCGTCGGAAACAGCAGGATCGGCTGATATTCACCGCTGCTAATTTGCTGCAATAGCTCTTTTGGTGGATTTACTCTGTCCCAGATATGGATTTGGCAATTAGTCAGGATTTTCTCCAGCAGCTTGCCGGTATTGGTGTCTCTGGTTAACTCATTGGGATGGGTAAGCAGAGCCAGGTGCCAGTCTGGATCTAAGCCGGGGATAAGAGGGCAGATACATTGATAACGAAAGCCGCAGCCCGTGCATGGCTCCGGCTTTTTTGGGGAAGTCATAACTCAGTTCGCTTTAGAACAGGTTGTCTCTCAGATAGTGGGCCACGGCGTCGTGCTCATTGGTGCCGATAACCTCATTATCCGGCAGGGCATTAAATACCTTCTGATGGGCGCTTCCCATTACCAGCCCCTTACCCGCCATAGACAGCATTTCCACATCGTTCATGCCGTCACCAAAGGCGATACAGTCATCCAGGGCTAAGTCCATTGATTCAGCAACGGCTTTCAGCGCTCCGCCCTTAGATACTTCGGCCGCCATCACTTCCAGGCAGAAAGGGGTAGAGAAAGCAGCATTGACCAGATCACCGAAGGATTGATTAATCTCTTCTTCAAACTTTACCAGGTGCTCGTGATCCGGGTAGACAAAGAAGATCTTAGCAATGCCATCGGTTGGTGAACTGTCTGTGTCGAAGACGGAATAGGCAAAGCCGGAGTCCTTATGGAATTTCTTAATAAACTCATCTTCACGGCTGATAAACCATTTATCATCCTGATAAACATTGATTCTGATTTCCGGATCTTTTTTAACAATATCAATAATTGGCTGAACAATATGGCTTTCAACGTTTTTGCTGTATAGCAGGTTGTTCTCCTGATCATGAACACGGGCACCGTTTGAGGTGATCATAAATGCCGGGATACCTGCCTGCTCACGGATGCCTGAAACATCAACATGATGACGGCCGGTTGCAAAGATAAAGGTTAATCCTTTTTCATGCAGGTCTGATAGTGTCTGTTTAGCAAAATCATTGAGCTGATGGTTTGGGGCCAGCAGAGTACCGTCGAGATCGGAAGCGACGATTTTAAATTTTGAGTCGGATACAGCAGTCATTTGAACCCCTTTGATATGAGACTGGAGAGATGGCACATAGTGTATGAGAAATAGGAGCAAAAAAAGAGGGTAAAGTGTCTTTTCCTCTTTTTCCCTGTTTATTTCGTTTTAGAACTTATCGAAGAATCCGAGAATTTTGCTAAGGGCCGGTTGCCGGTATTCATCTTTCTCGAAAAAGATTTCGTGCTTTGCGCCCGGAATGATTTCCATGCGGCTCTTACTGCTAACGGCCTTATGTTTGGCAAAGAAGCGGTTTTGCGCGTCATTGCTGACAATGGAATCGTCAGAAGCCTGAAGTAACAGATAGGGAACCTCAAGCCGGCGGGCATCTTTAATGCACTGCTTTGCTGCAGTCAGGCTCTGCCATGCCCAGTGGGCACTTGGTCCGCCTAATTTTAGCTGCGGCATGGTTTCATAAAGCTGCCGGAACCAACGATAGCGAACTTCACACTGTGACAGCGGGTTGTTCTCAAAGGGCTTGGGAAAGTAGTGTTTGTTCTTGGTGGCGTAATCCGGCTCTTTATGTGTCATCGCCAGAACCCGGGTGAAGAACAGACCAAAGGGCTTGAGATGCCAGGCCATATTTACGCCGTACATGGGAGCACTGGCAGCAAAGGCCTGAAAAGCGCGCACGGGTTTAGTCTGCAAATACCGGGTAATGACAGCGCCGCCCATAGAGTGAGCAAGCAGAAATCTTTTTTGATACTTTCCTAAATCAAATGCGTCGACCATGATCGCCATATCGTCAACATAGTCCGAGAAGCTATGCACATGGCCGATATGCTCATCATCAATGGTACGCTCAGATAACCCCTGACCTCTGTGGTCAAAGGCGTAGACATCATAGCCGTTCTGAAACAGGTCATAGAACAGCTCCTGATATTTCCAGACTGATTCCACACGCCCGTTTACCACAACAATGGCCTTGGTATGCTTTTCAGAAGTGAGCGAAACCCAATAAAGGCTCTTTCCGGCAGAACCGGTTACATTTCCTTCGTTGCGCGTTTCCCAGAGATCTGCGATATCGCCGGATATCTTCTGGCTGAAATTTTCTTCGCGGGTCAGGTTATAGCGAAAGCAGGTCGTCATTTAATTTGCCATCTGTGGGTTGAGATACAATACTTAACAAAGTGCTAATTCTGATGCTATTGAGCCAAACATACAAGTAGATCTGCAATGTGAAGTTACTCACGTAACTGCTTGCTTTATGTGACATTAGTTCAGCAAATTCTGCTAGATTGGGTGTTTAAGCCTTATTCTATAACCGTATCAATTAACCGAAAATAAAAGTGCCTATATGTATACATATGTAGCCCGTCAGCCGATTTTTAATAAAAGTAAACAGACCATTGGGTATGAACTGCTCTTCCGTGATGGTGAACACAACGCTTTTCCTACCAGTGTCGGGGAGAATCGCGCGACCTACAGACTGGTTTCTGAGAGTTTTCTTTCCGTAGGTAGAAACCCCGCTTTTCAGACCTCCCGGTGTTTTATCAACTTTCCTTATGATTCCATTATTCAGGGGCTGCCTAAAACTCTGCCTAAAGAGCAGGTGGTTATTGAGATTCTTGAAACATGTGAACCAACCAAAGAGCTGCTTGAGGCTGTCCGAGACCTGAACCGGGCGGGTTATGTTGTGGCACTTGATGACTTTAACCATGACTACAAGTGGGACGAATTTCTGCCTTATGTTCATATCCTTAAGTTGGATATTATGCGTATGGGGATTGATGATGCCTGTGACTATGTGATCGAACAGAGAGAGCGCGGAGTGAATGTGTCATTTCTGGCTGAGCGGGTGGAAACCCAGGATGAGTTTGATGCGGCAAAAGAGGCCGGATTCCGCTTTTTCCAGGGGTTCTTTTTCAGCAAGCCGGAAATGCTCAAGCAGAAGTATGTCAGCCCGGATCAGGTTTTGGCACTGGAGCTGATAAAAGAGGTGATTAAGCCGGAAGTGAACTACACCAAGGTTGAAAGTATCCTTGAGAAAGATGTGTCGCTTTCGTACAAGCTGCTGAGGTTTGTAAATAGTGCCTCACCGCGTATTGACGAGCCGATTACCTCCTTTAAGCAGGCGTTGGTTTACCTTGGTCAGGACAAGCTGAAGATCTTCGTTTCCCTTGCGGTGGCCTCTTTTATTTCTGCCGAAAAGCCGCTTGAACTTTACAGCCTCTCTATGCAGCGGGCTCAGTTCTGTCAGTTAATGAGCCGCCACGATAAATTCAGGGAGCACAGACAAAATGCCTTTATTATCGGGCTTTTCTCTATGCTGGATGCGCTTCTGGACAGCACTCTGGATGAGCTGGTTGCTGATCTGCCACTGCCGGAAAGCGCGAAAGAAGCACTGATCTGGCGGGCTGGAGCATACGGAAGTCTGCTGAAAATGCAGGAGTGTTATGAAAGAGCTGACTGGCTGGGACTGGAATCGGAATGTAAAGCGCTTGGCCTGGAGCTAACAGATGTGAGCACTGAGCTGAGTCAGGCACAGAAGTGGAGCCAGGATATGGCGATGCTGACTTCTTCCTAATACCAATACCAGTAATTAGCTGTTCAGTGATTGCGCAGGCAAAATCGCTAATAGCAAGGATTGGTATAATATGAAGAATTGATGACAAAGAACGTGTGTCGCTTGACGCGCGTTTTTTTTTAACTAAGATATGCGTATGTCCATATATACGAGTTTGCAAATATGTCGCCAAGCCAATTCTTCAAGATGCTGTCAGATGAAACGCGTCTGCGTTGTCTGCTATTAATTGCTAGAGAAGAAGGCTTGTGTGTTCGCGAACTGACAGAAGCAATGAATGAAAGTCAGCCGAAAATATCCCGTCACCTAGCTTTGCTGAGGCAGTCCGGGGTACTGGTTGATGAAAGAAAAGGGCAGTGGGTGATGTACAAGGTATCGGACTCACTACCCGGCTGGCTGCTTAAGGTAGTCAGCGGTCTGAAAGAATCTAATTGTCTTAAACAGCAATACCTTCAAGATATTGAAAGATTGCACGCATATAGTGATCGCCCGGCCATTTAAGTGGCGGTTAAAGAATTTTATTGATTAGAGGTTAACGAAAATGCCTATTAAAGTTGGAATCAACGGTTTTGGTCGAATTGGCCGACTTGCACTACGCGCTTCTTTTGACTGGGAAGAGCTGGAGTTTGTTCAGATTAACGATGTTGCGGGAGACACCAAAACTCTGGCACACCTTCTGGAGTTCGATTCAGTACAGGGCCGCTGGCACCACGAAGTGTCTGCTGACGGTTCAGAGATGGTTATCAATGGTAAGCGCATTAAAGTGACCTCTGAGCGTGAAATCGATGCAGTAGACTGGTCTGAATGTGATGTTGTTATTGAATCAACTGGCGTACACCGTAAGACTTCTTTCCTGAACAAGTACCTTGATCAGGGCGTTAAGCGTGTAGTGGTATCTGCTCCTGTTAAAGAAGAAGGCATTGCAAACATCGTTGTTGGTGTTAACGACGAAATCTTCAACCCTGAGCTGCACAAGATCGTAACTGCAGCTTCATGTACAACGAACTGTATCGCTCCTGTTGTTAAGGTTATCCACGAGAAGCTGGGTATTGAGCAGTCTTCTTTCACCACAATCCACGATCTGACCAACACTCAGACTATTCTGGATGCGCCTCATAAGGACCTGCGCCGCGCGCGTGCCTGTGGTATGAGCCTTATCCCGACAACAACGGGTAGTGCAACGGCTATCGTTGAAATCTTCCCAGAGCTGAAAGGTAAGATCAACGGCCACGCGGTTCGTGTTCCTCTGGCTAACGCTTCTCTGACTGACATCATCTTTGATGTTAAGCGCGACACAACTGCCGAAGAAGTTAACGCACTTCTGAAAGAAGCTTCAGAAGGCGAGCTGAAGGGCATTCTTGGTTTTGAAGAGCGCCCGCTTGTTTCTATCGACTACAAAGGCGACCAGCGTTCAACCATCGTTGATGCTATGTCAACTATGGTTGTTGGTACCCGTATGGTGAAAGTCTACGCCTGGTACGATAACGAAATGGGTTACGCAACACGTACGGCTGAGCTTGTTCGTAAAGTTGGTCTGGCATAAGGAAGAGAAAGATGACACATCCAACCTGGGAACTAAAACTTGAAGGTGACGCGGCTCTTATCCTGACGCCTTGTCCGGGCACTAAAGAGGCAGACCTTGCCACTTCTGTTCAGCAGCTAAAAGAGCAGGGTGCACTGGCTATGGTCACTGCTCTTGATACTGAAGAGATGGAAAAAGCGGGCGTTGCCGCTCTTGCTGAAGAGTCAGAGAAAGCAGGTATTGCCTGGTTCCATCAGCCAATCGAAGACGATCAGGCTCCGGGTGCAGAGTTCGATGCTCGCTGGGAAGTGATAAGCCCGAAAGTACATGAAGTACTGAAGCAGGGCGGCAAGGTTGTACTTCACTGCATGGGTGGCTCTGGCCGTACCGGTATGCTGGCTGCTCACATCCTGCTGGAAATGGGCTGGGATCTGGAAACCATTAAGCGTGAAGTAAAAGCACTTCGTCCGGGCGCATTTACTAAGCAGCCACAGATCGATTATATCGCTGAGGTTGCGGCTAAGTTCTAGCCGAAAGGGGCTTTTGGGTTATGGTGATCCAAAAGCCTTATTTGCTGTTCATCCTAATTTTAATGCGGTTAAGGCTATGTTTTCTAACCTGAGTAAAAGTGTTCGCCAGTATATGCTGGTTACGTTCAACTACTGGAATTTCACTATCACAGATGGCGCACTTCGCATGCTGGTGGTGCTCTATTTCCATGATCTTGGCTACAGTACGCTGGCTATTGCATCACTTTTCCTTTTCTATGAATTTTTTGGTGTTGTGACTAACTTGATTGGCGGCTGGCTTGGCGCCCGTCTGGGTCTTAACCGGACCATGAATATCGGTCTGGCAATGCAGGTGTTTGCTCTGGTGATGCTTGCGGTACCAAATGCATGGCTGACGATTCCATGGGTCATGGCGGCGCAGGCGGTATCCGGTATTGCGAAAGACCTGAACAAGATGAGTGCCAAAAGTGCTATTAAGACGCTTGTGCCGGATGAGCAGCAGGGCGCTCTGTATAAGTGGGTTGCTATCCTGACCGGCTCTAAGAACGCACTGAAAGGTGCCGGCTTCTTTATTGGTGGTCTGTTGTTGTCACTGGCAGGTTTCAGGGTTTCCGTATTGATTATGGCCGCTGTTCTGGCCGTGGTTCTTGTTGGCAGCCTTATCATGCTTGAAAGCGATATGGGTAAGGCGAAGAGTAAGCCTAAGTTTAAGCATATCTTCTCCAAGTCTCAGAGCATCAATATTTTGTCACTGGCGCGCATGTTCCTGTTTGGTGCCCGTGATGTCTGGTTTGTGGTTGCGCTGCCGGTTTATCTGGGTTCCGTTTTCGGCTGGGATCATCTTTGGGTTGGCGGCTTCCTTGCCCTCTGGGTTATCGCCTACGGATTTGTTCAGGGTGTCGCTCCTAAGATTACAGGTAAAGCTGAAGGTAAAGTACCTGATGGCTCTGCTGCAACATACTGGGCGGTACTGCTTGCCGGAGTAACCGGTCTTATCGCTTACGGTGTGCAGGTTGAATGGCAGCCTGAGCTGGTGATTGTGGTCGGCCTTCTTATTTTTGGTGCGGTATTTGCGGTTAACTCATCACTGCACTCTTACCTGATTGTGAGCTATGCAAAAGGGGATGGCGTATCGCTTGATGTGGGTTTCTACTATATGGCCAATGCCATGGGCCGCCTTATCGGAACCATTTTGTCCGGCTGGGTATTCCAGATGGCAGGATTAGCAGCTTGTTTGTGGGTTTCTTTTGCATTTTTGGCACTAACCGCAATTATTTCCGTTTACCTGCCTAAAGCTAACCAGACAGAGCTTGCCTGATAACTCAATAATTTCAGATAATTAACCGGCGAAAGCCGGTTTTTTTGATCTGAACAGATAATTGCTGGGATTGGTATTAATCTATGAGTAAACGCGTTTTCTTCTTTGATACTTTACGGTGTGTAGCTGCTGTCACAGTGATTGCGATTCATGCCCTTGGTCCTTACCGGCATTTGTTCGGAGATATTCCGTTTTCAGAATGGGCAAGCGCAGTAACCGTTAACAGCATCAGCCGCTGGGCGGTACCGGTTTTTATTATGATCACCGGCGCTCTGATGCTGAGCGATAAGCGTCCTTTTGACCTCAGATACTATATGAAAAGGCGTCTGGCTAAGGTTCTTATTCCCTTTGTCGTCTGGTCGCTGTTTTATGCTTACTTGTCAGGATGGAGTGCTCAGGGTTATAACGGCGAGCAGTCGGTTCAGGTGCTTGCTGAAGGCTATCAGCATGCAACTTACTACCATCTTGGCTTTTTTTACTACTTTATTCCTCTCTATTTTCTTATTCCGTTTTTTCAGTACATGGTCAGAAATGAACGAGAGAAAGAGATAAACCTCTATCTCGGCATCTGGTTGATTAGCTCGGCTTTATTTCTGTATGGTGTAGATGGGCCATGGAGCAATCAGTATTGGCTTTATAGCGGGTACTTACTTTTGGGTTATCTTCTGTATCAAAGGCTGGCACTGAGCAAAGCGGTTACGCTTCTGTTTTTCTTAGCTGGCTGTTTGGGTCTGGCTTCAACAGTCTGGATGGTGATAACTCAGAGCCTTGAGTCTGGCGAGTATACCGTGGGCAGGTGGCTCTCCTATAAGACGCTGAATACCATCGCTGTCGCTTCTATGATCTTTGTTCTCGGACGCGCCTGTGGTGAACAGGTTTCCTTGGGGTCAGGTAAGGTTATCCGCTTTATCAGCCGGCACAGTCTGGGCATTTATATTCTGCATCCGGTTTTCCTCTGGCCCATGATTGAACTGAAATGGTATGAAGGAAACCATCCGCTGCTAATGATTCCGCTTTGGGTGGTACTAAGTGGCAGTGGTGCTCTTACGATAAGCTGGCTGTTATCCCGCTCCAGATACACCAACTGGCTTGTGCCATAAGCTATTATCTTAAAGCGAGAAAAGTATCAGAGAACTTTTGCTACTTTTTTCCTATACTTAGGATGTGAAATCGGGATGCCTCTGACAAAGAAGGAAGAATAATATGTCAGACATAGAAAGTGTTGTAACGCGAACGCGCCGTCTGGAAAAGCTGCTCAGGGTGCGTTATCACGCTGATGGAAAGGGATTGCATCAGTTGATCACCAGCTGTGAAGACCGCTTGCCGCATGATGTTATCAGCAGGCTCAGATATATAGCGACCATCAGAAATAAGATTGTCCATCAGGAAGATTTTCAGTTGGACGACAAGAAGCAGTTTCTCGCTGTGTGTGATGACTGCGAGCAGGAACTGACTCCAAGAGCAACCCGCTTTATATGGCGTGTCGCCGTTTACCTGATGGCTCTGTTTACCCTGGCTACCCTGGTTTTTTATTATATCTACTGGGATGAGATCACCTTCCACTTTTAGTTTATCTGACCTCTGTTAATTGCATCTATTGTTGGATGATTGCAGGTTATTTCACTGTGAGTTTGATTTATAATGTCAATCCCAGCAAGGATGAACAGATAATTGCTGGGATTGGTATAATTGCCTCCAATTTTCTTTTCTATCATTTAATACGAGATTCTTGCCTTAATGGATATGCTATCAGCAGCAACTATGCTGTTTTTAATTATGGATCCTCTGGGAAACCTGCCGGTATTTCTGAGTATCCTGAAGCAATTTGATGCAAAGAGACGCCGCATCATTCTGATAAGGGAGCTGTTATTTGCCCTGGTTATTCTGCTGGCTTTCCTGTTTGGCGGTCAGACTATCCTGAGTTTTCTTCATGTTGAGCCGGAAACATTGAATATTTCTGGTGGTATTATTCTTTTCATCATAGCGATTCGCATGATTTTCCCTCAACCCGGGGGCATTACCGGTCTTGCGGCGGGTGAAGAGCCTTATATTGTCCCGATGGCTGTACCTATGATTGCCGGGCCTTCTGTGATGGCGACGCTACTGCTTCTGTCCAGTCAGTACCCGGATCAAATGACCGACTGGGTTGCTGCACTGCTTATTGCCTGGGGCGCGAGTGTTGTTATTTTTATGTTTAACAGTCTGTTCTTTAAACTGCTTGGCGAGAAAGGACTTAAGGCGGTTGAACGTCTGATGGGGCTGTTGCTTATTATGATCTCTACTCAGATGTTCCTGAACGGAGTGAGCGAGTATTTAGGAAGATAGGCCGCTGAAAGAAAAGAGCGCGGTGCGCTCTTTATCTGTTTACTGCATATGTTTTCTTCTGATATCCAGCAGAGAGAAAATACCGAACACCAGAATTGACCATTTTTCCCATCCGGATATTTTTATTTTATCGCCAAAAGCTCCGATAAAAATCATCATCTGCACCGCATGCATCATAAACAGGAAGGCGGTCATGATATAAAGTGCGATAGCGGCTTTACCCGGGAAGGGTGAAAACAGATTTAAAATCAGAATAAACCAGACAAAAGCGATAGAAGCTTTAGCTAAAAGAATCAGATACTTCATTGCGTTTCCCTTTCAAATAGTCGATAGCACACCTGACCGGCAGCTTTTTCTTTATTCAGATGCCAGTTTTCCGGAATGCCTTCCAGTACCAGCTCTTTTTCGGTTTCTATGTAAATCATAGCATTGTCTGCTAACCAGCCATTGGTTTCCAGCAGTTGCATGGTTTCTTCAAGCAGCCCTTTGCGGAAAGGGGGATCGATAAATACTACATCGTACTGGCTTCCCTGTTGCTTAAGGTAGGCCAGGGCATCGGTATTAACTGCTTCAATACGGTCGGTTTTTAGCAGCTGAATATTTGCCAGTAGCTGCTTGTGAGCCTCAGGGTTTAACTCAAGCATAGTGACCTGCTCTGCCTGTCTTGAGGCAGACTCAAAACCTAAGCCACCGGAACCGGCAAACAGATCCAGACATTTTGCCGCAGGCACATCCATCGCAAGCCAGTTAAATACGGTTTCTTTCACTCTGTCGGTGGTTGGACGAAGCCCCTCAGCATCTTTTACCGGGAGTTTTCGGCCTCTCCACAGCCCGGCAATGATACGCACAAAGCCAGTAGTCGTTTTGTTTTGTGATGAGTTTCGTTGATGACGTCTTACCATAGATTTTGTGACCGTAAATAAAGTGATACTATATCCTATTCTTCCGCCTGAGCAGGGTCTGCCTGGGCGGGAATATTCGGGAATGCCCAAGAGTAGTGATAATTGACAAAGTTTACCAATCAAAAAGAAAATTTCTCACTACTTTATTGTTAAGTAAGATTCAGGAATCCTCCAGATGACGGAAAAGAAAAAACGCGGACTACTTTCATGGCTTGGATTTGGTGACGAAGAACAAGCCCCAAAAACCGAGCCCGTAGCAGAAGAACTTCAGGAAGAAGAAGTTGTTGAAAGCCAGGATGAAGAACAGCCGCAGCCAGAAGCCGACGTAGAAACAGAAGAGTCGCCGGAAGAAGCTGAGCCTGTTGACGCTGAGTTATCAGAGGATACTCTGCAAGAAGCAGAAGCAGAAGCAGAAGCAGAAGCAGAAGCAGAAGCAGAAGCAGAAGCAGAAGCAGAAGCAGAAGCGCCACGGGTGGTTGAGCAGGAAAAGCCGACAGAAAGCTTCTTTGCTCGTCTGAAAGGCAGTCTTGCCAGAACCAAACAGAATATCGGTGCCGGTTTCTTTGGCCTGTTTAAAGGCAAGAAAATCGATGAAGATCTGTTTGAGGAGCTTGAAGAGCAACTGCTGATTGCCGATGTGGGCATGGATACCACGCTGAAGATCATCGAAAACCTGACAGAAAAAGCCACGCGCCATGAACTGAAAGACGGTGAAGCTCTGTACGGATTGCTGAAAGATGAGATGGCTGAAATTCTTTCGCATGTGGAGCAGCCTCTGGAAGTGGATACAGCCAAGACGCCATACGTCATCTTAATGGTTGGTGTAAACGGTGTTGGTAAAACGACTACCATAGGCAAGCTGGCAAAACAGTTCCAGAGTGAAGGCAAGAAAGTCATGCTTGCGGCAGGTGATACCTTCCGTGCAGCTGCGGTTGAGCAGCTTCAGGTCTGGGGCGAACGTAATGATGTTCCTGTCATTGCTCAGCATACAGGTGCGGACAGTGCATCGGTTATCTATGATGCCATTGAGGCTGCAAAAGCGCGTGGTGTGGATGTGGTGATTGCCGATACCGCAGGTCGCCTGCAGAACAAGAGCAACCTGATGGAAGAGCTGCGTAAGATTGTACGCGTGATGAAGAAAATCGACGACTCAGCGCCGCATGAAATTATGCTGACTCTGGATGCGGGTACAGGCCAGAATGCTATCAGCCAGGCGAAGCTGTTCAGCGACGTTGCGCCTGTCACAGGCATCACCCTGACTAAGCTGGATGGTACGGCAAAAGGCGGTGTTATCTTTGCTATTGCTGACCAGTTCAATATTCCAATCCGCTATATTGGTGTTGGTGAAGGCATTAACGATCTGCGTAAGTTTAATACCAGCGACTTTATCGAAGCGCTGTTTAGCCGGGAAGATTAAGTAAGGTAGTTGTCGTACCTGATGAAATCGATTCAGAGGATGAAGTTGTGATTAAATTTCAGCAAGTCAGTAAGTCGTATCGCGGAGGCCGCCAGGCTCTTCAGAAGGTAGACTTTCATTTGCGAAAGGGAGAGATGGCTTTTCTGAGCGGGCATTCCGGTGCCGGGAAAAGCACATTGCTGAAACTCATTTGTGCGATGGAGCGCCCGTCTGACGGAAAAATCAGCTTTAACGGTCATGACATCACCAATATCACTACCAAGGATATTCCCTTTTTGCGCAGACACTTAGGGATTGTGTTCCAGGATCATCGCCTGCTGATGGACCGCTCCGTGTATGACAATGTAGCTTTGCCCATGAGAATTGAGTCAGCCACCGAAAATGATATTAAGCGCAGGGTGTCAGCTGCGCTGGATAAAACCGGTTTGCTTGATAAAGCCAAAAGCCTGCCAAGTCAGCTTTCCGGTGGTGAACAGCAAAGGGTTGGCATTGCCCGGGCTGTGGTTAACCGCCCGACGCTGCTTCTGGCAGATGAGCCTACCGGTAACCTGGATGCGGAACTGTCGGGCAGGGCAATCAAGCTGTTCGAGGAGTTTAACCGTGTTGGTGTCTCTGTACTGTTTGCTACCCACGATGTGGGCCTGATCAGCAGTCGTCCTCAGTATCGCCGTTTTGAGCTTACCCAGGGCTTTTTAAGTGAGGTGGAAGGCTATGGCCAATAATACCCGTAAACAAAAAGCGCTTGTAAAAAGGGATGGCTTTTTTAAGGTTCATTTTATCCAGGCTAAGAAGTCTTTTCTTTCTCTGTGGGAACGCCCTTTAGGCAATATCCTGACTCTGGCGGTTATCGCTATGGCGCTGTCTATTCCAGCCAGTGTTTATCTGGTCGGAAAAAATATCGCTCAGGTGGCGCAGGGTGTGAGCAGCCATTCTCAAATCAGCGTGTTTTTAGCGGAAAATACCGCAGAAGCCCGGGTCATGGTGCTGAAAGATGAGTTCGAGAGCTGGCCGGATGTTCACAGCGTGAAATATATCTCCTCACAGCAGGGGCTGGAAGATTTGAGTGAACATGCCGGTTTTGAGCAGGCGCTTTCACTGCTGGATGACTATTCGCTTCCGGCAGTGCTGGTGGTTGAGCCGGCTGTTGAACTGAAGCAGGAAATAAAAGCCATAGCGCAGCGCATTCAGGAAAATGAAACGGTAAGCGATGTCAGGCTGGATGAAGACTGGCTAAAACGGCTGGATGCCATTTATAACCTGGCCAGAGCTGTGGTGGCGACGCTGGCTGTATTAATGTTTGCTTCGGTATTCCTGATTGTGGGTAATACGCTGCGTTTCACCATGCTGGCGCATAAGGAAGAGATCCAGGTGATGAAGCTGATTGGCGCGACTGACAGCTTTATACTTCGCCCTTATCTCTATTCCGGAATGTGGTTCGGACTGATGGGCGCTGTGATTGCCTGGATACTGACGGCCGTGATCACTATTCTGCTTAACGGCGCAGTTGAAAGCCTTGCACTTCTGTATGACAGCCGTTTCCGTCTGATCGGTTTGAATATAGACGAGTCTGTTCTGCTTCTTATGCTGGGTGTGTTTTTAGGACTGTTCGCTGCAAGGATGTCTGCGAAAAGTCATTTAAAAGAAATTGAACCAGTTTAAACAGAACGGGTCTACAATATCAGTTTCAGGTGTTAGTTTGTCATGGAAATTGATTTAAAACGTCATACTTCTCGAGTACAAATGCATATCGGGCTTGTATCGGCTCGTGATCTATGGATAATGAATACCCCCTTTCTCACGCATAACTTATCTAGAACATTTTGGTGAAGGGTATAAAGACATAAGATTTTATTGTCTTTAAGACGAATGAGGAATCGAATGACAAACCAAGCGTATCCAATGGCTTTAGTTTCACAGGATAGCCTTGACAGCTATATCAGCTCTGCAAACAGCTACCCAATGCTGACAGCAGAAGAAGAGCGTGAACTGGCTGAACGATTACATTACAAAGGTGAAATTGATGCTGCGAAAGGACTGATACTTTCTCATCTTCGCTTTGTTGTTCATGTTGCACGTGGCTACTCTGGTTACGGGCTGCCTATGGCTGACCTTGTACAGGAAGGCAACATTGGTCTTATGAAGGCAGTAAAACGCTTCAACCCGGAAGTGGGTGTTCGTCTGGTTTCTTTTGCTGTCCACTGGATTAAAGCAGAAATCCACGAATACGTACTGCGTAACTGGCGTATTGTTAAAATTGCCACCACCAAGGCTCAGCGTAAGCTATTCTTCAACCTGCGTAAGTCTAAGAAGCGTCTTGGCTGGTTTAACAATGGTGAAGTTGAAACCGTTGCACGCGAACTGGGTGTTGAACCTTCAGAAGTGAGAGAGATGGAATCCCGTCTGGCGGCACAGGATGCTACTTTTGAACTGCCGACAGAAGATGATGATTCCAGCGCAAGCTACTCTGCTCCGGTTCTGTATCTTGAAGACAAAAACTCAGATGTGGCTGAAAGCATTGAAGCGGACAACTGGGAACAGCATACTAATACGCGTCTGGCGCATGCGATGGCAACTCTGGATGACAGAAGCCAGCATATTGTCCGTTCTCGCTGGCTGGATGACAAAAAAGCCACTCTGCAGGAATTAGCGGAAACTTACAGCGTGTCAGCTGAACGAATTCGTCAGTTGGAAAAGAACGCAATGAAGAAACTGAAGGCCGCTGTCGGAGATATCTGATCGGGCAATAATCTTTTCTGAAAAAACCGGGATCTCAGATCCCGGTTTTTTTATGCCTGTCGATCTTGTTGTTGACAGATGCCTGTGTATAAGTCTGTGATAAAAATGACGGCTAGTTGTAAGAAAGTAGCGTGTAATCTGGCTTATTCAGGTTTTTGTCCGTGGGGATATTTTTAGATCTACACACATTTTTTATAATGATCATTACTACATCTTGTGGATCTTTTTCTGGCGAACCACTTTATCAACGTAATCCACAGATTTATTCACAGCCGATGAAAATTTGATCGACTGGTGGATAAGCTGGTTATTCATATGTCCTTATCTGGTTGGGATAAGTTACAATGCAAAGTAAGTTCTCACTGGGCATTCCCCGGATATATTTATAGAAGGAAGTGAACTAATGACAGACTTTAAACGTATTGATGTTAATAGTGCGTATGCTTTGATGACACAAGAGAAGGCTGTTTTGGTTGATATCCGGGATCCCGGCTCATACTTTATATCCCATCCGGAAGGGGCATCCCATCTTGGTAATAGTAATATTGCATCCTTTATCGATGAGGTTGAACCTGAGCAGGCTGTGCTGGTTATTTGCTACCATGGAGTCAGCAGCCTGGGTGCAGCTCAGTATCTGGTTAATCAGGGACTTGAGGATGTATACAGCGTAGATGGTGGCTTTGAAGCCTGGAAGCAGGCGGACTTACCGACAGAAATGGGTGAATAGATGATACGGCTAATTGTTCTGGATAATCCCAGACTGGCACAGGCCTTTATTGATTACATGGCCTCGCGGAAAATTGATGTGGATATGATGCCTGAAGGCGGAGGCAGTTTTGCGCTCTGGCTAAAAAATGCTGAAGATCAAATTGAGGCGGAGGCTGAGTTAAAGCAGTTCTTAGCTAACCCAAACGCCAGCAAGTATCACGCGGCATCATGGGATATGGCAGACACGCGAACCCGCCGCTTTAGTTATCACACCCCAAATATGATGGAGATGATAAAAGCCAAAGCTGGCCCTCTGACTTTGTCAGTGATGGGGCTGGGCCTGGTTATTTTCTTTCTTCAGCAGGCTGGCTTCGGTGATCTGATATTCGCTTTTTTACATTTTCCGGCCTATGAAGGGCAGCAATGGCAATTGTGGCGCTGGGTATCTCACGCCCTGTTGCACTTTTCAGTTTTGCACATAGTGTTCAATCTGCTCTGGTGGTGGCAACTGGGAGGAGATATAGAACAGAGAATCGGCAGCCTGAAGTTGCTGCAGATTTTTATTCTGTCAGCGGCACTGTCGGGAGCCGGGCAGTACTGGGTTGAAGATGCTAATTTTGGCGGACTTTCCGGGGTGGTTTATGCGCTTATGGGATATATCTGGATTCTGGGAGAAAGAGCGCCGGAAAAGGGGTTGGTATTACCTAAGTCGATAGTTGTGTTTATGCTTGTCTGGCTGGTGCTGGGCTTTGTTCAGCCGTATATGGCGATTGCCAATACGGCGCATTTGATCGGACTGTTATCAGGTCTGGCCTTCGGCTTTAAAGACAGTATGAGTGCAGCCTCTTTCAGGAGCTGATAAAAAAGCGACCGGTTGGTCGCTTTGTCTGTTACTGATACAGGTACTTGGTAAAGAGCAGTTCGGCGATGATGGTTCGTCCGGTTTCGGCGAGCAGAATGCTGTTCAGGCGGTCCATCAAATCTTTGCGCAGTTGCTCTCTTCCGGCCAGGGATTTAATTTTGTCCTCTGGTTGCTCACCTATCACTGATATGACGGTGTCCCTTATCAGTGGGTCGTGCAGTTCCAGGTCCGGAATAAAGGCGTTATCTGAAACCATCAGATCGATGCGTACCTGAAGATAACCTATCTTCTTGCCCTGAGTGTGAATGTTGGTTGTCAGATCCGGAGCCAGCGTATAATAGGCAAAGTTCGGACCGGCAGCTTCTTCCTCTTCTGCCAGCGTTGCGGTAGAAAAGGTGCTGCAGAGAGCTAATATCAGTAATACAAAATAGGGTCTTAGCATACTTTTTAGTTCAATAATTATCTAAAAATTCCTGAAATATCGTTGTTTGTTACAATGACACCGGGCGCACTATTGTATTGTGCGGTTTATTTCATCTAAACTTCAAGCATTAGTTTATAACAATAATGCTACTTATAAAAAACAAATATGACTGAGCTGATAGCGCTGTACATAAATGCTCTGAAAAATATCCATTGGCAAGATATAGATCTCATTGAGATTACCGATACTTCTTCCATGCAATGGCTGACGGAAAAAGGATCTTTATCTCGCCGTTTAGCTGAAAACTGTCATGAACTATCTGTAAGCTTAGTCAATAATCAGATGATTTTGGAGAACGCTATGACGATGGAAGAGCGTTCTCTGTTAACGAAAGAAAAATGCCTTCTGCGCGAAGTCATCCTTAAAGGAGATGACTCTGAATGGGTCGTGGGAAGGACTTTAATTCCTGAATCTTCCATTCAGAATAAGGCATTTGACTTAAGCCGGCAGGGAGAAAGCCCTCTTGGCCTGACGCTTTTTAGCCTTGATGATATATCCCGGGATCAGATCCAGGCCGGATGGGCAGAGACGCCTGACGGAAAGTTGCTGGCCAGACGCTCCCGGTTATGGGTTAATGGAAAACCTCTGCTGGTTGCTGAACTTTTTCTGCCAGACTCGCCAGTTTACTCGAAGGAGAACGGATAAATGAGCCTTGTCAAAGCCAGAGCATACTGGCAGTTGATGCGAATGGACAAGCCGATAGGGTCATTGTTGCTGCTCTGGCCTACCCTGTGGTCACTGTTTCTGGCCGCCGGAGGAACTCCAAAGCCGGAAGTGCTGCTGGTATTTGTGGCTGGCGTTGTTTTAATGCGCTCCGCCGGATGTGTGATCAACGATTTTGCTGACAGGAACATAGACGGGCAGGTTAAGCGTACCCGCAACAGACCGATTCCGTCAGGTCTGGTTACTGCTCCCGAAGCTGTGGTGTTATTTGTCGCACTGGCTCTTGCTTCTTTTCTGCTGGTTCTGACCATGAATCCGCTAACGGTACAACTTTCATTTGTCGGAATCGTACTGGCATTTATCTATCCCTTTATGAAGCGCTACACCCATCTGCCTCAACTGTTTCTGGGGCTGGCCTTTAGCTGGGCAATTCCCATGGCCTGGGCGGCACAGGCAAATGAGATCTCTCCTTACGTCTGGCTTCTGTTTGTGATTAATGCGCTCTGGACCATAGCCTATGACACGGAATACGCCATGGTAGACCGGGATGATGACCTGAAAATTGGCGTTAAATCCACGGCAATACTGTTTGGCCGCTTTGATAAGATGATTATCGGTGCACTTCAGCTGGTCACTCTGGTCTTGCTTATTGTGCTGGGTTATCAGATGGCGCTCTCTTCTATGTACTACTGGGGAGTACTTGCGGCTTCGGCCTTGTTTGTTTATCAGCAATATCTGATCAGGCAGCGGGAAAGGGAGCAGTGCTTTCAGGCGTTTTTAAACAACAACCATGTCGGCCTGGTTATTACGCTGGGTATTGTACTTAGTCAGATATAATACCAATCCCAGCAATTATCTGTTCATCCTTGCTTGTTAAAATCGCTAATAGCTGCGTTAAAATTTTTGTAATTAGATCCACTAGTTACTGCAAATTTTGCCTCGCTCTTAGCGATTTTTCCTGCGCAATCACTGAACAGCTAATTACTGGTATTGGTATAAAAAAGGACCCTGCTATTGCAGAGCCCCTTTTTCCACTTCTTTATTCTTCGCTTTCCGCTTCTTCTTCCGGAATCAGGTTTTCCTGAATCGTCAGTTTGACTTCTGTTGGTAACAGAGTCGCAAGCATATCGGCCAGTGCCTGAGTTTTCTCTTCATCGCACTTACCTTCTGAGTCAATGTAGCTCTGCTCCTTCAGTGTGCTGAAGAGGGAGGCAAAGACTCCTTTATCAAAGAATTCCGGTGCGTTGATGCCATGCAGACGGCCAAGTCGCTGTGCAACGTCCTGGCTTCTTTGCTCAAGCTCAGATTTATCCACGTCAGGATCAAATGCCAGCTGATTAATCGCGATCGCATAGCGTTGCAGAGTTTCAGCAATTGAGCGGGCAAGCAGCATCAGAGACTGAATATTGCTCTGGTTAATAGAGACCACACCATCTTTCAGGTTGATCTGTTCCTGATTGACCAGCTCCTGAATAAGAGCATCGACGACGGCTTCCAGCTCTTGCTCTTCGTAGCGCAGGAATAGCTCCTTTTTCAGGAACGGATACAGCGCTTTTACCGTTGTCTGAATCTGTTCGACAGAAAGACTGCTGTGCTGAACAACAAGCTGTGCGATGAGAGAAGGAATCGCAAACAGGTGAATAATATTGTTTCTGTAGTAGGTCATCAGGATAGACTGATGGCGATCCAGAGAAATGATTTCACCCATGCTGTCGCGCTCGGTAACAAATTTATTCAGTGAGATAGCGTGATCCACAAGCTGGTGAGCTGACTTATCCGGAACTGTGCTAGTGGCAGAGTAAGGAACGTTGCGCAGTAGTGCGGTGTAAAGCTCTATCTGAGAGACAAGCGTCTCTTTAGCCAGAGCCCTCTGACGGGAAGCCAGAAGCGCCATTGCACAAAGCGTTAACGCATTGGTGGCTGCTGCATCGTTGATATGCGTCATCATCTTAACTGCGATCTGGTTGACTACCGGTGTCATCCACTGAGGTCTTGGCGCTTCAAGCGGATCGATATCCTGCGTCCACTCTGGTACATGAGTGTTCAGGTAGTTATTCAGAGGAATCGGCTCACCAAAGTTCACATAGCCCTGACCAAAGTTGCGAAGCTTACGCAGAGTTCGCAGAACCTGTCCTGCGTTTTCTTTCTCTTTGCGTTTACCACGCAGCTCTTTGGCGTAGGTAGAAACTTCCATTACGTGTTCGTAGCCGATATAAACAGGCACCAGAGTAACCGGGCGGTTCATGCCTCGCAGCATCGCCTGAATGGTCATTGCCAGCATACCTGTCTTGGCCTGTAGCAGACGACCGGTACGGGAACGGCCACCTTCGCTGAAGTACTCCACTGAGTAGCCCTTAGCAAACAGTTCGGCCAGATACTCTCGGAAAATGGTCGAGTACAGCTTGTTACCTTTAAAGCTGCGGCGGATAAAGAAAGCGCCGCCACGGCGGAAGATAGGACCTGCCGGGAAAAAGTTCAGGTTAATACCGGCTGCGATATGCGGAGGAACCATGCCTTCGTGGTACAGAACATAAGAAAGCAGAAGATAGTCCATATGGCTACGGTGACACGGAACGTACACAATCTCGTGACCATCCTGAGCCAGACGTCTTACTGTCTCGGCGTTGTTGATGTTCAGTCCCTGGTAAAGTTTGTTCCACAACCAACCCAGGAAGCGGTCGCCTCGTTTGACCAGTGAATAGGAAAAGTTTGCCGCCACTTCATCCAGAATTGAGTAGGCTTCTTTGCGTGCTTTCGCGATATCGATATTCTTCGCTCTGGCTTCGTCTTCTACCGCTTTCTTAATTGCCTGTGACTCAAGAAGACGGTTGAACAGCTGATCCCTTTCCGGAAGGTTAGGGCCGGATGCTGCCAGCTTTTGTCTTGAAAAGTGAATACGTGCAACCCGCGCCAGCTTCAGGGCAATAGACTCATCTGTGCCATGCACATCTGCCATATAACGAAGTGAAACCACAGGGCTGAAGCGCACCATACAGTCGCGGCCTGAGAAAAGCATCGCCATCGCTTTCTTCGGACCATTCATCGCCTGAAGGTAAGGCGTTTCCAGCTCTTCTTTACCCGGCTTTCTCCCCCATAAAACAGAAGCCGGGATCACCTGAACATCTAACGCTCTGTCGTGCTCATGCAGATTTAACAGCTCGGAGAAAAGTTCCACAGAAGCACTTGGGATATGTTTGTCATCCTGTAGCAGGGTCGGCCGGGAACTGATGTAGACATATCGGCCAAATTTTTTGCCGTTTATCTCAAGAGGCGATAGCGGATCTGGCAGTCCGAATGAAATAGCCTGCTTACGCATGGTGAAGAGATCAACATTGGAACGAAATGGCAACGCATAAATCAGTGGCTTATTTAAATCGATTCCCAGATCACCAATCGGATTGGAAGGGATGGCTTTGGCTCTTACCAATAAGGAGATTGGGAGCTTAACTGTTGAACGTGGAAATAGTCGTTCAGAAGACATCTTTAGCTAGCCTCAAGAAAAATCAAAAAAAGTGCTAAGCGTTTATTTTTCTGTCAATTTGGTCATGCACAATCGCAAGAAGGTATCTGATCTTCTAAGCTATTGATTAGACCCTGGGGGACTGACATTTCTACACTTAACTCATCTGCATAAATGACGCGGTGCAAGGATAACAGAAACTGGTCCAACCTTTTAACCCTAAATAGCGCCCAAGTACTGACTGTGTGCAAAAAATTTTATGTATTCATAGGAAACATAGATGAAGAATCCGGAAAATAAAGGAATAAAGAGGCTCATTAATGCAACAATTTACTCAAGCCAGGGGATAAAGGCCGCCTTTACCAACGAAGAAGCATTCAGGCAGGAAGTCTTTGCTGCCCTGATTATGCTGCCACTGGCCTTTTATCTGGATGTAGACAGCACCCACAGAATTATGATGGTGGCTTCTGTTCTGCTGGTTATGATTGTTGAGCTACTTAACACTGCGGTTGAAGCAGTTGTTGACAGGGTTGGATTCGAATTCCATGAACTGGCCGGAAGAGCAAAAGATACCGGCTCAGCTGCCGTGCTTATTTCTATGGTTTTATCCGCCTACGTCTGGTGTGAGGCGATATATATGGCGTATTTCGCTGCTTAGGTTTTTGACGGAAGTGGTTGTTCCACATGAAACATTTGGCTTATTTGCAAATGATCCTTTGCAAGAGTTAACTTACTGTATATACTCACAGTTAACTGTATAAAAAGACAGGTGACTTATGAAGCCGTTAACTCCTCGCCAACAACAGGTATTTGACCTGATTAAAGAGAAAATTGAAGACACAGGTATGCCGCCTACACGAGCTGAAATTGCTCGCGAACTCGGCTTTCGTTCCGCCAATGCTGCGGAAGAACATTTAAAAGCACTGGCTAAAAAGCAGGCGATTGAAATTATTCCGGGAGCTTCCCGTGGTATTCGTATTCTGCTGCAGGATGATGCCGCCAATGATGAAGGCCTTCCGCTTATTGGTCAGGTTGCTGCCGGTGAGCCTATTCTTGCTCAGGAACATGTGGAAGCCCACTATAAGGTTGATCCAAATATGTTCAGGCCTCAGGCGGACTTCCTTTTGCGTGTGCATGGCGAAAGTATGAAAGATATCGGAATTATGGATGGCGACCTTCTTGCGGTTCATAAAACTCAGGATGTCAGAAACGGTCAGGTTGTTGTCGCACGTGTGGAAGATGATGTTACCGTAAAAAGACTGGAGCGTCAGGGTTCAACGGTTCTGCTGCATGCTGAAAACGAAGAGTTCTCCCCAATTAAGGTTGACCTTACCTCCCAGTATATGGAAATTGAAGGTATCGCTGTGGGGATCATCAGAAATACTGATTGGATGTAATACCAATCCCAGTAATTATCTGCGCAATCACTGAACAGCTAATTACTGGTATTGGTATAAGTCAGATATTTTGATTAATTCTTGCAAATCTAAATGGTAGTCATTATCATTTGCCTTATCGGAGGTGGATGGTAATGAACTGCTTTAATAAAAACTCTTATTCAGACAGAGACAGGGTATCTGGTGGCTATGAGATCCCGGTAAACCTGCTTAAGCCAATGTGGTTCAGAAGCAGGGAAAGTCTTATGGAAGATGGCCTGGTTTATGACCCTATTGCAGCAAAGGCGTGTAAGCAGTGCCAGCTGTCATCCGAATGCCTCTCAGGCGACGTTAATCAAAAGCAACTTATGTATACCACGCTGACTAAGCTGTGCGATCTCCGTGTTCAGGCTTTTCTTGATCAGCATCCTAATGGTTGGGTGATTAATGTGGGAGCTGGACTGGATACCCGGTTTTACCGCCTGGACAACGGGCTTTGCCGCTGGCTGGAGCTGGATATCAATGAAAACCTGCTATGGCGTCAGAAGTTATTTCATGACAATGAGCGCTATCAACTCAGATGTGGTTCAGTAAACAGTCTTGAATGGCTTTATGCTCTTCCTGTTCCGGAAAATGCTCCGGTTCTGATTGTATGCGAGCAGGCTTTGCTGGATTGCTCAGAAAAACAGACATCTCAGTTTATTCAGGCATTGGGTCGTTTTTTTGTAAAAGCTCAGGCCTGTGTTGTTCTGGCCGGAGACAAGACCAGTTCTGAGGTGGGTCAAAAACTGGGATGTGAAACTTACGCCCATGGCTTTGCCTCACCGGAACACAAAGTATTCCAGTGGGTACCCTGGGTGAAATGGGTAAAATGCTACTCACCACTGGATCATGACTGTAACCGCTGGAAATTCTGGCAGCGTATGCTGCGAAAATTCTCAGGATTAAAAGCCAGAGTCACACCAACCGTGGTGGAGTTTAGCTGGTAACTTTAGAACAGCCTGTTCAGACCATTTAATGCTGCAACCCGGTAAGCTTCTGCCATAGTCGGATAGTTAAAGGTGGTATTAACGAAATACTCTATGGTATTTGCTTCGCCTTTCTGTTCCATAATGGCCTGCCCGATATGGATTATTTCCGCTGCTCTTTCCCCAAAGCAGTGTATGCCGAGTATCTCTTTGCTTTCCCGGTGGAAGAGTATTTTCAGGCTGCCGATATCTTTTCCGGCAATCTGAGCTCTGGCCAGGTGTTTAAATGAGGCGCGGCCCACTTCGTAAGGAATTTTTGCAGAAGTCAGCTCCTGCTCTGTTTTTCCGACGGAGCTTATTTCCGGAATGGTGTAGATGCCGGCAGGTATGTCTTCGATAAGGTGAGTATCGGTTTTACCCAGCGCGATGTGCTCGGCGGCAAATCGGCCCTGATCGTAGGCGGCACTTGCCAGGCTAGGGTAGCCGATAACATCCCCTACCGCATAGATATGTTCTGAATCGGTGCGGTAATGTTCGTCTACTTTCAACTGACCACGGGAGTCGGGTGACAGACCGACCGCTTCAAGGTTGAGCTTGTCTGTATTCCCGGTTCTGCCATTTGCATACAGCAAACAATCAGCTCGCATTTTCTTCCCTGACTCAAGGTGGATGATGACACCGTCATCTGTGCCTTCAATTTTTTTATACGTCTCATCATTTCTGATGATGACACCGCTGTTCCAGAAGTGGTACGAAAGCGCATCAGAGATCTCATTGTCGAGAAATGAAAGCAGTCTGTCGCGGGTATTAATCAGATCAGTTTTTACATCCAGCCCGCGGAATATGGAGGCATATTCGCAGCCAATAACACCGGCACCGTAAATGATGATATGCCTTGGATCGTGCTCAAGAGACAAAATGGAATCACTGTCATAAATGCGTTTATGGGAAAAATCGACATTATCGGGGCGGTAAGGCCGTGAACCGGTGGCGATAATAAATTTGTCTGCCGTATATTGCTCGGTACTACCGTCCGCTTTATTTACATCAATGGTGTTGTTGTCTGAGAATACGGCTTCTCCATATATCAGATCACACAGGTTTCTGTCATAGAACCCCTGTCTTAACCTTGTCTGCTTATCAATGACGGTTTTGGCGTGAGTCAGAATATTGGAAAATGTTGAGTGCAGGCTAGTGTTGTTATGGCAGAAAAGGGGATTTCTGTTGTACTCAATGATCCGGCTTACCGCGTGCCGGAGTGCTTTTGATGGAATAGTGCCCCAGTGCGTACAACCGCCACCTACGCTGGACTCTTTTTCTATGATGGCAACATGCTGACCTGCCTTGGTTAGCCCCATAGCTGCTCCCTCACCACCAGGGCCGCTACCGATCACAATTGCGTCATAATGATTGCTCTGTGCCATCAGGATCCATCCTTGTTAATTTTTAACATTTATGTAGCGTGATATTAACCTTTTAAAATTTCGGGTAAATAAGATTCATAGCAGAGAGTGGATGGGATCACGGAGTTGTGGATTTATAGATGAAACAGAAAGCGTGTACTGGCATCCTGTTTTCTACTTTCCGGAATTCGCGCTATAGTAATGGGCTGAATATGGCTTATAACAATGAACAGTAAAGAAATAAAAATGGGAATTCGGGCACAGCAGAAAGAGAAAACTCGTCGCTCTTTAATAGATGCTGCCTTTAGTCAGTTAAGTGCAGATCGCAGTTTTTCTAATCTGAGTCTCAGAGAGGTTGCGAGAGAAGCGGGTATAGCACCTACCTCTTTTTATCGTCACTTCAAAGATATGGATGAGCTTGGATTGACTATGGTTGATGAAGGGGGGTTACTTCTTCGTCAGTTGATGCGTCAGGCTCGTCAGCGTATTGTGAAGGAAGGCAGCGTGATTAGGACTTCGGTAGAGACCTTTATGGAGTTTATCGAAAGCAGCCCAAACGTTTTTCGTTTGCTATTACGTGAGCGCTCCGGCACTTCTGCAGAATTTAGAGCTGCAGTTGCGAGGGAGATCCAACATTTTTCTGCTGAATTGACCGAATATTTGATCAGTACCGGAATGACTCGCGAAGAGGCGGTTGTTCAGGCTGAAGCTTCAGTAATTTTGGTATTCAGTTCGGGAGCAGAAGCGCTTGATCTGGATAAGCATGAAAGAGATGAACTTACAGAGCGCCTTGTTATGCAGTTGAGGATGACTGCAAAAGGTGCATACTGGTATAGAAAAGAACGTGAAAGACAAAAAACAGGATATAACTATGTCAAATGACTCAACTCCCTACAATGTAAAGTCAGAAAGAAAGACTCTTATTTTAGCGGTCATTGCTGGTATGTGCGGTAATGCACTTCTGTCGGCTCTGACGATGACTGAAATCGCCTTCTCAATCTTTCCTGTCATCGCACTGGTTCTGGCCGTGCAGATGTTGTATCAGGACTATCTGAAAAGCCCGGTAGCTGAAGAGATCCCGCTAATCGGTTTAGCCTGCTTTTTTGTAGGGGCGTTTGGTCATTCCGCTTTCGTTAAGGCGCAGTACCCGGAAGCGGGTTCTAACTTCTTTGCCATTATCGTGACAATGCTTCTTATGCTTTGGGTTGGTAAAAAGCTCGGATACGTAAGAAAGAGAGAGCAGGAACAGCAAGAACAGCAATAATAAAAAAACGAGCCTTGCGGCTCGTTTTCTTTTATTTGCGTCTCTCAAGTAAAACGCCCGCTTCCATATGGTGGGTGTACGGGAACTGGTCAAAGAGCGCAAACCGGGTTACATCATGGGTTTCACCCAGAATATCCAGATTTTCTTTCAGTGTTTCCGGGTTGCAGGAAATATAAAGAATGCGCTCATAACCCTGAACCATCTTACAGGTATCCACATCCATACCGGCTCTTGGCGGATCAACAAAAATGGTGTTGCAGTTGTAGCTCTTCAGGTCGACTCCCTGATCTTTAAGGCGTCGGAACTCCCGCTTACCTTCCATTGCCTCGGTGAACTCTTCTGCTGACATACGGATTATCTGAACATTATCGATTTTATTGGCAGCGATATTGTACTGAGCGGACTGAACTGAAGGCTTGGCCAGTTCCGTTGCAAGAACGCGTTCGAAGTTTTGTGCCAGAGCCAGAGAGAAGTTACCGTTGCCACAGTACAGTTCAAGAAGATCGCCGCTGCTCTCCTGGGTACAGTCAATCGCCCACTCCAGCATCTTCTGAGCCACTTCCCCGTTAGGCTGGGTGAAGCTGTTTTCAACTTGCTGGTAGATGTAGGTATCACCATTTACGTTCAGGCGTTCAACAACATAATCTCTGTCCAGAACGATCTTCATTTTACGGGCACGGCCAATGATGTTCAGATTAAAGCCTTCATCATTCAGTTTGCTTTTAAGTGTCTTGGCTTCTTCTGTCCACGCATCATCCAACTGGCGGTGGTACAGAAGTGACACCAGGATCTCGCCACTTAACGTTGAAAGAAAGTCTACCTGGAACAGTTTGCGGCGAAGCGTATCGTTCGCTTTCATTGATTCCATCAGCACAGGCATCAGGTCATTAATCAGCTTGCTGGCAGCAGGGAACTGGTCAACGCGGTATTTCTCGCGGGTTTCCTGGTTGAACATGACGTAATAAAGATCATCACCCTCATGCCATACACGAAACTCTGCTCTCATGCGGTAGTGTTTCTCCGGTGACTCGAAAACTTCCAGCTCAGGAACATTGTATTGGGAGAACATGCCGGAAAGGCGTTGCTTCTTCTCTTCAAGTTGTTCGGTATATGTCTGAGGGTTTATTTCAGGAGTCGCCATTATCTTGCCTTTTGCATTCACACAGGGAGCGCAGATTTTAGTCAATACTCTGCACATGTCCAGTATTCATTGACAAGTTATCAGGCTTAGTTATGCCATAGGGGAAAAATATATTACCAATTAGTCAGTAATAGCACTGGACAGTTTTGCCTTTGATTTTTAGTATTTGTCCGGAAGTTGGTGCGGATGCAAATTATTTGCAGTCCGAATAATAGGGAATCCGGTGTAACTCCGGAACTGACGCGCAGCGGTAATAGAGAACGAACATCTTAGGTTAGAAGCCAGGCACTGCTCAGAAGTTGGGTGGGAAGTCAGATGTAAGGTGATATTGATTGATATCGTGCTCTTGAGTCCGAAGACCTGCCAGCAGGATAGTGGCACCTCATGCCACTTGACTAACTACGCGATTTTAGGGAATAAAATGCAAAAATCTATTTTAGCGATTGCTGTGTCGGCATCGCTCTTTTCTTATGCTTCTTTTTCACAGGCTCAGGAAGCGGCTTCGGATGTTGAAACTATTGTGGTTACTGCGAACCGGTTTGAGCAGTCCTTAGAAAGTACAACGGTTTCTGTAGAAGTTGTTACTAAAGATGAAATTGTTGCCATTCAGGCTAAAAGTATCACAGAAGTTTTACGACGATTGCCCGGGATCCAGCTCTCATCTAACGGGGGCTATGGTCAGCAGCAGAGTGTGTTTGTTCGGGGAAGTGAGTCTGACCATGTTCTTTATCTGATTGATGGGATACGTATTGGTAGTGCTACTACGGGAGCGGCATCACTTGCTTCGATTCCTGTTTTTGCCATCGAGTGTATTGAATATATACGCGGCTCCCGTGCAGCAATGTACGGTTCTGACGCTATTGCTGGTGTAATCAATGTTATTACGAAACATCACCGCTCGGAAGTTATTGCTGGTGGCACTATGGGTAGTGACAACTATAAGCAAGGACAAGTATCTCTATCAAAGTTAGTAAATGAAGACTTCCACGTTTCTTTTGCTGCTAATAGCCTTAGTACAGATGGCTTTTCTGCTACAAACCTTCCTGGCCAGGAGGATAATGATGGCTATAAGTCCAAAGATTTTGTTACGACTCTGGGATATAGCTTTAACGACAATTTAAGTGCTGATATTCAGGCGCTGTATCATGAAGGTGAGCTGGAATATGATGCTTCAGGTTATTCGTATTTTGGTGGTGTAGATGATATTTATCAGGATGAACGTTCCTATAACATCGCTGCGAATATTCAGTTTGAGAACGACGCCTTAACTTCAAAGCTGGAGTTTGGCCAGAACCAAGATCATCTGGATGACAACTTATATAGCAGTGTTTATCAAACAGACCGGACAAGCTTTGCATTCACTAATCAGTACAGAGTGAGCGAAAGCTGGTCTTTTGGAGCAGGTGTTGATTGGTACAAAGATGATGTGTCGGAGTCTACTACGGCTTATGAAGAAACTTCCAGAAAGAATACCGCATTTTATATCAATACGGCTGCCAATATAGACTCAGTTCAGCTGGAAGGTGCATTAAGACACGATGACAATGAACGTTATGGGCAGAATACAACATGGCAGTTAGGGTCTGGCTGGCAGTTTCTAACTCGTTATCGCCTGACGGCAAATGCTGGCACTGGTTTTAAAGCTCCGACCTTCAACGCCCTTTATTGGCCGAATTATGGTAATAGCGATCTGGAGCCGGAAGAGTCCAAGAGTTATGAATTAGCGCTAGAAGCGGAACAGGATTTATTTGATTGGCGCATAGCCGGGTACATAACTCAAATTGATAACATGATTTCCAATGGCGAGAATGTTCAGGAAGTAGATATTCGGGGTATTGAGTTGTCTGCTATGTTTGATACTGGACCAGTAAGCCATGTCATCAGTTTTGAATATATGGACCCTGAAGATAAAGAGAATGACCGTCAGTTGGCCAGAAGGGCGAAAGAAAATGTAAAATGGAATGCGACCTATTATGCAGATAACTGGCAGGCAGATCTGAGCTACTTATATCAGGGTAAGAGGTATGACTATAGCAACGGTACTACAGAGCTGTCAGCATATTCACTGGTAGACTTTGCTGTTAGTTACTACATATTTGATTCTCTCACACTAAGAGGGCGGGTTGCTAATCTGTTGGAAGAGGATTATACCCTGGCTACTGGTACGAACACTGACACCAATCCAAGTGAAACCTATTACTACAACACTCAGGAAAGAAGTTACTACGCAACTATAGAATATAGCTTTTAATTACCCCTTATCCTGAAAGTAGAGAAAGCCGCCTTTGTGCGGTTTTCTTTTTGCTTGCTAACTTGCTCTCTCAGAGTATGATCGCCGCAAACAGTATTCAGGTGGTCAGTTGTGGTGAAGTTTCAAGGTCGTCCGGCAAAAGTTTTGGTCTTTGATTCAGGAGTCGGTGGATTATCCGTCTTTAAGGAAATTCAAAAGCTATTACCCGGCCTTGAATATAGCTACCTGTTTGACAATGCCGCTTATCCCTATGGCGAGCTTTCTCGTGAAACTCTTCTTTTTCGTGTAGAAAAGCTGATTTGCCGCTTTGTCCGTGATGAACAAATCGATCTGGTTGTCATAGCCTGTAATACAGCAAGCACAATCGTGCTTCCCAAATTAAGGGAGCTGTTAACCATACCTGTTGTAGGTGTAGTGCCTGCCATTAAGCCGGCTTCTCTTTTGTCGAACCGGGCTGTCGGGCTTGTTGCCACTCCGGCGACAGTTAAGAGAGAGTACACTCATAACTTAATAAACGACTTTTCTCCCGATAAGCCAGTCAAACTTCTTGGGTCGACAAGGTTAGTGGATATAGCAGAAGAGAAGCTATGCGGTAAAGCTGTCGATATCAATGAACTGCGAGATATTCTGGCTCCGATAAAAGATACTATTGATGTTGCAGTATTGGGGTGTACACATTTCCCTCTAATTAAAGATGAAATTCATCTCGCATTTGAGCAAAAGGTAATGTTGATTGACTCAGGTGAAGCAATAGCAAGGAGAGTGAAGTCTCTTTTGACTAATGTGCTGGATGGAAATTCTTATAGCGGGGAATATAAAATATTCAGCAGTGCGGCTTTGGGAGACAAAACCGCACTGAACAAAGCCGTAAAGCTTCTTAACTTTAAATCTATTGAGACGTTTCCGAATCCGGATGTTTAGGATCATTTGCAATACGTACTTTTAAAGTGCGCTGCATATAATCATTGTCGTTAAGTGCAGAAATAGCTTTATCAGCATCCTGGCTGGCCATTACGACAAAACCAAAGCCCCTTCTTTTACCTGTGCGCTTATCTTTCATTAAACGTACAGCGAAAACTTCACCATGCTCAGAAAACAGTTCCCGAACATTAGCTTCGTTCGCTTTATAAGGCAGGTTACCAACATAAAGTGTTTTGGTTGACGGGCTTTCGTTATTTACGGAGTTACTTGATGTATTAAGGTTGAGGATAAAGGCGGCAGAAATAACACCAATCACAAAAGATAGAGCAGGGGAAATTGGAACCTGGTGAAAAATCGCTGCGCCGAGAACAGCTAAGGCAGTAAGCAAAAAGAAAGTTTTTTTTGAGTTCATATCTGAATACAACTTTTAGTAATAAAGACAATAGTGCTATTAACAGAATAGACATATGAATCTTACGTATATCTACTTTTGATTTCCAACCTATTGGTGTGACGTCCTTCAAATGTTGAAATTTTATTCAATAAACAGGCTATTGATTGCTTTTTCAGCATTCAGAAAAAAAATCAAAAAAAGATCTTGCGTTAATAAAGTTCCTCCCTATAATGCCGCATCACCGACACGGAGTGAGGCGCAGGTCACACAACGGAATCGGGGAAGAGAAAAGAATTTGAAAAAAGTTCTTGACTCGGAAGTCGGGAAGTGTAGAATACGCAGCCCTGACCAAGCCGGAATGGCGAAGTCAAATAGCTCTTTAACAATATAAACCTATCAATCTGTGTGGGCACTCGTTGATGACAATCAAAATAGTTTCTTCGGAAACAATTTGGTTTCAATGAACTGAGTGACCAATACGAATGAGTAATCATTCGGCACAGTCAATTCACATTACGTAATTAGTAATGTTTTCAGTATTCATTGAGCCTCAAAATCTTAAATTGAAGAGTTTGATCATGGCTCAGATTGAACGCTGGCGGCAGGCCTAACACATGCAAGTCGAGCGGAAACGACATAAACAATCCTTCGGGTGCGCTTATGGGCGTCGAGCGGCGGACGGGTGAGTAATGCTTAGGAAGTTGCCCTGTAGAGGGGGATAACCATTGGAAACGATGGCTAATACCGCATAACCTCTTCGGAGTAAAGTGGGGGACCTTCGGGCCTCACGCTATAGGATACGCCTAAGTGAGATTAGCTAGTTGGTGAGGTAAAGGCTCACCAAGGCGACGATCTCTAGCTGGTCTGAGAGGATGATCAGCCACACTGGAACTGAGACACGGTCCAGACTCCTACGGGAGGCAGCAGTGGGGAATATTGCACAATGGGCGCAAGCCTGATGCAGCCATGCCGCGTGTGTGAAGAAGGCCTTCGGGTTGTAAAGCACTTTCAGCAGTGAGGAAGGTAGTAAGTTTAATACGCTTATTATTTGACGTTAGCTGCAGAAGAAGCACCGGCTAACTCCGTGCCAGCAGCCGCGGTAATACGGAGGGTGCGAGCGTTAATCGGAATTACTGGGCGTAAAGCGCATGCAGGTGGTTTGTTAAGTCAGATGTGAAAGCCCGGGGCTCAACCTCGGAAGGTCATTTGAAACTGGCAAGCTAGAGTACTGTAGAGGGGGGTAGAATTTCAGGTGTAGCGGTGAAATGCGTAGAGATCTGAAGGAATACCGGTGGCGAAGGCGGCCCCCTGGACAGATACTGACACTCAGATGCGAAAGCGTGGGGAGCAAACAGGATTAGATACCCTGGTAGTCCACGCCGTAAACGATGTCTACTTGGAGGTTGTTCCCTTGAGGAGTGGCTTTCGGAGCTAACGCGTTAAGTAGACCGCCTGGGGAGTACGGTCGCAAGATTAAAACTCAAATGAATTGACGGGGGCCCGCACAAGCGGTGGAGCATGTGGTTTAATTCGATGCAACGCGAAGAACCTTACCTACTCTTGACATCCAGAGAAGCTAGAAGAGATTTTAGTGTGCCTTCGGGAACTCTGAGACAGGTGCTGCATGGCTGTCGTCAGCTCGTGTTGTGAAATGTTGGGTTAAGTCCCGCAACGAGCGCAACCCTTATCCTTGTTTGCCAGCGAGTAATGTCGGGAACTCCAGGGAGACTGCCGGTGATAAACCGGAGGAAGGTGGGGACGACGTCAAGTCATCATGGCCCTTACGAGTAGGGCTACACACGTGCTACAATGGCGCATACAGAGGGCGGCAAGCTTGCGAAAGTTAGCGAATCCCAAAAAGTGCGTCGTAGTCCGGATTGGAGTCTGCAACTCGACTCCATGAAGTCGGAATCGCTAGTAATCGTGGATCAGAATGCCACGGTGAATACGTTCCCGGGCCTTGTACACACCGCCCGTCACACCATGGGAGTGGGCTGCAAAAGAAGTAGGTAGTTTAACCTTCGGGGGGACGCTTACCACTTTGTGGTTCATGACTGGGGTGAAGTCGTAACAAGGTAGCCCTAGGGGAACCTGGGGCTGGATCACCTCCTTAAACGATAGATTGTTGTTGATTAGTGTCCACACAGATTGATGGTTTATAAAGTAAAGAGAAAAGAAAGTGCCCAACACTTTCAACAGCTTTGGTTCTGCTTTTTTAAAAGTGGAAACAAGTATAGTGTCCCGTTCGTCTAGAGGCCTAGGACACCGCCCTTTCACGGCGGTAACAGGGGTTCGACTCCCCTACGGGATACCATTTTCTCCTTATGCTGCGTTAAGCGGTGTGAGTGAAAAAAAAGGGTCGTTAGCTCAGTTGGTAGAGCAGTTGGCTTTTAACCAATTTGTCACAGGTTCGAATCCTGTACGACCCACCATTCTTTCTCCACGAAGGAATTGAAACTTAAAGTGGGCGATTAGCTCAGTTGGGAGAGCACCTGCCTTACAAGCAGGGGGTCACTGGTTCGAGCCCGGTATCGCCCACCACTCTCTAAGTATTTTTGGACGTTGTAATCCAAACCAATAAGAAGTATCGAGTTGGTTGGATTTTTGAGCTCTGAGAATCTTTAGAAAGTGTCATTCTTTAAGTAGAAAGTAACACTTTGCTCTTTAACAATTTGGAAAGCTGACAATTATCTATTTTGATTGAATAGATAATGTAAAAGTTCTCAAATCCTATTTCTTAGGAAATAGGTACCAAAACAACACATTCAAGTGTTCTTGGGAACAACATTTATGTTGTTCATATTTGAGTCCGGCAAAATCGTGTCTGCATCATGTCCTGTTTGTCTTCACTTTTCAAAGTGAAAGCAAAGAGTTAATTGCAGACAACTTTGGTTGTTTAACAAAGACCCTTTGGGGTTGTATGGTTAAGTGACTAAGCGTACACGGTGGATGCCTTGGCAGTCAGAGGCGATGAAGGACGTATTAACTTGCGATAAGCCCAGATTAGGCAGTAAAAGCCACTTGAGTCTGGGATTTCCGAATGGGGAAACCCACTTACATAAGTAAGTATCCTTAACTGAATACATAGGTTAAGGAGGCGAACCGGGGGAACTGAAACATCTAAGTACCCCGAGGAAAAGAAATCAACCGAGATTCCGAAAGTAGCGGCGAGCGAAATTGGACTAGCCCTTAAGCTTTTAATGATACAGGTGAAGGCTCTGGAAAGTGCCGCGATACAGGGTGATAGCCCCGTAACCGACATGTCATTTTAAGTGAAATCGAGTAAGGCGGGACACGTGATATCCTGTCTGAATATGGGGGGACCATCCTCCAAGGCTAAATACTACTGACTGACCGATAGTGAACCAGTACCGTGAGGGAAAGGCGAAAAGAACCCCTGTGAGGGGAGTGAAATAGAACCTGAAACCGTGTACGTACAAGCAGTAGGAGCCTCCTTTGTGGGGTGACTGCGTACCTTTTGTATAATGGGTCAGCGACTTATATTCAGTGGCAAGGTTAACCATTTAGGGGAGCCGTAGGGAAACCGAGTCTTAACTGGGCGTTTAGTCTCTGGATATAGACCCGAAACCAGGTGATCTAGCCATGGGCAGGTTGAAGGTTGAGTAACATCAACTGGAGGACCGAACCGACTAATGTTGAAAAATTAGCGGATGACTTGTGGCTAGGGGTGAAAGGCCAATCAAACCTGGAGATAGCTGGTTCTCCCCGAAAGCTATTTAGGTAGCGCCTCGGACGAATACTACTGGGGGTAGAGCACTGTTAAGGCTAGGGGGTCATCCCGACTTACCAACCCTTTGCAAACTCCGAATACCAGTAAGTACTATCCGGGAGACACACGGCGGGTGCTAACGTCCGTCGTGGAGAGGGAAACAACCCAGACCGCCAGCTAAGGTCCCAAATTATAGCTAAGTGGGAAACGATGTGGGAAGGCTAAAACAGCTAGGATGTTGGCTTAGAAGCAGCCATCATTTAAAGAAAGCGTAATAGCTCACTAGTCGAGTCGGCCTGCGCGGAAGATGTAACGGGGCTAAGCTATAAACCGAAGCTGCGGCTGCATACTTTGTATGCGGGGTAGGGGAGCGTTCTGTAAGCCGTTGAAGGTGTATCGTAAGGTATGCTGGAGGTATCAGAAGTGCGAATGCTGACATGAGTAACGATAATGGGGGTGAAAAACCTCCACGCCGGAAGACCAAGGGTTCCTGTCCAACGTTAATCGGGGCAGGGTAAGTCGACCCCTAAGGCGAGGCTGAAAAGCGTAGTCGATGGGAAACGGGTTAATATTCCCGTACTTCTTACAATTGCGATGGGGGGACGGAGAAGGCTAGGTGGGCCTGGCGACGGTTGTCCAGGTTCAAGTGCGTAGGCTTGAGAGTTAGGTAAATCCGGCTCTCTTTAAGGCTGAGACACGACGTCGAGCTGCTACGGCAGTGAAGTCATTGATGCCATGCTTCCAGGAAAAGCCTCTAAGCTTCAGATTGTAAGGAATCGTACCCCAAACCGACACAGGTGGTCGGGTAGAGAATACCAAGGCGCTTGAGAGAACTCGGGTGAAGGAACTAGGCAAAATGGTACCGTAACTTCGGGAGAAGGTACGCTCTTAACGGTGAAGTCCCTTGCGGATGGAGCTATTGAGAGTCGCAGATACCAGGTGGCTGCAACTGTTTATTAAAAACACAGCACTGTGCAAAATCGTAAGATGACGTATACGGTGTGACGCCTGCCCGGTGCCGGAAGGTTAATTGATGGGGTTAGACTTAGGTCGAAGCTCTTGATCGAAGCCCCGGTAAACGGCGGCCGTAACTATAACGGTCCTAAGGTAGCGAAATTCCTTGTCGGGTAAGTTCCGACCTGCACGAATGGCGTAATGATGGCCACGCTGTCTCCACCCGAGACTCAGTGAAATTGAAATCGCTGTGAAGATGCAGTGTACCCGCGGCTAGACGGAAAGACCCCGTGAACCTTTACTACAGCTTGGCACTGAACATTGAGCCTACATGTGTAGGATAGGTGGGAGGCTTTGAACCCGTGTCGCCAGATACGGTGGAGCCATCCTTGAAATACCACCCTTGTATGTTTGATGTTCTAACTTAGCCCCATTATCTGGGGTGAGGACAGTGCCTGGTGGGTAGTTTGACTGGGGCGGTCTCCTCCCAAAGAGTAACGGAGGAGCACGAAGGTGGGCTAATCACGGTTGGACATCGTGAGGTTAGTGCAATGGCATAAGCCCGCTTGACTGCGAGAATGACAATTCGAGCAGGTGCGAAAGCAGGTCATAGTGATCCGGTGGTTCTGAATGGAAGGGCCATCGCTCAACGGATAAAAGGTACTCCGGGGATAACAGGCTGATACCGCCCAAGAGTTCATATCGACGGCGGTGTTTGGCACCTCGATGTCGGCTCATCACATCCTGGGGCTGAAGTCGGTCCCAAGGGTATGGCTGTTCGCCATTTAAAGTGGTACGCGAGCTGGGTTTAGAACGTCGTGAGACAGTTCGGTCCCTATCTGCCGTGGGCGTTGGAGAATTGAAAGGGGCTGCTCCTAGTACGAGAGGACCGGAGTGGACGAACCTCTGGTGTTCGGGTTGTCATGCCAATGGCATTGCCCGGTAGCTAAGTTCGGAATCGATAACCGCTGAAAGCATCTAAGCGGGAAGCGAGCCTTGAGATGAGTTCTCCCTGGCAGTTTAACTGTCCTAAAGGGTTGTCGTAGACTACGACGTTGATAGGCAGGGTGTGTAAGCGTTGTGAGGCGTTGAGCTAACCTGTACTAATTGCCCGTGAGGCTTAACCATACAACACCCAAGGGGTTTTGATGGACTCAAAGCAAGAACGAATAAACTTGAATGTGAATTGAGAATCTGGCCCTGGGCCCTGGGAACGGACTTCGTCCTACAGGCACTGGGAAAAGAAAAGACAGCTTTCCGAATTGATAAGGTACTTTGTCCCAGGGCCTATAAACCCAGGGCCCAGGGCCTTATAAAAAGAATTTGCTTGGCGACCATAGCATTGTGGACCCACCTGATTCCATGCCGAACTCAGAAGTGAAACGCAATAGCGCCGATGGTAGTGTGGGGCTTCCCCATGTGAGAGTAGGACATCGCCAGGCTCTAAATCTCTACTTGCTTACTTGTTAAGCAAGTGACCATAAAGTTTTAAAAATAGTTAGAACTTTATGTTGACTTTCAAAGTAGAGAACGTATTATACGCGTCCTGCTTAAGTGCTAAGGCACTGAAAGCAAAGCTCTTTAACAATTTAAACCTATCAATCTGTGTGGGCACTCGTTGATGACAATCAAAATAGTTTCTTCGGAAACAATTTGGTTTCAATGAACTGAGTGACCAATCGATAGAAATATCGGCACAGTCAATTCAACATTACATGTAATGTTATCAGTATTCATTGAGCCTCAAAATCTTAAATTGAAGAGTTTGATCATGGCTCAGATTGAACGCTGGCGGCAGGCCTAACACATGCAAGTCGAGCGGAAACGACATAAACAATCCTTCGGGTGCGCTTATGGGCGTCGAGCGGCGGACGGGTGAGTAATGCTTAGGAAGTTGCCCTGGTGAGGGGGATAACCATTGGAAACGATGGCTAATACCGCATAACACCTTTGGGTCAAAGTGGGGGATCTTCGGACCTCACGCATCAGGATACGCCTAAGTGAGATTAGCTAGTTGGTGAGGTAAAGGCTCACCAAGGCGACGATCTCTAGCTGGTCTGAGAGGATGATCAGCCACACTGGAACTGAGACACGGTCCAGACTCCTACGGGAGGCAGCAGTGGGGAATATTGCACAATGGGCGCAAGCCTGATGCAGCCATGCCGCGTGTGTGAAGAAGGCCTTCGGGTTGTAAAGCACTTTCAGCAGTGAGGAAGGTAGTAAGTTTAATACGCTTATTATTTGACGTTAGCTGCAGAAGAAGCACCGGCTAACTCCGTGCCAGCAGCCGCGGTAATACGGAGGGTGCGAGCGTTAATCGGAATTACTGGGCGTAAAGCGCATGCAGGTGGTTTGTTAAGTCAGATGTGAAAGCCCGGGGCTCAACCTCGGAAGGTCATTTGAAACTGGCAAGCTAGAGTACTGTAGAGGGGGGTAGAATTTCAGGTGTAGCGGTGAAATGCGTAGAGATCTGAAGGAATACCGGTGGCGAAGGCGGCCCCCTGGACAGATACTGACACTCAGATGCGAAAGCGTGGGGAGCAAACAGGATTAGATACCCTGGTAGTCCACGCCGTAAACGATGTCTACTTGGAGGTTGTTCCCTTGAGGAGTGGCTTTCGGAGCTAACGCGTTAAGTAGACCGCCTGGGGAGTACGGTCGCAAGATTAAAACTCAAATGAATTGACGGGGGCCCGCACAAGCGGTGGAGCATGTGGTTTAATTCGATGCAACGCGAAGAACCTTACCTACTCTTGACATCCAGAGAAGCTAGAAGAGATTTTAGTGTGCCTTCGGGAACTCTGAGACAGGTGCTGCATGGCTGTCGTCAGCTCGTGTTGTGAAATGTTGGGTTAAGTCCCGCAACGAGCGCAACCCTTATCCTTGTTTGCCAGCGAGTAATGTCGGGAACTCCAGGGAGACTGCCGGTGATAAACCGGAGGAAGGTGGGGACGACGTCAAGTCATCATGGCCCTTACGAGTAGGGCTACACACGTGCTACAATGGCGCATACAGAGGGCGGCAAGCTTGCGAAAGTTAGCGAATCCCAAAAAGTGCGTCGTAGTCCGGATTGGAGTCTGCAACTCGACTCCATGAAGTCGGAATCGCTAGTAATCGTGGATCAGAATGCCACGGTGAATACGTTCCCGGGCCTTGTACACACCGCCCGTCACACCATGGGAGTGGGCTGCAAAAGAAGTAGGTAGTTTAACCTTCGGGGGGACGCTTACCACTTTGTGGTTCATGACTGGGGTGAAGTCGTAACAAGGTAGCCCTAGGGGAACCTGGGGCTGGATCACCTCCTTAACGATAGATTGTTGTTGATTAGTGTCCACACAGATTGATTAGGTTTAGAAAGTAAAGAGACGATGCTGGGTCTGTAGCTCAGGTGGTTAGAGCGTTCGCCTGATAAGCGAGAGGTCGGTGGTTCAAGTCCACTCAGACCCACCAATTTTTCTTCCCGGTTGAATTGGATGGCATCGACACTTTTGATGGGGCTATAGCTCAGCTGGGAGAGCGCCTGCCTTGCACGCAGGAGGTCAGCAGTTCGATCCTGCTTAGCTCCACCATCTTTAAGGGTTTTTCCTTAAGAATCTTTAAAAATGGTTTTCGAAAGAAAATCTTTGCTCTTTAACAATTTGGAAAGCTGACAAAATAACAATTGATTATTGTTATTTGTAAAAGTTCTCAAATCTTAATCGAAAGATTAAGTACCAAAACAACACATTCAAGTGTTCTTGGGAACAACATTTATGTTGTTCATATTTGAGTCCGGCAAAATCGTGTCTGCATCATGTTTAAATAATTGCAGACAACTTTGGTTGTTTAATTAACAACTCCTCGAAACTTCTTGGGGTTGTATGGTTAAGTGACTAAGCGTACACGGTGGATGCCTTGGCAGTCAGAGGCGATGAAGGACGTATTAACTTGCGATAAGCCCAGATTAGGCAGTAAAAGCCACTTGAGTCTGGGATTTCCGAATGGGGAAACCCACTTACATAAGTAAGTATCCTTAACTGAATACATAGGTTAAGGAGGCGAACCGGGGGAACTGAAACATCTAAGTACCCCGAGGAAAAGAAATCAACCGAGATTCCGAAAGTAGCGGCGAGCGAAATTGGACTAGCCCTTAAGCTTTTAATGATACAGGTGAAGGCTCTGGAAAGTGCCGCGATACAGGGTGATAGCCCCGTAACCGACATGTCATTTTAAGTGAAATCGAGTAAGGCGGGACACGTGATATCCTGTCTGAATATGGGGGGACCATCCTCCAAGGCTAAATACTACTGACTGACCGATAGTGAACCAGTACCGTGAGGGAAAGGCGAAAAGAACCCCTGTGAGGGGAGTGAAATAGAACCTGAAACCGTGTACGTACAAGCAGTAGGAGCCCCATCACTAAGCTTGGTGATGATGTGCTCATTGCGAGTACTTTTGCTGATGGCGGTTAACAATGCGTCTTTTTGCATTGTTCAACCTACCAAATCAAGCAGAGGTGGCTTAGTGATGGGGTGACTGCGTACCTTTTGTATAATGGGTCAGCGACTTATATTCAGTGGCAAGGTTAACCATTTAGGGGAGCCGTAGGGAAACCGAGTCTTAACTGGGCGTTTAGTCTCTGGATATAGACCCGAAACCAGGTGATCTAGCCATGGGCAGGTTGAAGGTTGAGTAACATCAACTGGAGGACCGAACCGACTAATGTTGAAAAATTAGCGGATGACTTGTGGCTAGGGGTGAAAGGCCAATCAAACCTGGAGATAGCTGGTTCTCCCCGAAAGCTATTTAGGTAGCGCCTCGGACGAATACTACTGGGGGTAGAGCACTGTTAAGGCTAGGGGGTCATCCCGACTTACCAACCCTTTGCAAACTCCGAATACCAGTAAGTACTATCCGGGAGACACACGGCGGGTGCTAACGTCCGTCGTGGAGAGGGAAACAACCCAGACCGCCAGCTAAGGTCCCAAATTATAGCTAAGTGGGAAACGATGTGGGAAGGCTAAAACAGCTAGGATGTTGGCTTAGAAGCAGCCATCATTTAAAGAAAGCGTAATAGCTCACTAGTCGAGTCGGCCTGCGCGGAAGATGTAACGGGGCTAAGCTATAAACCGAAGCTGCGGCTGCATACTTTGTATGCGGGGTAGGGGAGCGTTCTGTAAGCCGTTGAAGGTGTATCGTAAGGTATGCTGGAGGTATCAGAAGTGCGAATGCTGACATGAGTAACGATAATGGGGGTGAAAAACCTCCACGCCGGAAGACCAAGGGTTCCTGTCCAACGTTAATCGGGGCAGGGTAAGTCGACCCCTAAGGCGAGGCTGAAAAGCGTAGTCGATGGGAAACGGGTTAATATTCCCGTACTTCTTACAATTGCGATGGGGGGACGGAGAAGGCTAGGTGGGCCTGGCGACGGTTGTCCAGGTTCAAGTGCGTAGGCTTGAGAGTTAGGTAAATCCGGCTCTCTTTAAGGCTGAGACACGACGTCGAGCTGCTACGGCAGTGAAGTCATTGATGCCATGCTTCCAGGAAAAGCCTCTAAGCTTCAGATTGTAAGGAATCGTACCCCAAACCGACACAGGTGGTCGGGTAGAGAATACCAAGGCGCTTGAGAGAACTCGGGTGAAGGAACTAGGCAAAATGGTACCGTAACTTCGGGAGAAGGTACGCTCTTAACGGTGAAGTCCCTTGCGGATGGAGCTATTGAGAGTCGCAGATACCAGGTGGCTGCAACTGTTTATTAAAAACACAGCACTGTGCAAAATCGTAAGATGACGTATACGGTGTGACGCCTGCCCGGTGCCGGAAGGTTAATTGATGGGGTTAGTCTTTGGACGAAGCTCTTGATCGAAGCCCCGGTAAACGGCGGCCGTAACTATAACGGTCCTAAGGTAGCGAAATTCCTTGTCGGGTAAGTTCCGACCTGCACGAATGGCGTAATGATGGCCACGCTGTCTCCACCCGAGACTCAGTGAAATTGAAATCGCTGTGAAGATGCAGTGTACCCGCGGCTAGACGGAAAGACCCCGTGAACCTTTACTACAGCTTGGCACTGAACATTGAGCCTACATGTGTAGGATAGGTGGGAGGCTTTGAACCCGTGTCGCCAGATACGGTGGAGCCATCCTTGAAATACCACCCTTGTATGTTTGATGTTCTAACTTAGCCCCATTATCTGGGGTGAGGACAGTGCCTGGTGGGTAGTTTGACTGGGGCGGTCTCCTCCCAAAGAGTAACGGAGGAGCACGAAGGTGGGCTAATCACGGTTGGACATCGTGAGGTTAGTGCAATGGCATAAGCCCGCTTGACTGCGAGAATGACAATTCGAGCAGGTGCGAAAGCAGGTCATAGTGATCCGGTGGTTCTGAATGGAAGGGCCATCGCTCAACGGATAAAAGGTACTCCGGGGATAACAGGCTGATACCGCCCAAGAGTTCATATCGACGGCGGTGTTTGGCACCTCGATGTCGGCTCATCACATCCTGGGGCTGAAGTCGGTCCCAAGGGTATGGCTGTTCGCCATTTAAAGTGGTACGCGAGCTGGGTTTAGAACGTCGTGAGACAGTTCGGTCCCTATCTGCCGTGGGCGTTGGAGAATTGAAAGGGGCTGCTCCTAGTACGAGAGGACCGGAGTGGACGAACCTCTGGTGTTCGGGTTGTCATGCCAATGGCATTGCCCGGTAGCTAAGTTCGGAATCGATAACCGCTGAAAGCATCTAAGCGGGAAGCGAGCCTTGAGATGAGTTCTCCCTGGCAGTTTAACTGTCCTAAAGGGTTGTCGTAGACTACGACGTTGATAGGCAGGGTGTGTAAGCGTTGTGAGGCGTTGAGCTAACCTGTACTAATTGCCCGTGAGGCTTAACCATACAACACCCAAGGGGTTTTGATGGACTCAAAGCAAGAACGAATAAACTTGAATGTGAATTGAGAATCTGGCCCTGGGCCCTGGGAACGGACTTCGTCCTACAGGCACTGGGAAAAGAAAAGACAGCTTTCCGAATTGATAAGGTACTTTGTCCCAGGGCCTATAAACCCAGGGCCCAGGGCCTTATAAAAAGAATTTGCTTGGCGACCATAGCATTGTGGACCCACCTGATTCCATGCCGAACTCAGAAGTGAAACGCAATAGCGCCGATGGTAGTGTGGGGTTTCCCCATGTGAGAGTAGGACATCGCCAGGCTTTGAACATAAATTGTTCCCGTAACTTGCATCTTTTGCCGTTGCGATGCTCATGTACTAACGTACACTGCGCTTCTCACGCCAAAATCTGCGGCGTTACAGAAACAATTTAACGTCCAAAGCGGTCAGGGTAAGACTTTGGATATGAAAAATTTGTAGTGGAGCGGTAGTTCAGTTGGTTAGAATACCGGCCTGTCACGCCGGGGGTCGCGGGTTCGAGTCCCGTCCGCTCCGCCACTTTATATTAAACCTCAGTCGAAAGGCTGAGGTTTTTTTGTGTTTGGGATTTATGTGTCCATTTCGGTTTTTGTTGTATGGGCTATGGGGCGGACTTCGTCCTTGAGGGGGATAGGGCTATAGGAAAAAGCTCTAGAAAGCCTTGACTCTATATGCTGTATATTCAAACTTTGCATAGCCCATAGCCCATAGCCCATAGCCCATAGCCCATAGCCCATAGCCCATAGCCCATAGCCCATAGCCCATAGCCCATAGCCCATAGCCCATAGCCCATAGCCCATAGCCCATAGCCCATAGCCCATATCTAGGACTTGGTATCTACTTCCTCTTCCACAAATAAATCGCCATACCTGCAGCAATCAGCAGCATAAGCCCCCCAGTCATTTCTTCTGGATGGGTGTGAGCTCCTCCTGGGTGTGCTAGTGCGATGCCTGGAAGAAGTAGTAGCGTTGATAGTAGTTTTTTCATTATTAGTTCCCTTTTGTTTAAGAGTCTCCCTTAACGGGATTATGTTTTTTGGTGCAGAGCGACAGCAAGTTGGCCTAAGGCTAGCGAGCCATCGCCGCATGAAAAATTTTTGTGTTGAAGGATCTCTATTTGACCCTTCAGAGAAACCTGAATTAGTTTTGTCAGAAGTGCGTTGTGGAAAACGCCACCGGTCAGAACCAATGCAGATACGTTATACTGTTTTTGTGCCTTGATAACGATCTCTGCTAAAGCCTCTGCAAGAGCTTTGTGGAAGATAAAGGCTTTATCTTCCTGGTTTGCATCCAGCGTTAACCATTGCTTCCAGAAAGTGGAAAGCTCGAGGTTCATACCTTCTGTTTCTATTCTGATACTCGTAGATATCTGCTCTGATTCAGCTCTGGATGCAATGGCTTCAAGCTGACAGGCTGCCTGTCCCTCATATTCAATCTGGTCAAATGAGATATCCAGAGATGCCGCAACAGCATCAAACAGGCGCCCGGCAGAACGGATCTTGTGCGTATTAATTCCGCTTTGAGCGGCGTTGTTAATCAGACTTAACGGTTTACCCGGAAATAAGCTTTCCAGAAACTCATCAGAAAGCTCAGGTTGGAACTGTTTCAGATGTGCATAGAAAGAGCGCCATGGTTGTTTAGCTGCTGTATCTCCACCAACTAAGGTGATTGCAGGGATGCCACCAATTCGTTCATATCCTGAATAATCGGCCAGCATAAGCTCAGAGCCCCACAGCTCTCCATCATCACCCAAGCCAAGACCGTCCAATGTCAGAGCCAGTACTTTACCATGCTCCTGCTTCCAGCCGTTTTCGATAAGACAGGCTGCGAAGTGTGCATGATGATGCTGCACTAAAACCGGCCTTTCAGTTCTTGATTTCGCGAACTGATGTGAGAAATATCCGGAATGAAGATCTGCTACATGATAAGAACTCTCTACCTGATAAATATCTTCGAAGTGTTCTATTGCCTGTTTGTACTGACTCTGAGTCTCTATATTAGACAAATCACCAAGATACTGGCTTATAATGATCTGATTACCTTTACCAATCGCAAATGAGTTCTTCAGATCACCACCGTAGGCAATAAATCCATCCGCGCAAGGAAAGCCATCCGGAAGATTAACTGCATCCGGCACAAAGCCTCTGGAACGCCTCAGAGTCTGCTGCTCCCCATCGCTGTTTAAACGGATAAGTGAATCATCGCAGCGGGTGACAATTTCTCTGTTATGCATAATAAACAGATCTGCAATATCGCCGAGGAAACGCAGTGATTCCTCATTGGATAGCGCAGGTGGCAGACCGCTGCCATTGCCTGAGGTCATAACAACCGGCTTAGCAAAATGCGTTGCCAGCAGGTGCTGAACAGGATTTGAAGGAAGCATTATACCAACTTCATTTAGTTCGGGTGCTATATTGCTGGCCAGTTCAGAGTCAGTTTTTTTCTGAAGTAAAACAATAGGCGCAGCACTGGATTCAAGAGCCGCCGATTCATTTTCGCTATAAACAGCAAGCTTAGCTATCTGGTTTAAATCAGCAGCCATTACAGCAAAAGGCTTAAACTGCCGATGTTTTTTATCACGCAGAGACTGTACTGCCTCCCGGTTGGTTGCATCGCATGCTAAGTGAAAACCACCCACAGATTTGATAGCGATGACCTTTCCCTGCGTCAGAGCATTGACACAAACGCTTAGCCAGTCACCGGAGATCGGTTCCCCATTTGAATTGCTAAGCCAGACTTGCGGGCCGCACTCCGGGCAGGCAACAGGCTGTGCGTGATATCTTCTGTCTGCCGGGTCACTGTATTCTGACTGACAAGTTTCGCAGAGAGGAAAGTGTGCCATTACCGTCTTTGGTCTGTCATAGGGAAGGGCATTGATGATGGTAAATCTTGGACCGCAATGAGTACAGTTTATAAAAGGGTACTGATAGCGGGGATCTTCTCTGTTGTAGAGTTCATTTAAACACTCAGGGCAGGTTGCTGCGTCCGGTACGACCTGAGTATCCATTGCGGTAGATTCCGACTGAACGATCTGAAAATCCGCCGGTAACTCGCTCCAGTAAAAAGGCTCTGAGGTCTGAGTATCGATTTGTGCCAGTGGTGGTAAATCGCTTTCGAGCCGACTCTGAAAAAGAGTTGTGTTGTGATCGGCAAGCAGTCGGACAAGTACACCCTGGCCGTCGTTTAAAACCTCACCTTTTAAACCAAGGTCATGAGCAAGCTGCCAGACGAAAGGCCGGAACCCGACCCCCTGAACTTTACCTTTTACTCTGATCTCAACACCATTCATCAAAACCGGCTCCTAACAGATCCTTGGCATAGGCTCGATAGTTGGCAGATCCAGCCAGCGGTTGCCACCAAACAGATTGCGGATGGTGATCTGGCCTTTCTCGTTTGCCTCACCAATAATGGCAGCATCTTTACCCGCGGCGGTTTGTCTTATCTGCTCCAGAGCCTGTTCCGCATCTTCAGCTGAAACAACTGCAATCAGCTTACCTTCATTGGCGAAGTTGATTGCTTCAAGGCCAAGCAGCTCACAGATACCCCTAACCGCAGGATTAAGAGGCAATGATTCTTCATCAATAGCAAAGCCGCATGAAGAGCTTGCCATAAATTCATGCAGAACGGCATTGACACCACCCCGTGTTGCATCACGTAGTGCCCGGACACCGGGAATCGATAGCAGGGCTTCTACAACCGGATAAAGGTGCTGGCAGTCACTGGAGAGTTGCCCATCCAGTCCAAGATTTTCTCTCAGATTCAGGATTGTGGCCCCGTGATCGCCAATGGTGCCAGAGACAATCACTTTATCACCGGGACGGATCTGATTCGCACCCCATGAAACTGAAGCCGGGATAGCACCAAGGCCGCTGGTGTTGATAAATACTTTATCGGCAGCGCCCCTAGGAACTACTTTTGTATCACCGGTAACTATTTTGATTCCTGCCTCTTTGGCCGCTTTGGCCATAGAGGCAACGATTCGTTCAAGCTCCGCCATTTCCAGACCTTCCTCAAGAATAAAGGCACTGGAGAGAAACAGCGGTTTTGCTCCGCTCATTGCGACGTCATTTGCTGTTCCGTACACTGCAAGCTTACCGATATCTCCGCCCGGAAAGAACAGAGGGTCGATAACAAAGGAGTCAGTGGAGTAAGCCAGATTATCTCCCTGAAGAGTAAACTGCTCCAAAGGCAGTCTTGCCTGATCTTCCTGCTGCTCAAGTACACCATTTGAAAAGTGTCTGATAAACATCTGCTCGATAAGTTGCTGCATCGCTTTACCGCCGCTGCCGTGAGCAAGGGTTATTTTCTCAGTCATTAATTCGCTCCCTGAAGGCGGTAGTTGTAGTACGCGGCACAAGCTCCCTCTGAGGAAACCATGAGTGCACCGATGGCATTTTCCGGTGTACAGCTTTTGGCAAACAGAGGGCAGTCAGTAGGCTTACAGCGACCCGACAAAACATCACCACAACGGCTACCTTCCGGATCGGTGCTGGTGCTCTCTTCAGTGCCAAAATAGACTTCTGCATCAAAGTCCTGATACGAAGCTGACAGCTGAATACCTGAATTATCAATGCTTCCCAGTCCGCGCCACTCGCTTTCTTTCTTAACCTCAAACACTTTTTGCATAGCTTTCTGAGCATTTGGGTTACCATGATCCGAAACCACCCGGAGGTACTGATTTTCGATCTCGCATCTGTTTTCCTGTAGCTGGGTAACCACCATCAGAAGTGCCTGCAGCATATCAAGCGGCTCAAAACCGGTGACAACAGAAGGCTTGTGGTAGGTATCTGCAAGCGGAAGATAAGGTTCTGTACCGATAACCATGCTCAGGTGACCCGGAAGCAGGAAGCCGTCTATTCGAACATCATCCTGGCTAAGCAGGGCGTGCAGGGTTGGCATAATGGTGATGTGCTGACAGAAGAGTTTAAAGTTGCTGATGCCTTTCGCCTTTGCCTGCAGAATAGTCATCGCTGTTGCAGGCATTGTGGTTTCAAAACCGAGGCCGAAGAAGACAACCTGCTTATCCGGATTCTGTTCTGCAATCAGAAGAGCATCCATTGGAGAGTAAACGATACGAACATCACAGCCTCTGCCCCTTACATCCAGTAGGGAGCCATTTGAGCCCGGCACCCGCATCGCGTCACCAAAGGTACAAAGAATGACATCAGGTTTTTCTGCAATGGCAATGCACTGATCCAGACGGGATTTAGGAAGCACACAAACCGGACAGCCCGGGCCGTGAACAAATTCAATATCATCCGGAAGAAGCTCAACCAGCCCGAACTTAAACAGGGTATGGGTATGCCCGCCGCAGACTTCCATAATCTGCAGAGGTTTCTGCTCTGGCGGAATTTTTTCTAAAACAGTGCGGATATTTTCGATCAGCGCTTTGGCCAGCTTCGGGTCACGAAACTCATCTACATACTTCACTTGGTTTCTCCCACAGCCTGTCTCTGACTAAAGTCATCGATCTCATGTTCAAGGGCATTCATTGACTCCAGGGCTGCAATTGTTTCCTGAGCCTGCTGTTCGTCAATGATGCACATGGCAAAGCCCACATGAACCAGAGCCCACTTACCGACAAGTGCCTCCGGTTCGGACTCAACCACACAGGAGAGATTAACCTCTCTCTGTATACCGCTGACTTCGATGTTTCCCAGCATGGCTTCTGAGTCGGTAATTGCGATAATCTTACCGGGTACGCCTAAACACATAACTTACTTCTCTCCAAGCCAGTCCAGCCATGCCTGCATGCCTTCACCTGTGGTTGCTGACAGGCGAAGCGGCTGAATGTTTGGATTAACCCTTTGTGCGTTTTCAATACAGGCTTCAACGTCAAAGTTCAGGTACGGAAGCAGATCAATTTTGTTAATAATCATCAGGTCGGCATCGGCAAAAATATCCGGGTATTTAAGAGGCTTATCTTCCCCTTCGGTTACTGACAGGATGGCTACCTTATGGCTTTCTCCCAGATCGAAAGCCGCCGGGCAGACAAGATTTCCGACGTTCTCGATAAATAGCGTGGAGTCTTTTTCAGGTGCCAGGTTACCAATGGCCTGAGAGACCATCTGCGCATCCAGATGACAGCCTTTACCGGTATTAATCTGAATGGCTTTAGCGCCGGTTTCCCGGATTCTGTCGGCATCATTGGTCGTCTGCTGATCGCCTTCGATAACCGAGCAGCTATCGCTGCCCAGTAGCTTTAAGGTTTCTGTCAGCAGCGTGGTTTTACCTGAGCCAGGGCTGGAAACCATATTCAGAGCCTTGATATTTCTCTGCTGCAGAAACTCACGGTTTTTCTCCGCTATCGCATCGTTTTTCGCCAGAATGTCCTGCTCAATCTGAACCATGCGGCTTTGTGTCATTCCCGGAGCATGTGAGCGTGCCGGTCCCTGACCAAAGTGCAGGTCATCGCCTTCCTTTTCAGGTTTGAAGTTGCCCGGCTCTTCGTGCTGATGGGTGTGCTCGTGGTGATGCTCTTCATGACTGTGTGAATGATGATGGTCATGGTCATGGTCATGATCGTGAGAGTGCCCATGAGAGTGCTCATGGCTGTGAGAATGGCCCTGGTGATGATGGCCTGCCGTCTCGTTCACATGATAGTGAATATGCACAGGGCCGTGATAATGGTGATGATGGACGATCTGAGCCGGAGCATCATGGCTATGAGAATGGCCGTGTTCATGGTGGTGGTGATCATCATGATGATGGTGGTGTTCACCTTCAATTCTTACGTTACCGGACGCGCAACCACAAGTAGTACACATCAGATTACCTCCAATTCTTTAATCTTCATTTCATCCCCGCCTTTGGTCTGAAGGCTGAATCCGTTGCAGATCGGACAGGGATCTAATCGGTTATTCACCGAAACTTCTTTTCCGCAGTCAAAGCACCAGGCCTGACCGGGAAGTTCTTTAATTTCCAGCTTTGCTCCGTCAGCGATTGTTCCGCGACAAACCACATCAAAGCAGAAGCTCATAGCATCAGTCTCGATTCCGGAAAAAGCGCCGATTTCCAGAAAAACGGCTTTCACCTTGTTATATCCGTGAGCGCTTGCCTGTTCTTCTATAACCTGGACAAGGCTTTCGCACAGTGACATCTCATGCACGGCTGTTTATCTCCCTTATTTCCACCTGAAACTCAACGCAAGGGTCTATGGCCCAGATAAGTTGTCGTATCCAGCTCGGATCGCTGTTTTCCAGTTTCTGATTGATTAATGCAGATTCAACGATGCCCCCCTGACTAAAGTACCGGTCAGTTGGCGCATCTATTTCATATGAGCTGATATTGCCGTCAGCATCCAGCTTCACCCTGTGTTCAAGGATGCCTCTGGAAGCATAAGCTAATCCCGCCTCAGGTATCATTGCAGTTTCTGGGTTACCGGTGACCTGGCAGATCTCAACCAGTCGTGACAGCATTCTTGTTGCCAGACCGGAGCCCCAGCAATCCAGTGCCTGACTGACCAGCGGGTGAGCTTTCTGTCGGACAAGGCTGCCTGATTCCTGTTCTGCTGACCAGCTATCATCCGAGCCCAGAGAAGCTGCATTATGCATATTCACTGAGAAGTGGCGGGCGTAGGGGGAATCAGTTTGTGTCCAGTCGATAAACTCAGACCATTTCATCGAATTGAAATCGGCTGGCTGCACTCCCAGTAGGGGCTCCAGCAATGTCCCGATTTCCGCCCACTTATCAGTGAAGTCATATGACAGGTCTGGGTTATCCAGCTCAAGTGGCGGCAATTTCTGTACGCTTTGCAGCAGAGTCCGGGTTAAAGCCAGGCTTTCCTTAATAGCGAAATCAGCACCAAACAGTTCTCTTTGCATCTGCCATGTTTGCCAGCAATGCTCTTTCAGCCATTCTAAGGCGCAGCGATGGCTAAGCTCCTTTCTTATCTCTGCGGTCAGCTCACGCTCGAGTGCCTTATAAATGGCACCGAGTGCAGCTGCCTGTTGTGCCTGGGAGCAGAGGAGGAAGAGTTTAGGTATCAGAGCAAGAGCCTGAGTGGCCGGCTTGTCATTAAGCATCTGACCAATATTTGCCGGACGTGAGTTATCGATTGAAACTGTTTTAATTTCAAAGGACTTGGTTAGTTCTATAGTAAGTACTAACTTTCCGACAAAGTTACCGGCAGAAAAGGGCTTCATTATTCGCTCTCAAGGGCAGGCTGGCCGCTGGCCAGTTTGCTGAACAGATTACGTTTGGACTTATCCGCTATCTCAGAGGTTGGAATAGCAGTGATCAGTCTTCTGACATCTTCTGCGACTCTCACTGCATCCTCCTGACTGCCAAAGTCCTGTACCGGTGACTGAACCGAGCAGGACAGATAGTGCCCGAGTTGTTCATGTTCACCGTAGATAAAAGTATAGTCTCCGGCAGGCAGCTGTATGCCCACTTTCTCACCCATATCAAAGGAGCGCCATTCCCGGCCTTCACCCGGAAGCAGCATAATACTCAGAGTCCATGGAGTGAGAAGTACACCCAGCCAGTCGCCTTCATAGAGGGCAAAGCCGACAGTCTTTACTTCAAGCTTATCGTTGATAAAAGGCAGATCATTCATCTGGTGATGATGAATATCGGTAAAGACTTTCTCGATCTGAGAAGCCGGGTTTTCAATAAAGTTTTGCGGCACGTTCAAAATCTCCTTCCGCTAACGCCTGCTGAAGTGCAATGGCTTTTTCTGCTTCTTCCCGCTCTACGACTTCTACCGCGAAGCCGCCTACCTGAATCAGCAGGTAGTCACCGGGAGTCACTTCCTGCTCAAGCATAAGCAGGCTGACGGGGTAGTTCTTATTTTCAGCATCAACTGTGGCGGACATACCGTCTTCAGAAACAGTGATAACTTTTGCAGGAACGCCTATGCACATGATTCAGCTTCTTTCTTTTCTGGTTGAATACCAATGCCTTTCAGGTAAGTGAGCACTTGTTCCTGCATGATTTCCTGTTTTGAGGATACGGTCTTTGACATTTCAAGCCCCGGGTCTACCGTCTCAGGGACTATTCCGACCAGAAAAATATTTTTCGGGGATTCTCCGGTAAGTATCAGGGCGCCCAGCAGATCGGACAGTCCCAGCTGGTGGGGAGAAACTTTGTTATTGAACAGCGCCGGCACTTCGTCATCTCTCAGATTGACGATGGTTCCCGGTTCATCTCCGGTAAGGACAGCGTCGATTATGACGACATGCTCGCGATTGGCAATAAAGTCCAGCAGCTCCATACCTGCAGTGCCGCCATCCACAAGGTCAACACCTTCAGGGAAACTGAACTCTTTAGTTAACTGATTGACGACATGAACACCAATCGATTCATCTCTCAAAAGGAGGTTACCGACACCTAATACTAAAACATTCACATCTTCATCCTCTTTCAGTATATCTTTTCTTCTAAAACAGAAGAGAAAAGAGGCATCGGGGAGTTGATGCCTCTTGCGTGCCTGTTAAAGCACTTTAACCTGAGTAATACCTTCTCCTCGTGTATCCACAATATGAACCGCACAGGACATACATGGGTCGAATGAGTGAACAGTACGGATAACTTCCAGAGGACGCTCAGGATCGGCAATCGGAGTACCGATTAACGACTGCTCATAAGGTCCTAACTCATCACTGCTGTTTCTCGGGCCAGAGTTCCAGGTGGACGGAACCACGGCCTGGTAGTTTTCAATCTTACCGTCGTTGATAACAATCCAGTGAGACAGAAGACCACGCGGTGCTTCATGGAAACCTACGCCTTTTACAACGCCATACGGGTAAACCGGCTTAACATAGGTCGTTGTGTCACCCTTACCGATATTCTCAACCAGAGCATTCCACTGGTCGTGAAGAATCTCTTTCAGAACACCACAGCGAACCGCACGGGTAGCATGACGGCCAAGTGTTGAGTGAAGGTGTTTGACTTCAGGCTTAATACCGGTCAGCGCTTCAAAAGCACCAAGTACGTCATTCAGATGTTTGATGGTGCGCTCGTCACCTGCAGCAACTGCGCAGAGCACCTGTGCCAGCGGACCTACCTGAGTGGCTTTGCCGTTAAAGGTCGGAGCCTTAACCCAGGAGTACTTACCTTCATCTTCAAATCCGGTGTAATTCGGATCTGTCTTCCCTTCCCACGGATGGAACGGGCCTTCTTCCTGATACCAGGAGTGCTTGCTACTTTCTGCGATACCTTCAATCAGGAACGGATCATCATGGCTGGTGATAGGTCTGTAGGTAGACAGATCGCCGTTTTCGATGTAACCACCCGGCATCAGGAAACTGCCGTTTTTACTGTCAGTCGGGAAGTCAGGGATTGCCATGTAATTGGTCACCCCTTCACCTATGCTCAGCCACTCAGGGTAGTGAGCGGCGACGATAGCCACATCCAGCTTGTACACCTGATCGATAAATTCATCCAGTTCATCGATAAAGGTCTTCACGTACATCAGGCGTTCTTTGTTCAGAACGGCAGGCGCATCCAGGTTAATCGGGTTGGCAACACCGCCAACCGCCAGGTTCTGGATATGAGGTGACTTACCGCCAAGAATTGCCACAATACGGTTTGCATTGCGCTGATATTCCAGAGCCTGAAGGTAGTGAGCTACCGCGATCAGGTTGATCTCTGGCGGCAGTTTCATCTCCTTGTGCTCCCAGTAACCATTGGCAAAGATACCCAGCTGGCCGCTGTCTACCATGCCTTTCAGCTTGTCTTTCACCTTCTGGAATTCAGCCGCTGAGTTCAGAGACCAGGTAGAAAGCGGGCGACAGATGTCTTCACACTTGATCGGATCGGCCTGAAGCGCAGAAGTTACATCTACCCAGTCCAGAGCAGATAGCTGATAGAAGTGAACCACATGGTCATGAATGCTGTGTGCAGCCATGATCAGGTTACGAATATACTGCGCATTTACCGGTATATCCATATCCAGAGCACTCTCTACAGAGCGCACAGAAGCGATTGCGTGAACCGTTGTACATACACCACAGATACGCTGAGTAAATACCCATGCGTCTGTCGGATCCTGGCCCTTAAGAATCTCTTCCATACCACGCCACATTGTGCCGGAAGACCAGGCATTGGTGACGACACCATTTTCAATTTCGCAGTCGATACGCAAGTGGCCCTCGATGCGGGTAACAGGATCTATTGTAATGCGTTGACTCATATTATTATCCATCCCTTACTTTTGTTCAGCGCCACTCAGGCTTTGTTCATCGTGAATACGTTTAGAGGTTGCCGCTCCCGGCAGTACAGGAAGCAGTTTAATTAGCAGGATATAGCCCACTACTTCTATTGCTACCAGACCAAAGGACAGCAGTATTTCTTCAATTGAAGGGAAGTAGGTATAACCATCTCCCGGATAGTAGGCGACAATGGCCAGGTCGATACGGTACATAGCCGCGCCAATCAGAAGGCTGGTTGCTGCAGCAAACATCCACGGGGCACTTTTCTGAATACGCTTCATAAAGATAACCGGCAGGGCCAGCAGTACTAATTCAGCCACAAACAGCCAGCTGTACAGATCTCCGGCAAAGACATAGTCCCACTTATGGTCCAGATTGATTGCGTGCAGTCTCATGACGATAAACATGCCCACCAGAACCTGAATAAAGGTAAACAGGCGGTTGAACAGTGGTTTCTCGTCAGGCATGCGCCCTTTCATTCCCGCAGCTACGATAGCGCCTTCAAACACAACAATGGAGAAACCCATAATCAGTGCACCCAGCAGGGAGAAGACCGGTAGGAACTCATAGGTTTGCCACAGCGGGTGAATCTTATGACCCGCTGTAATAAACAGTGAACCCATTGAGGACTGGTGCATCGCAGGTAGCAGAGCACCCAATGCGATAACTGCAAACAGAATTCTGTTCAGAACCTTTAGCGGGATCTTCATACCCAGCTTTTCCAGCAGCGCCGGAGCAAATTCAAGAACCAGAACGCCAAGGTAGATGGTCATACAGACCGCTGTCTCAAACAGAACCGAGTTCGGGTTGAAATGCCCGGGAATAAAGAAGTAGGGCATATTCCACCAGCGACCGATGTCCATAGTGATGGACAGGCCGCCAAGGGCATAACCAAACAGACTGGCTAACAGTGCAGGGCGTACAAGTGGGTGATATTCACCTTTGTTAAAGATGTATACGGCCCACGCCAGTGCCCAGCCACCACAGGCGAATCCGGTACCGACCAGAAGGTCAAAGGCAATCCAGATTCCCCACGGATAGCCGCCGTTCAGGTTAGTTACCGGGCCAAGCCCCAGTATCAGTCGCTTAACAATTACGATGACACAGATAAAAGCAAAGAAACCGAAGAATATTGTCGGCCAGCTGATTAATCGGCCGCCGACCGGTTTGAGGTCATGATGATCATTCATGGTCATTCTCCTCTTTCTTCTTTGCTTCTAATTTCGCTTCTTCGCCATTAGGCTCGTACATGCTCTTACGCGTGGCGTACATCAGACCCATAAATGCTGCAAACGGAAGCATCATGCCCTGATAAAGCGTGTGCTGAACAGTTTCTGAGCGTGCACCGTATGACTTACGCGGCATATCAGGCAGATCCAGTTTTTCGAAAGGAATACCAGAAAGAACCAGAACCTGGGTACCGCCACCCTCGTGCTCACCGTATACATGCGGGTGATATTTAGGAATCGGTTTACTGTGGGTAAGACCTGCATCCATTTTTTCTCTTGGGAAGTCGTAGTCATCACCTTCCTTCAGAGCAAGGCGGCGTTTCGCCTCCTCAAGCAGTTCTTCTCTTTTACCGAAAATGATTGCGCCGGTAGGACAAACTTCCACACAGCCCGGAAGCAGACCGTTATCAATGCGTTCAACCCCTTTCTGGTTACACAGCTGACATTTTTGCAGCTGACCAAACGGGTCGTGATATTCGTACTTCGGAATATTGTAAGGGCAAGCAATCATGCAGTAGCGGCAACCTGTGCAGACATCCGGATCATTAGTAACGATACCGGTAACCGGATCCTTTCTCATCGCACTTACAGGACAGGCGGAGACACAGTTAGGATCCACACAGTGCATACACTGGCGTTTAATGTATGAGAAGCCGTTGAACTCCACATCTTTCTCTGTTCCGTCGCCATTAGTGTACTTACGTATCACGTTAAGTGCGTAAGGAGAAAGGTGGCTGTTTTGTTCCCACTGAGCTTCGCCATTTGGGTTTGGCTCCATATGGTTTACTTCTTTACATTTCACCACACAGGCCTGGCAGCCGATACAAAGTGTTGCGTCATAAAGCATGCCAACAGCATCAGGCAAAGGAGGATGGGATTCCCTTGCTGAGGTCGGAAAGCTGGTGGCAATCACTGCACCACTGGCCGATAGTTTCAAAAAGTCGCGGCGGTCCATTATGCCTCCTCGTTACTTTCTGATTTTTCTTTCTTGTGCTGACGGGTTAATTCACGGACTGTCATCAAACTCACGCCCGCAGCCAGACCGCCAATACCACCCAACAACGCAGATGCGCCCGGTGATGCTGATTCACCAACCGGTGTGCCCACTTCTGGTAACTGAGCAGGAGGTGTCGGGTTACGCACATTGGCTAACTGGTGAATGCCTTTGGTAAAGCCGATGTCTTTTTCGTTACAGCCGATACAAGGGTGACCGATACCAACAGGCCAGATACCACCACCGACATCACAGAATTCAAGTGTTGAGCAGTTTCCGTAGGTTTCAGGGCCCTTACAGCCAAGTTTGTACAGACACCAGCCTTCGCGGTGGCCTTCGTCTCCAAACTCAATGGCAAAGCGGCCGGCATCAAAGTGTGGTCTGCGCTCGCAGTGTTCATGAATACGTCTGCCGTAGGCAAATACAGGACGGCCCTTATCATCCAGAGCAGGCAGGCTGTTGTAGGTAAGCAGATGAGCAACCGTTGCAAGGAAGTTATGCGGGTTTGGCGGACAGCCCGGGATATTAACGATAGTTTTGCCCGGCAGTACTTCATGCAGCGCTTTTGCATCGGTCGGGTTAACGCCAACAGAGGCAACACCGCCCCAGGCAGAACAAGAGCCTATGGCGATAATTGCCGCAGCACCTTCCGCAGCTTCCTGAATGTGTTCAACAATCGGCTTGCCGGCAACCATGCAGTAGACACCGCCATCTTTAACCGGAATGGAGCCATCGACTACCAGTACATACTTGCCATGATATTTTTCCATCGCGTGATGTTTGTTTTCTTCAACAAGGTGACCCGCTGCAGCAGAAAGTACCTCATGGTACTCAAGTGAGATCATATCCAGAATCAGGTTTTCTACTGTCGGGTGCGTGGACCTGAGAAGAGATTCGGTACAGCCGGTGCATTCTTGTGCGCCAATCCATATCACAGGGGGTCTTTGTTTCTTCGCCAGGGCGTCAGCAACTTGCTGACCAGCATTTGCACTGCTTATGCCCATAGTTGCGGCTAATCCGGAGCAGAGCTTCATAAAGGAGCGACGTGATACGCCTTTTTGTTCTATAAGATCATAGCCATCCATCTTTATGCTTCCTTCGCGTGTAATTATTTGATTGATTATTAATACCAATCCCAGCAATCACTAGAACAGCTAATTACTGGTATTGTTATAAGAGTAGAAATATTGCTCAACAACGTCATTTATTAGCATTTATTGATATACGTTGGTGTATAAAAATGTAAATTTTTTGATAGGTTCAATAATTGATTTAAATCAATACCTACAGATATACAGTTGGCTGTTTGTTAAAAGTATGCGTTGAGTGCGGATTTTACCCAACCCCAGTAATCACAAGGGGTTATATGTATTTATGAATGGAAATTATCGATTGTTTATAGCAAGTTTGAATATGAATGGAAGGATAGTATTTATTTTAATTCGTTAAATAAATGTTGTTTCTATCAAGGAAATTACATAAATATGACGGTTTATTTATTAGCCAACAATCAGTTAGGACCGGAAACAAAAAAGGAGCCATTTTAGTGGCTCCTTATCAAACATTGGCTAATGCTAATTACAGAATTCGCTTTAGTACACGATCGGCTTTAACCCGGGTAATTCTCTTAATCAGTTTTTGGACTTCCCTGGGGTAAGTGTCCAGTTTATCCAATAATCTGTAGCTTCCCACCAGTTTACTGTGAGTAAGGATGTTTTCGGCCTCTTGCTCAAACTTCTCAGTCAGCAGGTGCTGGTGATCCTGAATAAGCAGTCCATTTTCCAGATCCAGACTCCATGCTCTCGGGTTCAGGTTATTACCTGTCAAAAGCATATATTTCTTATCGATCCAGATTCCCTTTAAATGGAAGCTGTTATTATCGTGCTTCCACAGATGTATCGAGAGCTTTCTGTTGGCAATGTTAGATTCGTTTACTTTCGCAAAGCGGCGCAGATTCAGCTCATAAAGATAAGGTAAACCGGCAATGGTCCTGAACTCTTCTTCTGGCGGAATATAGAAATCATTCGCGGTTTTATCACCGACAACCAGTGTGACTTTTACACCGCGCTTAAGGGCCTTTTTGATTTCCTTTGCAACGCTTTTCGGGAAGTTGAAATAAGGTGTGCAGATAAAAATCTCGTCTTTTGCATTAGCAAGCAACTGATTGATTTTCTGATTCAGAGTGTTTCTGCGTTTACCTAAGCCAACAAGAGGCGTAATCGCAACCTGTTCATCACTGGCCTGCTCCGGATAAAATATGTATCGCGATTGTGCCAGAGTAGAGCGGAACTGGCGGATAGCCGGTTTAATCTCTTTGGTTGCTGGCCTTTCTTGATCGCAAAGTCTGTTTACTGCAGGGTGAGCCAGCATCACGGATTCAATAAAGTGCACCATGCTGTTGGCAAGGGTCTCGTTGTTGATGATGTGATATCTGTCGAAGCGGTACCGGCCGTTATAACCCAGATAGACATTGTTCAGACTGGCGCCACTGTAAATGACAGTGTTATCAATGATAAACCCTTTCAGGTGCAGGACACCAAGTACTTCCCGCCCTCTTACCGGAATGCCGTATACAGGGACGCAATGTTCGTACTTTTCAGCATATTCACGGTACAGAGAAGCGTTGCCTTCAGACTTTTCAGCACCAATCAGGCCTCTTTGAGCGCGGTGCCAGTCAACACAGACTTTGACCTCAAGTGAAGGGTTATTCTGCTTTGCTTCATACAGCTCATCTAAGATAAGACGTCCCGCTTCATCATTTTCCAGATAAAGTGCCGCTATGTAGATTCGCTCTTTGGCGTTTCTGATCTCGTCGATAAGCCGGGTACGGAACTCTTCTGCTGAATGCAGTACTTCAAAACTACCTGGATCGAGCGCGATGGTTGGCATTTGATTGAGCGATTTGTTTAACGCCATCATAGGGTGTTGTAGACCTCAGTTGCTGCAAAATTGCGAACATGGAATTTTATCAAATATCCGCAAGCTATTGCTATCTAATCCTGTCTCTTTCGTTAGATATTATTACTAAAAGCTCGATTTCATCGGAATTAATGACTTACCGCTGTTTGAATAACGTTCAAAAAGTGTTCTGAGCTGAGCCGGTAACTCTTCGGCAGAGATGGTCTGGAAGCTGTGTTGCGCATAAAACTTTTCCAGGTGCTGATAGGCGAAGCAGTAGTCATTGGCGGCAATAACCTGCTCTTGGTAATAACGCATTAACTGATGAGCAATGCCTTGTCTCCGGTATTGGGGGATCACCAGCATACCGGTAAACAGACGCCACTTGTCTATATTCCGGAGGCGAAACAGTCCAGACATCTGATTCTCAGTGTAACTGACATAAATCAGCTCATTGCTTTTGGCTTTGCCTGACGGGTAGTGGCTTTTGTATAGCTTCTGAACCAGAGGGAGTTTGATTGAGTCGAGTTTTTCTATCCGAGTTTTCGTCATATGCTGATATTTTCCGCTTGATCGGTATTCCTGTATACTACGCCAATTCCAATTTTACCCTTAAGCAAGATGCAGATATATAACAACGCAAGCCTAAAGCCTTATCACACCTTTGCCATCGAAAGCACCTGTGAGCACTTAGTTATTGTGGAATCAGCCGAAGAGCTGGTGGCAGTGTACCAGAAGCCAGAGTGGCAACTATTACCAAAATTAGTGCTGGGAAAAGGCAGCAATATGCTGTTTACCGAACATTTTATGGGCGTTGTCATCATAAACCGTATTTTGGGTAAAGCCGTTTCACAGAGCGATGAGTCTTACCTGCTGCATATCCAGGGCGGCGAAGACTGGCCTGAACTGGTTAAATGGGCTACAGAGCAGGGGTATCCGGGGCTGGAAAATCTGGCCTTAATTCCCGGCTGTGCAGGATCAGCGCCGATTCAGAATATCGGAGCTTACGGGATAGAGTTTAAAGATGTCTGCGAATATGTGGATATTCTGGATCTGGATACTTTTTCGGTTCGCCGGTTAACTGACACAGAGTGCCTGTTTGGCTACCGCGAGTCAGTGTTTAAGCACGAGCTAAAGGGCAAAATCGTTATTACAGCGGTTGGTCTGAAGTTGGCGAAAGCGTGGGTGCCGAATGTTTCCTATGGCTCCCTGCAGTCTATTGCTGAAAATGAGCGTTCTCCGAAGCGGATTTTTGATGAGGTGTGCCAGGTGCGTATGGCAAAACTGCCGGATCCTGAGGTGTCTGGTAACGCTGGAAGCTTCTTTAAGAACCCGGTGATCACTACTGAGCATTTCAGCAAGGTAAAGGCGCAATATCCTGAAATAGTGGCCTATCCGGCCGGAGATAAAATGAAAGTTGCTGCCGGCTGGCTGATTGACCAGTGCGGGTTTAAAGGTGTTACAGAGGGTGGCGCGCAGGTACACCCGAATCAGGCTTTGGTGCTGGTTAATAAAGATAATGCCACTGCGGAAGATGTTGTTAAGCTGGCCAGCCGCATTACTACCGAAGTTAAGCATCGCTATGGGATTGCTCTGGAGCATGAAGTGCGTTTTATGGGCGCAACTCAGGAAACCTTCCTTGCCGAGTTAATACAGGAATAATGGCATGAAAGATCACAGCGTTAAGTTAGAGATTGTAAAAATGCTGAGCTGCGGCGAATTTGTTTCCGGTGAACAGATTGGCGAAGCGCTGGGTATTTCCCGGGCTGCGGTCAGCAAACATGTGAAAGGCCTTAGCAACTGGGGACTGGATATTTTTAGTGTTCAGGGCAAAGGCTATAAGCTGCCTTCACCTCTGTCGCTGCTGGATCAGAGTGTGCTTTCTGACAAGCTGAATATGCCGGTTACTGTTATACCTGTGATTAATTCCACCAATCAGTATCTTTTAGATCAAGTTAACGACCTGTCATCCGGCTCTGTTTGCCTGGCTGAATATCAGGCCAAGGGCAGGGGAAGAAGGGGCAGGGACTGGATCTCTCCTTTTGGCTCTAATCTGTATATGTCTATGTACTGGAGGCTTGAGGCAGGAATGGCCGCGGCCATGGGCCTTAGTCTGGTGGTTGGCGTCGCTATCGTAGAAGCTCTGGAAGGTCTGGGAGTCGAGGGCATTAAGCTCAAATGGCCAAACGATCTCTATTATCAGGATAAAAAGCTGGCAGGGATCCTGGTCGAAATGTCCGGTCAGGCGGGTGGCGCGGCTCATCTGGTCGTCGGGATGGGACTGAATATCTCAATGCCGGATCATATTGATGGCATCACTCAGCCATGGATTTCACTTAGTCAGATAACAGAGACGCTTCCCGAGAGGAACGACTTAGCTGCAGCACTTATCAAAGCCTGGGAAACCTCTCTTCAGGAGTACGAGCTTTACGGCATGAGAGGTTTTGTAGAGCGCTGGAACCGTTTTGATAACTTTAAAGACCGTCCGGCAAGGCTGATTATGGGCAGCCGCGTTATTGAAGGGACAATTCGCGGTATTGATGAGCAGGGAGCGGTTCTGATAGAAACCGCAAACGGCATTGAAGCCTTTATCGGTGGGGAAATCTCTCTGAGAGGAAATGAATAATCATCTCCTCAGAAGGACTTCCTCAACGGTGTGATTCTCACCTTTACGCAGGATAAGCTGAGCTCTCTCACGGGTAGGAAGAATATTTTCCTCCAGGTTTTTGCCGTTGATGGTGTGCCAGATATTCCTTGCCTTTTCAATGGCTTCCTGCTCGGTTAGCTGGGTGTAGTGCGAAAAGTAAGAGCCCGGCTTTTTAAAGGCGCTTTCTCTGAATTTCAGAAAACGGTCTAAATACCAGTTTTCAATCAGCCGGGTGTCGGCATCAACAAAAATCGAGAAATCCACAAAATCAGAAATAAAGACTCTGTGCGGATCGTGCGGGTAGTCCATTCCGCTCTGCAGAACATTCAAACCTTCAATAATCAGAACATCCGGAAGGTCAACCACCTTCTCTTCCTGAGTAATATCGTAAGTGATATGTGAATAAACAGGGGCGGTCACGTTTCTTTTGCACGCTTTTACATCGGAAACGAACTGAACCAGTCTTTTCATATCGTAGGATTCAGGGAATCCTTTTTTGGTCATCAGATCTCTTTCGTTAAGAATCTTATTCGGATGCAGAAAGCCGTCTGTGGTGATTAGCTCCACCTTCGGGTGCCTGTCCCAGCGGGAAAGTAAGGCCTTTAAAAGGCGGGCAGTGGTGCTTTTGCCAACCGCAACGCTTCCGGCAATTCCGATAACGAATGGCGGAGCATGCTCACTTTTGTTCAGGAACTTGTGCAAAACACTATTCCGGCTCTGTCTGGCAGAAACGTATAAATTTAATAAACGGGTCAGTGGCAGATAGATCTCTACAGCTTCTTTCATTGTGAGATTCTCATTGATGCCCTGAAGCTCAGCGAGATCCTGTTCAGACAGCGTCATAGGCACTGAATTACGCAATTCTGCCCACTGGTGCCTGTCAAAAGGCATGTAAGAATTCATAAATCACTACACCGTTATTAAACAAAGAGCTGCGAAAATACATCATGTCGATAAGAAAGCAAACGACAGTCGCTACAAAACGGTGTAAAAAACATAAGATTTGAACAATTTATAAGCAAAAACCCACAATATTCAGGAAAAAGCAATTTTTTTTAAATTATCTATTGCAAGGTGAAAGATCATCCCATAGAATGCGCCCCACTTACGTGCCGACTTAGCTCAGTAGGTAGAGCAACTGACTTGTAATCAGTAGGTCACCAGTTCGATTCCGGTAGTCGGCACCATTTTCTCCTTTATGAGAGAAAGTGTGAAAAAATTTGGAGGGGTTCCCGAGTGGCCAAAGGGAGCAGACTGTAAATCTGCCGGCTCCGCCTTCGATGGTTCGAATCCGTCCCCCTCCACCATATTCTTAAGGAAATAGCTCACAGAGTTACTACGTGTTGCGGGCATCGTATAATGGCTATTACCTCAGCCTTCCAAGCTGATGATGCGGGTTCGATTCCCGCTGCCCGCTCCAACTCTTTATGAGTGCTGATATAGCTCAGGTGGTAGAGCGCATCCTTGGTAAGGATGAGGTCGGCAGTTCGAGTCTGCCTATCAGCACCAGCTCTTAAGCAAAAATTTCCTTTTGATACTTTCTTCTAACTAAACTACGTTTAGTGATTGAGAGTAAGTTAATCACCAATATATTTGGTTGCGTGGTCATCAAAGCCACCTTAATCCGTACCTAGAGGGACAACTCATGTCTAAAGAAAAATTTGAACGTACGAAACCGCACGTAAACGTTGGTACTATCGGCCACGTTGACCACGGTAAAACAACTCTAACTGCAGCTATCTGTACTACTCTTTCAAAAGTATACGGTGGTGAAGCAAAAGACTTCGCATCTATCGATAACGCTCCAGAAGAGCGTGAGCGCGGTATCACAATCGCAACTTCTCACGTTGAGTACGATACTCCAACTCGTCACTACGCACACGTAGACTGCCCTGGACACGCTGACTATGTTAAAAACATGATCACTGGTGCTGCGCAGATGGACGGTGGTATCCTTGTAGTTGCTGCAACTGACGGCCCAATGCCTCAGACTCGTGAGCACATCCTACTAGGCCGTCAGGTTGGTATCCCATACATCATCGTATTCATGAACAAATGTGACATGGTTGACGATGAAGAGCTTCTAGAGCTAGTAGAAATGGAAGTTCGTGAACTTCTGTCTGAATACGACTTCCCAGGTGATGACCTACCAGTTATCCAGGGTTCTGCTCTTGGTGCACTTAACGGTGAAGAGCAGTGGGAAGCTAAGATTGTTGAGCTTGCAGAAGCACTAGATTCTTACATCCCAGAGCCAGAGCGTGCTGTAGACCAGCCGTTCCTAATGCCAATCGAAGACGTATTCTCAATCCAGGGTCGTGGTACAGTAGTAACTGGCCGTATCGAGCGTGGTATCCTGACTGTAGGTGATGAAGTAGCAATCGTTGGTATCAAAGAAACTACTACTACTACATGTACTGGTGTTGAAATGTTCCGTAAGCTGCTTGACGAAGGTCGTGCAGGTGAGAACGTTGGTGCACTTCTACGTGGTACTAAGCGTGATGAAGTTGAGCGTGGTCAGGTTCTAGCTGCACCTGGTTCAATCACTCCACACACTAAGTTTGAGTCTGAAGTATACGTACTGTCTAAAGATGAAGGTGGTCGTCACACTCCATTCTTCAAAGGCTACCGTCCACAGTTCTACTTCCGTACAACTGACGTAACTGGTAACATCGAGCTACCAGAAGGCGTAGAAATGGTAATGCCTGGTGATAACATCCAGATGACTGTAGAGCTAATCGCGCCAATCGCGATGGACGAAGGTCTGCGCTTCGCAATCCGTGAAGGTGGCCGTACAGTAGGTGCTGGTGTTGTTGCTAAAATCTTTGAATAAGATTTGACTAACAGCTAGTAAAAAGGGCATCATTTGATGCCCTTTTTCTTCGCAATATAAATGTCATGTAAGATTTTTCTTTCATGTCACTGAAAAGCAAAGAATTTTTTGATCGAGAGTAATCTGGGTCAGCAATTTGTACCGAAATGTTTCGGTGCATTTAGAATGAGCCCTGCAACAGCGGGGTTGTTGTCGTCTATATTTAAGACTTGGACAGGTTGGTTTTATGAAAGCAAACGCTGAAACTCCAAACAGCTCAAACGCAGCAGATATCTTTAAGTGGATTGTCGCTTTCGCTCTGGCTGCCGCCGCTGTTGTGGGTAATTACCTGTATGGTGAAATGTCTGTTGTTATTCGTGCAGCAGCAGTTGTTGTTCTTATCGCTGCGGCACTAGGTGTTGCTGCAACAACAGCAAAAGGTAAGCAAGCGATTAGTTTTGCACGCGAAGCTCGTATCGAAGTTCGCAAAGTGGTTTGGCCTACTCGCCAGGAAACCATGCAAACAACTCTAATCGTATTGGCTGTAAGTATTGTTATGGCTCTGGCACTTTGGGGTATCGACGGCATTATGGTTCGTCTGGTTGCCCTTGTGACTGGAGCGTGAGGGTCTTAATTCATGAGTGAAGCTCCAAAAAAACGTTGGTATGTGGTTCAGGCCTTTTCTGGCTTTGAAGGCCGTGTCGCTCAGTCTCTTCGCGAGCATATCAAAATGCACGCAATGGAAGAGCTATTTGGTGAAGTTCTTGTTCCTACTGAAGAAGTAGTTGAAATGCGCGCTGGTCAGCGTCGCAAGAGTGAGCGTAAGTTCTTCCCGGGCTATGTACTTGTTCAGATGATTATGAACGATGAATCATGGCACTTGGTGCGTAGCGTTCCGCGTGTTATGGGCTTCATTGGTGGTACTTCTGACCGTCCGGCACCTATCACAGACAAGGAAGCTGACGCTATCCTTAACCGTCTGGAGAAAGCAAGTGAAGCACCTCGCCCACGTACTATGTACGAAGCGGGTGAAGTGGTACGTGTTAACGACGGACCATTTGCTGACTTTAACGGTACTGTTGAAGAAGTGGATTACGAGAAGAGCCGTCTGAAAGTGTCTGTATCGATCTTTGGTCGTGCAACACCAGTTGAGCTTGAATTTGGTCAGGTTGAAAAACTTGATTAAAAAAACACCTTTTTAGGGTTGTTAAGGGCGCGAATTATGATTATAATTTCGCGCCTTTTTACAGCAAGGCTGTAAAAAGAATCTATCAAAACCGGGGAGCTGATCAGTAGATTAGCGTTATTACCCAAACTTAGGAAATATCATGGCTAAGAAAGTTGAAGCTTATATCAAGCTGCAAGTTGCAGCGGGTATGGCTAACCCAAGTCCACCAGTTGGTCCTGCTCTAGGTCAGCACGGTGTGAACATCATGGAATTCTGTAAAGCGTTCAACGCAAAAACAGAATCTGTTGAGAAAGGTCTACCAATCCCAGTTGTTATCGCAGTATACAACGACCGTTCTTTCACTTTTGAAACTAAGACTCCACCAGCAGCAGTTCTTCTTAAGAAAGCAGCAGGTATCAAGTCTGGTTCAGGTCGTCCAAACACTGAAAAAGTGGGTACTGTAACTGACGCTCAGCTGCAAGAAATTGCAGAGACTAAAGCGGCAGACATGACTGGTGCTGACGTAGAAGCTATGAAGCGTTCTATCGCAGGTACTGCTCGTTCAATGGGCCTAGTGGTAGAGGGTTAAGATCATGGCAAAACTTACTAAGCGCATGCGCGTAATCCGCGAAAAAGTTGACGTAACTAAAGAGTACGAAATCAACGAAGCTGTTGCTCTTCTAAAAGAACTTGCTACTGCTAAGTTCGTAGAAAGCGTAGACGTAGCTGTTAATCTTGGCATTGACGCTCGTAAATCTGACCAGAACGTACGTGGTGCTACCGTTCTTCCTCACGGTACTGGCCGTGAAATCCGCGTTGCAGTGTTCACTCAAGGTGCTAACGCTGAAGCTGCGAAAGAAGCTGGTGCTGACATCGTAGGTATGGAAGATCTTGCAGATGCTGTTAAGAAAGGCGAAATGAACTTCGACGTAGTTGTTGCTTCTCCGGATGCAATGCGTGTTGTTGGTCAGCTAGGTACTATCCTTGGTCCTCGTGGTCTTATGCCAAACCCTAAAGTTGGTACTGTAACTCCTAACGTTGCTGAAGCGGTTAAGAACGCTAAAGCTGGTCAGGTTCGTTACCGTAACGACAAGAACGGCATCGTACACACTACTATCGGTAAAGCTAACTTCGAAGCAAGCCAGATCCAGGAAAACCTGGAAGCTCTTCTGATTGCTCTTAAGAAAGCTAAGCCTTCTTCAGCGAAAGGTACTTTCCTGAAGAAAGTAAGCATCTCTACTACTATGGGTGCTGGTGTTGCTGTTGATCAGGCTAGCCTGAACACTCAAGCAAGCTAAAATATTTGCATAGGCGTGAAATTAGTGTATAATTTTGCGCCTATTTGATATGTGGTTGGGACTGTGGTCACACTTTATAAGTATGAGTACAGTCTCCGTCCAAGACCGTAGGCGTTCCGACTCTTTCGAGATAAAGAACTTAATAAAACCTACGTAGACGGTGCCCGAACTGACAGAAAGCCGAACTATTTTAGATTGTCTTTCTTCTGGGAATGCACCGTATTAACTCCCGCTGTTGTTAAAGCGCAATGGTGGGTGGTGTAACGACAACCAGGAGTAAATCCAAGATGGCTTTAAACCTTCAAGACAAAAAAGCAATTGTTGCTGAAGTCAACGAAGCTGCCAGTGGTGCACTTTCTGCAGTTGTTGCCGACTCTCGTGGCGTTGAAGTAGGCGCGATGACTTCTCTACGTAAACAAGCTCGTGAAGCTGGTGTTTACGTGAAAGTTGTTCGTAATACTCTAGCACGCCGCGCTGTAGAAGGCACAGACTACGAATGTCTAAAAGACCAATTCGTAGGTCCAACTCTGATCGCTTTCTCTAACGAGCACCCAGGTGCTGCTGCGCGTCTTTTCAAAGACTTCGCTAAAGAGAACAAAGAATTTGAGATCAGAGCTGCTGCATTTGAAGGCGCTATTACTGATGCTGAAGTACTAGCAACACTACCAACTTACGACGAAGCAATCGCACGCCTAATGATGTGCATGAAAGAAGCTTCTGCAGGCAAGCTGGTACGTACTATCGCTGCACTACGCGATCAGAAAGAAGAAGCTGCGGCATAAGCCTTGCTTTTTACTGGTTGCTTTATAAACTAATTGTTGACTTAAAAGAGAATTGTTATGTCTATTACTAACGAACAAATCCTAGACGCAGTTGCAGAAATGTCTGTAATGCAAGTTGTTGAGCTTATCGAAGCTATGGAAGAAAAATTCGGCGTATCTGCTGCAGCTGCTGTTGTAGCTGGCGGTGCTGCTGGTGGCGAAGCTGCTGCTGAGCAAACTGAATTTGACGTAATCCTGACTGCTGTTGGCGGTAACAAAGTTGCTGTAATCAAAGCAGTACGTGGTGCTACTGGCCTAGGTCTTAAAGAAGCTAAAGGTCTAGTTGACAGTGCTCCAGCTCCTCTGAAAGAAGCTATTGCTAAAGACGAAGCTGAAGCTCTTAAAGCACAACTAGAAGAAGCTGGTGCTTCTGTTGAAGTTAAGTAATTATTACTTAATTTCTTAGCCGACAGGCTAATGGCTGGTGGTTTATTGACCACCGGCCTTTTTGCGCTGTAGGGTGTCGACGAATTTTCCCGCTGTTTAGTCGTCAATATCCGTGCAAAACACCGCTGGGTCCGTTCTTTTGGGTTCAGGGTCTACAGTAAACAGTTGTTAGTCACTACCCTATGATTTGGGTGGTTTGGGTCACTTATCAGCGAGCTGAGGAACCCCATGGTTTACTCTTATACCGAGAAAAAGCGCATCCGTAAGGACTTTGGTACTCGTCCACAGGTTTTGGACATTCCATACCTGCTGTCAATCCAGCTTGATTCGTTCGACAAGTTCATCGATCAGGATCCTGAGGGGCAATACGGTCTTGAGGCTGCTTTCCGTTCTGTATTTCCAATTCAGAGCTACAACGGCAATTCCGAGCTGCAATACGTTAGCTATCGTCTTGGTGAGCCAGTTTTTGATGTTAAAGAATGTCAAATCCGTGGTGTAACTTATTCTAAGCCACTACGCGTAAAACTACGCCTGGTTGTTTTTGATAAAGATGCACCAGCAGGTACTGTAAAAGACATTAAAGAACAAGAAGTCTACATGGGTGAAATTCCGCTCATGACAGACAATGGTACCTTTGTAATTAATGGTACTGAGAGGGTTATCGTATCCCAGCTGCACCGAAGCCCAGGCGTGTTCTTCGACAGCGATAAAGGTAAGACTCACTCTTCAGGTAAAGTATTATATAACGCACGTGTTATCCCTTACCGTGGCTCATGGCTGGACTTTGAGTTCGATCCTAAGGATAACCTGTACGTACGTATCGACCGTCGTCGTAAGCTACCTGCGTCAATCATCCTTCGTGCACTAAGCAAAACGACGGAAGAGATCCTTGATATCTTCTTCGAAAAAGTGAACTTCGAAGTGAAAGATCAGACTCTGATGATGGAGCTGATCCCAGAACGTCTACGTGGTGAAACTGCGACATTTGACATTGTTGCAAATGGCACAACATACGTAGAAGCAGGCCGACGCATCACTGCCCGTCATATCCGTACTATGGATAAAGAGGGTGTGGACTTCATTGAAGTACCGGTTGAATACATTGTTGGTAAAGTTGCATCAAAAGACTATATCAACGAAGAGACTGGCGAAATCATCGTTGGCGCTAACCAGGAAATCAGCCTGGAAGCACTGGCGAACCTGTCTCAGGCTGGCCACAAGAACCTACAGGTTCTGTTCACTAACGATCTGGACCATGGTCCGTTCATGTCTGATACCCTGCGTATCGACAGCACAACTGACCGTATCTCTGCGCTAGTAGAAATCTACCGCATGATGCGTCCTGGTGAGCCACCAACAAAAGAAGCTGCAGAAGCACTGTTCGAAAGCCTGTTCTTCTCTGAAGAGCGCTACGACCTGTCAACGGTTGGTCGTATGAAGTTCAACAGCTCTATCATGCGCGAAGATGCACTGGATCAAGGCACTCTTGATGAAACAGACATCATCGAAGTAATGAAGAAGCTTATCGCTATTCGTAACGGTAAAGGTGAAGTGGATGATATCGACCACCTTGGTAACCGTCGTATCCGTAGCGTAGGTGAAATGGCTGAGAACCAGTTCCGTGTAGGTCTGGTACGTGTTGAGCGTGCAGTTAAAGAGCGTCTGAGCCTTGGTGATCTTGACAACATCATGCCTCAGGATCTGATCAACGCTAAGCCAATTTCTGCGGCAGTTAAAGAATTCTTTGGTTCTTCACAGCTTTCACAGTTTATGGACCAGAACAACCCACTATCAGAAGTAACGCACAAGCGTCGTATTTCTGCACTGGGTCCTGGTGGTCTTACCCGTGAGCGTGCTGGTTTCGAAGTTCGAGACGTACACGTAACTCACTACGGCCGTCTGTGTCCGATCGAAACGCCTGAAGGTCCAAACATCGGTCTGATCAACTCACTGTCAGCATTTGCCCGTTGTAACGACTATGGTTTCCTTGAGACTCCATACCGTCGCGTAGTAGATGGCGTGGTTACAGACGAAGTTGATTACCTGTCTGCTATCGAAGAAGGCCAGTACGTTATCGCTCAGGCGAACGCTGTTCTTAACGAAGACAACTCTTTTGCTGAAGAGCTAATCACTGCTCGTCAGAAAGGTGAAACTGGTCTGCACCCACGCGATCAAGTTGGCTATATGGACGTTGCAACCAACCAGGTTGTATCTGTCGCTGCATCTCTAATCCCATTCCTTGAGCACGATGATGCGAACCGTGCATTGATGGGTGCGAACATGCAACGTCAGGCAGTTCCTACTCTACGCGCAGATAAACCACTTGTTGGTACTGGTATCGAGCGTAACGTAGCAGTTGACTCTGGTGTTACAGCAGTAGCGAAACGTGGCGGTATGATTCAGTCTGTTGACGCGTCTCGTATCGTAGTTAAGGTTAACGAAGATGAGCTGGTACCGGGCGAAGCGGGTATCGACATCTACAACCTGACTAAGTACACACGTTCTAACCAGAACACTTGTATTAACCAGCGCCCAACCGTGCTACCTGGCGAGCCAGTAGCAAAAGGTGACGTACTTGCTGACGGTCCTTCAACAGACCTTGGTGAGCTAGCGCTTGGTCAGAACATCCGCCTGGCATTCATGCCATGGAACGGTTACAACTTCGAGGACTCCATCCTTGTATCTGAGCGTGTAGTTCAGGAAGACCGTTTCACCACTATCCACATCCAGGAACTTTCTTGTGTGGCGCGTGATACTAAGCTTGGTAGCGAAGAGATCACAGCGGATATTCCAAACGTAGGTGAATCTGCTCTGTCTAAACTGGACGAGTCAGGTATCGTTTACATCGGTGCTGAAGTTAAGGGTGGCGACATCCTGGTTGGTAAAGTGACGCCTAAGGGTGAAACTCAGCTGACTCCTGAAGAGAAGCTACTACGTGCTATCTTCGGTGAAAAAGCATCTGACGTTAAAGATACTTCACTGCGTGTACCAAACTCTGTTTCAGGTACTATCATCGACGTTCAGGTCTTCACTCGCGATGGCGTAGAGAAAGACAAGCGTGCGCTTGAAATCGAGCAGATGCAGCTTAAAGAAGCTAAGAAAGACCTTACAGAAGAGTTTGAAATTCTGGAAGGCGGTCTGCTTAACCGTGTTAAGGCAGTTCTTCTGTCTGGCGGTTACTCTGAAGCACAGCTTGACTCTATCGGCCGTAAGAAGTGGCTTGAGCAGTCTCTTGCTGACGACGAGCTACAAACACAGCTTGAGCAACTTGCTGAGCAGTGGGACGAGCTGAAAGCTGACTTCGATAAGAAGTTCGAGAACAAGCGTCGTAAGATCACTCAGGGCGATGACCTTGCACCTGGCGTACTGAAGATTGTTAAGGTTTACCTGGCAGTTAAACGTCGTATCCAGCCTGGTGATAAGATGGCGGGTCGTCACGGTAACAAGGGTGTTATCTCTAAGATCAACCCTGTTGAAGACATGCCTTACGATGAAAAAGGTCAGCCTGTAGACATCGTACTTAACCCACTGGGTGTACCGTCTCGTATGAACATCGGTCAGATTCTTGAAGTTCACATGGGTCTGGCTGCGAAAGGTATCGGTGACAAGATTAACCAGATGGTTAAGGAACAGCAGGAGCTGCACAAGTTCCGCGAATTCCTGCAGAAGGTTTACGATCTTGGTGATACCCGTCAGGAAGTTGATGTTGCAGCTCTGTCTGATGACGAAGTTCGCACACTGATTAAGAACCTGCGCGGTGGTCTGCCAATCGCAACACCAGTATTTGATGGTGCTTCTGAAGCGTCAATCAAAGAACTGCTGAAGCTTGGTGACCTGCCTGAGTCTGGTCAGCTGACACTGTTTGACGGCCGTACCGGTGATGCATTTGAGCGTCCTGTAACTGTTGGTTACATGTACATGCTTAAGCTGAACCACCTTGTTGATGACAAGATGCACGCACGTTCAACCGGTTCTTACAGCCTGGTAACTCAGCAGCCACTTGGTGGTAAAGCTCAGTTCGGTGGTCAGCGTTTCGGTGAGATGGAAGTATGGGCACTGGAAGCATACGGTGCTGCATATACTCTACAGGAAATGCTAACTGTTAAGTCCGATGACGTGAACGGCCGTACTAAGATGTATAAGAACATCGTAGACGGTAACCATGCTATGGAACCTGGTATGCCAGAATCCTTCAACGTACTGTTGAAAGAGATTCGCTCGCTGGGTATCAACATCGAGCTAGAAGACGAAGAGTAATTCCAGTTACTGGAATTATCGGTAGAAAGGTGAGCTTGCCAATGTGCCTCATGGCAAGCCCCTTTTAACTCCTTACAGGAGCTGATTGTGAAAGACTTATTAAACTTTCTGAAAGCACAGCACAAGACCGAAGAATTTGATGCAATCAAAATCGGTCTGTCTTCACCGGACATGATTCGTTCATGGTCTTTTGGTGAAGTTAAAAAACCTGAAACGATCAACTATCGTACGTTCAAACCAGAGCGCGATGGTCTTTTCTGTGCGCGTATCTTTGGCCCGGTAAAAGACTACGAATGTCTTTGTGGCAAATATAAGCGTCTGAAACACCGTGGTGTTATCTGTGAGAAGTGTGGCGTTGAAGTTACACAAACTAAAGTTCGTCGTGACCGTATGGGCCACATCGAGCTTGCATCACCAGTGGCTCACATCTGGTTCCTAAAATCACTGCCGTCTCGTATCGGTCTGTTAATGGATATCCCACTGCGTGATATCGAACGCGTACTTTACTTTGAAATGTACGTAGTAACAGAGCCGGGCATGACAGATCTTGAAAAAGGTCAGATGCTGACTGAAGAAGAGTATCTGGATCGCCTGGAAGAGTGGGGTGATGAATTCACTGCTAAGATGGGTGCAGAAGCGATCAAAGATCTGCTGTCTACTATGGACATGCACGCTGAAGCAGAGATGATGCGCGAAGAGCTTGAGTCTACAAACTCAGAAACTAAGCGTAAGAAAATCACTAAGCGTCTGAAGCTTGTTGAAGCGTTTATTCAGTCTGGTAACAACCCAGAGTGGATGATCCTGACAGTGCTTCCGGTACTTCCGCCAGATCTACGTCCACTAGTACCACTAGATGGCGGTCGCTTTGCGACTTCAGATCTGAACGACCTATACCGTCGTGTGATCAACCGTAACAACCGTTTGAAGCGTCTTCTAGAGCTAGCTGCTCCGGACATCATCGTACGTAACGAAAAGCGTATGCTGCAAGAGTCTGTTGACGCACTACTTGATAACGGTCGTCGTGGTCGTGCGATCACGGGTTCTAACAAGCGTCCTCTGAAATCTCTTGCTGATATGATCAAGGGTAAACAAGGTCGTTTCCGTCAGAACCTACTAGGTAAGCGTGTAGACTACTCTGGCCGTTCTGTAATCACAGTAGGTCCATACCTTCGTCTGCACCAGTGTGGTCTTCCTAAGAAGATGGCACTAGAGCTATTTAAGCCATTTATCTACAGCAAGCTGGAAACTCGTGGCATGGCTACGACTATCAAAGCGGCTAAGAAAATGGTAGAGCGCGAAGAAGCTATCGTTTGGGATATCCTGGACGAAGTAATCCGTGAACACCCGGTACTACTGAACCGTGCACCTACACTTCACCGTCTAGGTATCCAGGCGTTCGAACCAGTACTGATCGAAGGTAAAGCGATTCAGCTACACCCACTTGTGTGTGCGGCATATAACGCGGACTTCGATGGTGACCAGATGGCGGTACACGTACCACTGACTCTGGAAGCTCAGCTTGAAGCACGTACACTGATGATGTCGACAAACAACATTCTGTCGCCAGCGTCAGGTGATCCTATCATCGTACCTTCTCAGGACGTTGTATTGGGTCTTTACTACATGACTCGTGACAAGATCAACGTGAAAGGTGAAGGTATGTACCTTGCCGGCCCTGAAGAGGCTGAGAAGGCATACCGTACTAAGATGGCTGAGCTGCACGCTCGCGTTAAAGTACGTATCACTGAAACAGTTCGTGACGAAGACGGCGAAGAGACAACGGAAACTAAGCTTGTAGATACGACTATCGGTCGTGCAATGCTTTGGCAGATCGTTCCATCTGGCCTGCCATACAGCCTGGTTAACCAGAAGCTTGGTAAGAAGCAGATCTCTAACCTTCTGAACGAGGCTTACCGTAAGCTTGGTCTGAAAGACACGGTAATCTTTGCTGACCAGATCATGTACGCTGGTTTCGCATACGCGGCACTTTCTGGTGTATCTGTTGGTATCGACGATATGGTTGTGCCAGACGCTAAGTACACTGAAATCGCAGAAGCGGAAGAAGAAGTACGTGAAATCCAGGATCAGTTCCAGTCAGGTCTGGTAACTGCTGGTGAGCGTTACAACAAAGTTATCGATATCTGGGCGTCTACCAACGACCGTGTTGCTAAAGCGATGATGGATAACCTGTCTTCTGAAACTGTTATCAACCGTGACGGTGAAGAAGAGCAGCAAGAATCATTCAACAGCATCTACATGATGGCCGACTCCGGTGCTCGTGGTTCTGCGGCACAGATTCGTCAGCTGGCTGGTATGCGTGGTCTGATGGCTCGTCCGGATGGCTCAATCATCGAAACGCCTATCACAGCGAACTTTAAAGAAGGTCTGAACGTACTTCAGTACTTTATCTCAACCCACGGTGCTCGTAAGGGTCTTGCGGATACCGCACTTAAGACAGCGAACTCCGGTTACCTGACTCGTCGTCTAGTAGACGTTGCACAGGACGTGGTTGTTACAGAACATGACTGTGGCACTCACGAAGGCGTTGAAATGATGCCTCATATCGAGGGTGGTGACGTTAAAGTAGCACTGACAGAGCTTGCGCTTGGTCGTGTTGTTGCTGAAGATGTTCTTAAGCCGGGTACTGAAGATGTACTGATCCCACGTAATACTCTGATTGATGAGAAGTGGTGTCAGATCATGGAAGAGAACTCAGTAGACAGCATGAAAGTGCGCTCTGTAGTTACCTGTGATTCAGACTTCGGTTGTTGTGCACAGTGTTACGGTCGTGACCTTGCTCGCGGTCACCTTGTTAACATGGGTGAAGCCGTGGGTGTTATCGCGGCACAGTCAATCGGTGAACCTGGTACACAGCTGACCATGCGTACGTTCCACATCGGTGGTGCGGCATCGACAGCGGCTGCTGAAAACAGCATTCAGGCTAAGAACACCGGTTCTGTTAAGCTACACAATGCTAAGTTCGTAACCAACAAAGACGGTAAGCTGGTAATCACTTCCCGTGCATCTGAACTGACTATCATTGATGAGTTCGGCCGTACGAAAGAGAAGCACAAACTGCCTTACGGTTCTATGCTGACTAAAGGTCATGATGACGCAGTTGAAGCTGGTGAAACAGTGGCTAACTGGGAAGCGCACACCATGCCAATCATCACTGAAGTGGCAGGTCGCATCCAGTTCGTAGACATGATCGACGGTGTTACCGTTTCTCGTCAGACTGATGACCTGACTGGTCTGTCTTCAAGTGAAGTAACAGAAGCAGCAGCGCGTCCGGCAGCGGGTAAAGATATGCGTCCGGCTATCAAACTTGTTGACGAGCAGGGCAACGATGTAACGATTCCTGGTACTGATATGCCAGCTCATTACTTCCTGCCTGGTAAAGCGATTGTTAACATCGAAGATGGTGCTGAAGTTGGTATCGGTGATACGCTGGCTCGTATTCCTCAGAAGTCTGGCGGTAACAAAGATATCACCGGTGGTCTTCCTCGAGTTGCTGACCTGTTCGAAGCACGTAAGCCTAAAGAGCCTGCGATTCTTGCTGAGCACACAGGTACAGTATCCTTCGGTAAAGAGACCAAAGGTAAGCGTCGTCTGGTAATCACTCGCGAAGGTGGTGACACTTACGAAGAGATGATTCCTAAGCACCGTCAGCTGAACGTGTTCGAAGGTGAGAAGATCGAACGTGGTGACGTTATCGCAGATGGTCCGGAAACTCCGCATGACATCCTGCGCCTTCGTGGTATCCATGCTGTAACTTCTTACATTGCTAACGAAGTTCAGGAAGTTTACCGTCTACAGGGCGTTAAGATTAACGATAAGCACATCGAAACTATCGTTCGTCAGATGCTACGTAAGTGTACTATTACGTTCGCTGGTGACTCTGAGTTCCTTCCTGGTGAGCAGGTTGAATACTCTCAGGTTAAGATTGCTAACCGTGCTCTTGAAGCTGAAGGTAAAGAGCCTGCACGTTTCGAACGTGAGCTTCTGGGTATCACTAAAGCATCTCTTGCAACTGAGTCGTTCATCTCGGCAGCATCGTTCCAGGAGACAACTCGCGTACTAACAGAAGCTGCGGTTTCTGGTAAGCGTGATGAGCTACGTGGCCTGAAAGAGAACGTAATCGTTGGTCGTCTGATCCCGGCTGGTACTGGTTTTGCGTACCATCAGGATCGTCAGGCTAAGCGTGAAGAGCAGGAAGGCCCGTCAGCAGAACAAGCTACTGACAACCTGGCAGCACTTCTGAACGCTGGTTTCTCTTCTGAAGAGTAATCGAAAGCGATACTGAAAAAAGGCACCGAAAGGTGCCTTTTTTGTATCTGCTTAATTTTACCAGTCACTCCCTTCACCTATTATTGCCACTCTGAATTAATAGAATTATGAAGTGCGCCGCGTTTACTCTCTGCATTTGTTCTCAGCTTTTTACTTTATTCTTCAGCTCATGATAATCCCTACGGTTTTGACGTAATTCTAGGTAGTATCAATGAAGAAGCTTGTTCAGGTTTTTATTCCTGCTCTTATTTTGTTTAGCGGGTTGGCACACGCGCAAATTCAATTTTCATGGACAGTAAATGCAGGTCCGCTTAACCCTCACCAAATGTCACCAAACCAGATGTATGCCCAAGCCATGGTGTATGAACCTCTGGTCAGATATGCAAAAGACGGAGAGGTGATTCCCTGGCTGGCAGAGTCGTGGCAGATCTCAGATAACGGGAAAAGCTACCGTTTCTTTCTTCGCCAGGATGTGAAGTTTTCCAACGGAGAAGCATTTGACGCATCAGCAGTGAAGGCCAATTTTGAACAGCTTTTAAAGAGTATTGAAAAGCATCGCTGGCTTGAGCTGATTAACCAGATAGAAGCGGTGGAAGTGGTGGATGAGTTTACCCTGGATCTGCATCTGCGTAACCCGTATTACCCGACGCTGCAGGAGCTTAGCTTTGTTCGGCCTGTGCGTTTTATGGCGCCATCGGCTATGCCGGAAAAGGGTAATACCGGTGAGGGAATTAAAGCTCCGGTTGGTACCGGCCCCTGGATGCTTAAAGAGTCTGTGCTGGGTGTGAAGGATGTGTTTGTCCGTAATCCGGATTACTGGGGTGAGCTTCCAAAGGCAAAGCAGGTAGAGGTGTCGGTTATTGCTGATCCTAACGCGCGTGCAATGGCATTTGAAAGTGGCATGATTAACCTGATTTACGGTCTGGAAGGACAAATCTCTCCCGATACATTCGAGCGTTTCAGACACCGAGGTGATGTGCATACGGCTCTTTCTGAACCGGTATCCACCAGGCTGATTGCGATGAATACCGCGCGCTCAGCCACTAAAGAGTTGCCGGTTCGCGTTGCAATCAATCATGCACTGAATAAGAAAGCGATATCAGAAAAAATATTCTACGGAACAGAGACTCCGGCAGCGACGCTGTTTGCTGAAAACCCTCCTTATACGGATGTGGGACTAACCGCTTACCGGTACGATCCGGCATTAGCCTCTTCACTATTAGAACAGGCAGGCTGGCATTTATCCTCTGACGGTGTGTACCGGGAAAAGAGTGGCCGCCTTCTGTCTCTGGATCTTGTTTACCATGGTCAGGATGCAAACCAAAAAGCCATTGCAGAAGTGCTGCAGGCTAACCTGAAAAAAGCAGGCATCAGGCTTAGCTTGGTGGCAGAAGAGCGCAGCCGTTTTTATAAACGGCAAAAAGCGGGTGAGTTTGATCTTATCTTCAACAATACCTGGGGCTCTCCATACGACCCGCATGCGTTTATGAGCAGTATGCGCCGTCCGGCACATGCAGATTATATGGCGCAGACAGGGCTGGAAAATAAAGCTGAAATCGACAGCAATATTATGGCGTTGCTGACCAGTACAGACGAAAGCAAACGCCGGGACCTGTATAAACAGGTTCTGACCACACTTCATCAGCAGGCGGTTTACCTTCCTGTTACCTATATGCGGGTTACCGGCGTGTCATCTCAGGATCTGGGAGAACTGGAGATGGGCAACACAGTGTTTGATATCCCGTTTGAGAAGCTGGGTACCAGGTAACATCGTCAGGTTAACCTTGGAATCACTATGTTACGTTTTGTACTTCGCCGCCTGCTGCTGGTTCCCCTTTTATTGTGGGCGGTTTCCCTGGTTATCTTTCTGTTTCTGCGCCTGAGTGGCGCAGAACCGGCGCTGGCTTATCTCAGAGCCAGCAATATTCCTCTGTCAGACACCGCTGTTGCTGAGGCTGAGCGGTATCTTGGCCTTGATAAGCCCATATGGCAGCAATACAGCGACTGGATGTCCGGGGTGCTCAGGATGGACTTCGGCAATTCATACATTACCGGGCGTCCGGTTCTGCAGGACCTGACCTACTTTCTTCCGGCAACCCTGCAACTGGCTTCGTTTGCGCTGATGATCACTCTGCTGCTCTCTGTGCCTCTGGCTATCTGGGCGGCACGTTACCGGGATCGGTGGCCGGATTTTACTATCCGTGGTCTGGCTTTTATCGGTGTGTCGGTTCCGAATTTCTGGCTGGGCTTTCTTCTGGTTATGCTGTTTTCTATCCAGCTTAACTGGCTGCCTCCCATGGGATTTGGTGGTCTTAAGCATATGATACTGCCGGCGGTAGCTATCTCTTTTATGTCGTTATGTATCAATGCCCGCCTGCTCCGGACCAGTATGCTGGAGGTGGCCGGACAGCGCCATGTCCGCTATGCCCGTATGCGGGGGATTTCTGCCCGCAGAGTTGAGCAAAATCATGTGTTGCGAAACAGTCTGTTGCCGGTGGTGACAGCGGCAGGTATGCACATAGGCGAGCTTATTGGCGGCTCTCTGGTTGTGGAAAGCATCTTTGGCTGGCCGGGTGTGGGGCGCTATGCCATTACCGCTATCAGCAACAATGACTATCCGGTTATTCAGTGCTTTACCCTGATGATGACCACGATATTTATCCTGTGCAATCTGGTGACCGATATTCTGTATGCCTGGCTTGATCCTCGTATTCGACTGGAGACGGCATTATGTCCATAACTTCTCGTTTTTCTGTTACCGGGGTCATCGGAGGTGGCTGCCTGGCGCTGCTTTTATCCGTTGCGCTGTTCGGGCCCTGGCTGTCTCCTTACGATCCAAATGCCATCGATCTTTCTCAGCGCTTGCTGGGGATGAATAGTGAGCACTGGCTTGGCACAGATCACCTTGGACGTGATCTGCTCTCCCGCCTGATCACGGCAACTTCAGTTTCGCTGGGGGCGGTATTTGCCACACTGCTTCTGATGCTGACTATTGGTGTCGGTTTAGGCGGGCTGGCCGGATTCGCCGGTGGCAGAGTGGATCAGATCATTATGCGAACCTGTGATGTCTTTATGACTTTTCCCACGGTTGTGCTGGCGCTGTTTATGGTGGCTCTGCTGGGTACCGGGCTGGTCAATGTGGTGATTGCCATCGCAATAACCCACTGGGCCTGGTACGCGAGAATTGCACGCAGTCTTGTGCTTTCGGTCCGTCATAGTGACTATTTAAGGGCGGCAAAACTTTCAGGCATGCCTGCCCTGGCGCGGTTTAGGGTTCATATTCTGCCCAATATTCTGGTCCAGCTGATGGTTCTGGCAACTCTGGATATAGGCCATGTGATGATGCATGTCTCCGGGCTCAGCTTTCTCGGTCTGGGAGTACAGTCGCCAACACCGGAATGGGGAGTGATGATCAACGATGCACGCCAGTTTATCTGGACTCACCCTGCGTTGGTTATCTGGCCCGGTCTGGCTATCTTAATCAGCGTGATGGCATTTAACCTGCTTGGTGATGCCATGCGGGATAAGCTGGACCCTAACCTGGAGCATAACTAATGCAGTTGGAAATCAGACAGCTATCGGTTTCATCCCGCACCGGTAATCTGGTGCATGGAGTAGATCTGACCCTGAAGTCCGGGCAGACACTGGCACTGGTTGGTGTGAGCGGCTCGGGTAAATCCCTCACATGTTCATCGGTTTTTGATCTGCTTCCGGCTGGACTGAGTCAAAGTGGGGAGATGCTTTTAAACGGCGAAGCAGTGGCGGCGGCTTCTCTTCGGGGAAGAAGGGTAAGCTGCATTATGCAGAACCCGGCCAGCGCCTTTAACCCGCTGCAGACCATGCGTAAACACGGTATAGAAACTATGCAGGCATCTGGCGCCGGTTATGATGAATATTTACTGACTGAAGCTATGCTGGATGCCGGGCTGGAGTCCTGTCATTCGGTGCTGGATCTCTATCCGTTCCAGATGAGCGGAGGAATGTTGCAGCGAATGATGATAGCGCTGGCACTGGTCAGCAAAGCTCCTTTTTTGATTGCCGATGAACCGACTACAGATCTGGACCTGGTGGTTCAGTCCCATATTCTTGACCGGATTGAAGCCATCAACCGGGAACGTAATCTGGGCGTACTGCTGGTTACCCATGATTTTGGTGTGGTCGCCAGACTGGCTGACCAAGTGGCTGTGATGTCAGAAGGCCGGATTGTTGAATGCGGCAGCGTGGGTGAGATTTTTCATCAGCCACAGCATGCAGCAACCCGGTCATTGCTAAATGCGCACCTGTCTCTGTACCGGGAGTTTGGCTATGGGTGATTTTATACAGATTAAGCAACTGGCGAAGCTGTACCAGAAGAGTGGCATTTTTGGTAAAACGCTTCCGAAGCAGGTACTGACAGATATTAATCTGACCATCCGGTCCGGGGAGTCACTGGCTCTGGTTGGTGCCAGTGGTAGCGGGAAAAGTACCTTATGCCGTTTATTACTTGGTTTAGAAGCGCCTTCAGGTGGTGATATCTGCTGGAACGGAGTGGCTTTTTCTGATTTCACAGAAGAGCAGTGGCGTGCCTTCCGGCAGGATGTTCAGCTTGTGTTTCAGGATGCTGTTTCTGCGGTTAATCCAAGGCAGTATGTCTATCAGGTTTTGTCGGAGCCTCTGATTTATCTGCGCCGGATAGCAAAACAGGATCTTATGGCTGAGTGTGAAAGCTTGATGGCAAAGGTCGATCTGGCTCCGGAAATACTGCATCGCAGGGCCGGACAACTGAGTGGCGGGCAACTGCAGAGAGTCGGGATTGCCAGAGCACTGGCAACTGAGCCAAAGCTGATGGTTCTGGATGAGCCCTTGTCCAGTCTGGATCTGATTTTGCAGCAACAGATTATTGAGTTGCTGAAGTCGATCCAGCAGCGGTCTGGTACGGCCTTTTTGCTGGTTACTCATGATCTGAGGCTGGTGGAGATCTTCTGTCAGCGGGTTATCGTACTGGACAAAGGAAAAATCGTGGAAAGCCGGAATACAGGAAATGATAAGCCCTGGGAGAGTGAAATGGGCAGAATGCTCTGTAATGCTGTACTTCCGGCCATGCCCTGAAGATGATAAAAGCAGATACTCAAAAAGCGCAGCTGAGGATATCACTGCGCTTTATTATTTATGCCGAAAGCTATGCCCCTGGCGGTACTGCTAAACTGTCTGCGATCAACTGAATAAGCTGATCTTCAACTGCAAAGCGGGTCTCCAGAATTTCCCCGATCAGAGAAAAATCACTATCGAAAATTTCCATAGTGTCTTCTTCATGAATACTGGCGTATTTGTCGGTGAAGTTCAGCAGAGGATCTGTGGTTAAAACAATCCGTCCGTAGGTATGATCAATCTCTTCGGTCGGAGAAAAACCGGTGGATTTCCACTTATCCATCACCATTTCATAGATCTTAAAGTGACCTTCTGAAATGTAATCTACTAATGTCTGGCAAAAAGCTTGTAAGTCAGCAGGAGCCGGTAAGCTGGTAGCAGTAGCCAGGCCGCAGTATTCCACAACTAGCTTCTGACGTGTTTCCAGCCAGTGATCGATGACTTCACTGGAGCCACCCCATTGTTCCTGAGTTTTTTTAAATTTATTTAACATGACCATGTCCCTCATGATCAGATTGCTATCAGGTAGCAATCAAAAGCCTGGTTAAAGGCGATCCATTAAAAATAGTTTTAGTTTTTATACCTGTATGAAATATCGTAATTCGCTATTTATCTACTGGCACGAAATCAGATTGCCAGTAAAATAACTGAACTTCAAGTGACGAGGTCAAAGGATGTTAAAAAAAAGTGACGAAACTATCGATAAATGTGCATATTGGGTAGTGGTAAATGGCAGCGATGTCTGGATGAAAGATGGCGAGCTTCCGAAGGGATCGGCAAGAGAGTTAAATCTGCCGGAAGAGAAAGCTATCCGGATAGGGCGCTACAAAAACAGACCGGTTATGTGGTTAAACGAAGTGGATGTAGAGGCGTCGCTTGAGCTCGAATCACTCAGAGATCATCTGCTGATCGATCAGGAGCTGTTCCTTTTGATGAGTAAGGCTGTTCAGTATGGTCATATGAGCCAGACGCAGCGTTTTTGTCCAAAGTGTGGCGGACGCAACTTCCTGAACCACAATGAAACAGCCATGCAGTGTGGTGACTGCCGGACGATTCATTATCCAAGGATTTTCCCCTGTACCATTGTTGCGGTTCGTAAAGGAGAGCAGATATTGCTGGCCCAGCACCCTCAGCATAAAGGGGGCATGTACACTGTGATTGCCGGTTTTACCGAGGTTGGTGAGACTTTAGAGCAGTGTGTTGCCCGTGAGGTAAAAGAAGAAACCGGAATCAATGTAAAAAATATCCGTTACTTTGGCAGTCAGCCATGGGCATTTCCGTCTAACCTTATGGTTGGATTCCTTGCTGAGTATGATTCAGGCGAGATCGCCCCGGATTATACTGAGCTTGCAGACGTGCAATGGTTTAATGTTGAAGATATCCCGTATGTGGCGCCGGAAGGTACGATTGCCAGAGCGTTAATCGAACATACGGTGCAGGAAATCAAAGCGCAGAAAAACGGATAAAAAAAACCCTCCGGTGAAGGAGGGGGTAAGTAAGATGTCGTTATGAGATGTAGGGATTAGTACCCACTATTTTTATAGTTTTCGCTAGCGGATGAATTTGTATCATGCTCAAAAATGAGACGCAATGTAATATGCGATATTAAATTCGATAACATGATCTAGGTTGCAAAGCGAGCAAGTGTAAGACCTGATAATACTTTAGAGGTACGCTGTGCTGTCTTCATCAGTGGTAGAATCTCTGGTTAAGACTCTGAAGTTAAAACTAATAAGCCAATTTGGATAAAACGGAATGACAGAATTAAAAAATGACCGATACCTTCGTGCTTTATTAAAGCAGCCAGTGGACTACACACCGGTATGGATGATGCGACAGGCTGGTCGCTATCTGCCTGAATACAGAGCAACAAGAAGCGAAGCCGGTGACTTTATGTCGCTGTGCCGAAACGCTGAACTGGCTTCTGAAGTAACACTTCAGCCACTGCGCCGTTTTCCTCTGGATGCTGCGATTCTATTTTCCGATATTCTGACCATTCCTGATGCGATGGGACTTGGTCTGCGCTTCGCTGCCGGTGAAGGTCCGGTATTCGACAAGCCAATTACCTGCAAGGCTGATGTGGATAAGATAGGCTTGCCTGATCCTGAGGGTGAGCTTCAGTATGTAATGAATGCCGTTCGTCAGATCCGCAAAGACCTTCAGGGCGAAGTGCCTCTGATCGGTTTCTCCGGAAGCCCGTGGACACTGGCAACCTACATGGTTGAAGGCGGCAGCTCTAAAGCCTTCACTAAGATCAAGAAGATGATGTATGCCGAGCCTGCCACTCTGCACGCGCTTCTGGATAAGCTGGCAGACAGCGTGATTGAATACCTGAATGCTCAGATCAAAGCCGGTGCTCAGTCGGTGATGGTATTTGATACCTGGGGTGGTGTGCTGACTCCTCGCGATTACAACGAGTTCTCTTTGCAGTATATGCACAAGATTGTTGATGGTCTTATCCGTGAAAATGACGGTCGCCGCGTACCTGTTACTCTGTTTACCAAGAACGGTGGCATGTGGCTTGAGAAGATTGCAGCAACCGGGTGTGATGCTGTTGGCCTGGACTGGACCATTAACATTGCCGATGCGGTTGCACGTGTTGGCGATAAAGTGGCACTTCAGGGCAATATGGACCCTTCAATGCTTTACGCTCCACATGACAGAATCCGTCAGGAAGTGGCGACCATTCTGGAAGGCTTTGGTGATGCGGGAACAGGCCATGTATTTAACCTTGGCCACGGTATTCATCTGGATGTGCCGCCTGAGAATGCAGGGGTGTTTGTGGAGGCTGTGCACGAGCTTTCTAAGCCTTATCATAAATAGGGTCATGGGACGGACTTCGTCCTTGAGGGAAATAGGGTTATAGGGAAAAGCTAAAAAAGCTTGACATCATACGCAGTAGATTCAAGCTTTGCCCCATAACCCCATAACCCCATAACCCCATAACCGGCAGGCTCTGACTTCGCTTAGTATCCTTTATCAAAATCAACTCTGTTTTGTAGCTGGAAACCGTCTCTCCAGCGCAGGTAGTTTTCTGTGAAAATCTCAAATACCTGCTCAGGGAAGCTATAGGCCGCGATATGCGGTGTAACGGTTACCTTCGGGTTGTGCCAGTAAGGGCATTGCTGAGAGATAGGTTCGTTGATAAACACATCCAGAAACGCATGGCTGATCTTATTCTGCTCCAGAGCTTCCAGCAGAGCAGGTGTATCAACGGCGCTTCCCCGTCCCACATTAAAGAACAGAGCTTCCCGGCAGTCAGCGAAAAAGGCCTGATTAAAGACCCCTTCAGTTTCAGGTGTGCCCGGAAGTGTGGATACCAGAATATCGGCTTCAGCAAGACGCGCCTGAAGCTGCTCAAAGTGAACCACTTCGTTAAAAGCAGACTCTTTTGGCGGAATTCCTGTCCGGTTAATGCCTACTGTGTGCAGGTTAAACGCGGAAGCGGCCTTAGCCAGGTAGTTACCAATGGCACCGGTTCCCAGAATAAACAGCCTCTTATCCGCCAGTGTGGAGTAGGTGTGTGGCTGCCATACTTTTTGTTCCTGCTGCTGGCGGTAAAGATTAAAGTGGCGGAAGTGCTCAATACAGTAACCAAGTACATATTCAGAAATCTGCTGGCCAAATATGCCTTTTACATTGGTAAGGTCATAGTCCTGTCTTAAACCGGGTGACATCAGGGCATCGACACCGGCAAAAGTAGACTGCGCCCAGCTTAGTTCGGTGAACTCATCAAGGCATTTGCTCAGCATCGGTGGTTCAGCCAGAACGATATCGGCTTCGGCGTTATTATCGGTAATTTCCAGATCCGGCAGGGCCGCTTTTTTAAGTAGCTGAAGATAGGTTGAGTCCGACTGAGTGAGTATTCTGAGTTTATTGCTGAAATTATCCATATGCTTGCTTTTTTCCCTTTAACGAATCAAGTACACTTCCGCTGTTACTAACTACCGCAAATATTGAGTCCCTATGTTACAGAATCCTCTTCAAGTTCGCCTTGAGAAATTTGAGCCCTGGCAGCAAATCACCTTTATGGCCAGCCTGTGTGAGCGCATGTACCCGAACTACGCTATGTTCTGCCAGGCAACTGAGTTCGCTGAGCCGCGCGCATATCGTGAGATTCTGGATAGCGTATGGGAGCTGCTGACGGTGAAAAACGCCAAAATCAATTTTGAGCGTCAGTTAGAAAAACTTGAAGAACTTATCCCTAACTCAGATGAATTCGAATTCTACGGCGTTTACCCGGCGATTGATGCCTGCGTAGGTCTGTCGACTCTGCTGCATGGTCTGCTAGACAGAGACTACCTGTTTGAAAACATGCTGAAAGTGAGCCAGCAGTCGGTTGCTACAGTTGCTCAACTGGAACAGGCAGAAACCGGTATTGAGATCACCAACGAAAACCAGAAAGAAAACGAAGCGGTTTGTGAAGAGTGGGATGTGCAGTGGGCCATTTTCCGTCCACTGCGCGAAGCGACGGAGAGGGATATTGAGTTGATCAAAGATTTGCGTGCGGAGTTGCGTGAGGAAGGGGTTAGTAATATTGGGGTTTCAATTTAGGGTTATAGGGACGGGCTTTGCCCTTGAGGGCTATAGGGTAATGGGGTAGAGTCCCCCATAGCCCCATAGCCCCATAGCCCCATAGCCCCATAGCCCTTACTCTTCCTCATCCCGACGTTCAATCACCCCATGCGCCTTCTTCCAGGTCTCCCACCGCTGAAACGCCAGCTGCTGCATGTCCGTTGCTTTATCTGCCTCATCGATAATCTCCTGCCCCAGCAGGTGCTCAAAGATATCTTCCAGTGTCACTATGCCCTGAATCGTTCCGTATTCATCAACGATCAAAACCAGCTGGAGGCGTTTTTTCATCATGGTGTCAAAGGCTTTTGGCAGCGACACATTGTTCAGTAATACGCTGATTGGGCGCATGACCGCACCAATCTGCTTTTCTCCCTCTCCGGCCTGTTGAAGCCGGAACAGTTCCAGGCGGTGAACAAAGCCAACTATGTTATCTGTATGCTGGCTGTAGACGAGAGGCCTTGAGAAGGGGATATCCTTATGCTCATCAAGGAACTCGTCGATAGTAATTTCGGCTTCTATGCGAAATACCACCGGTCTTGGCGTCATCACGTGAGTAACAGGCAGGTCCTGAAGCGTCAGAAGGTTATTTAGTATGGTTGTTTCACCCTCATCGAACTCATCGCTTTCTCTGGCAAGAATGGCCATTGCAGAAATTTCATCTCTCAGCTTTGGCTCTATAGCGCCGTGAGCCAGCCGCTTTGTTATCCGTTCTGACATCCATACAAACGGAGTCAGCGCCCATACCATCCATTTCAGCATGGTGGCAGCAACAGGCGCCAGTTGACGCCAGTAAGTGGCACCAATGGTTTTCGGTACGATTTCAGACAGCAGAAGAATTCCCAGGGTCAGGATAGCGGAGAACAGCCCCAGCCACTGGCTGCCAAACACTATGCTGGCCTGAGCACCGGCACCTGCGGCACCTATGGTATGGGCGATAGTATTCAGCGTTAATATGGATGCCAGCGGTCGGTCGATATCCGCTTTCAACTGATTCAGCTTTTCAGCCGCGGGGTGCTGATCTTTTTTTAGCTGAGCCAGAAAGCTTGGAGTAATACTCAGCAGAACCGCTTCCAGAATCGAGCAGACAAATGAAACGCCGATAGAAAGAGAGATATAGAAGGTTAAAAGTAACATAAGCCTCAAACAGTATTCTGAAGATAATTTAGCCTGCAGAGCCTGTGAAAACGGGGCTGCAGACCGTATCTTTATCTGGTTTATATAGGGTATTTATAAGCGTTTTTCAGGGGGGAAGTATAGCAAATTGTGAGTTATTACTCAGAATATGGTTAAATATTGGTCGTTAAAGGAAAAGTTCATATTCAAACCTTTGCAAGAAGGGGTGTTTATGCTTTACAGTGACATAGATTTGATAACATATGAGAAGGGAAACCTAATGAACAAGACCCAATTAATCGACTTTATTGCTGAAAAAGCGGACCTTTCAAAAGCTCAGGCGAAAACTGCTCTTGAAGCAACTCTTGATGGTGTAACTGAATCACTAAAAGAGGGTGACCAGGTTCAACTAATTGGTTTTGGTACATTCAAAGTAAATCACCGTGCTGCTCGCACTGGCCGTAACCCTCAAACGGGTCAGGAAATCCAGATCGCTGCAGCGAACGTTCCGGCATTCGTAGCTGGTAAAGCACTGAAAGATGCAGTGAAATAAGATACCTAAGCCGGGCATTAGCCCGGCTAATTTTTTATTTGGTTGCAACCCATGAAATATCCTGTCCCAACGCTACTCTTATCAGCCATTCTTTTAGGTTGTTCTTCCGGCCCGTCCAGCGAGCAGGCCGAACAGTTTAAAACAATGACTGGTGGTCAGTCTGTCGGTGATACAACCAGCTTGTACTGGTATACCGAGAAGCTAAGCCTGCCTTACTCTGCATCCGATTACGTTACCTCCGGGGATTTTGGCTGGTATCAGTCAGAATACCGCTGGAAAGAGAGTAAACTAAAGGAAGTCGTGAGAGAAGGCGAACTGGTAAAAGACGATGAGCTGCTTTCCTATACCACTCACCTCAGGTTCAATGACAAAGGTGAGGCAGTGTATCAGCTGTACCGTCTGGACGGAAAAGTACTTCCGGTGACACCTGTTCAGATGGATCATATCCAGCGTGAAGCATTCGCCTTACAGACCCTGGTAGCTGAGCAAAACCGCAAAGGTCAGAGACTGTTCCAGGGCTACTGGGATGGTGAAGTGTTTGAGAGCTGTTCGGGTGAAAAATATGAGAAGCTGAAGTTTGATGTGACTCTGCCAACCTTTGTGATTAACAGACTGGCAAACCTGGAAAGCTATGCTGCTTTTGCGGGGACTGTGAATAATATCAGTCAGTTGACCATAAATGATATCTATCTGCTGCACGATGCGAAGTTTGACTGTATAGAGCCGGCGAGTTTTATCAAAGAGTGAAGCCGTTTAGCTGCCGTTTAGCTGCATAGGCAGAAAGTGAATATACAGAATAAAAAATCCCGGGAGCTACAGTGTAGCTCCCGGGATTTGTCTGTTAGCGGGCAGTTATTTGTTTTCCTGCTCGCGTGCAATCGCTCTGTAGCCGATGTCGTTGCGGTGGAACATGCCATCCCAGCTAATCTGTTTAGCCAGCTTGTAAGCGCGTTCCTGAGCTTCTGATACGCTGTCTCCAAGTGCCGTTGCACAAAGTACGCGTCCGCCGTTGGTCACAACGTTACCCTCTTTTTCAGAAGTGCCGGCGTGGAATACTTTCTCACCTTCAACTTCTTCAGATGGCAGACCAGAAATCACATCGTCTTTGCCGTAGCTGCCAGGGTAACCGCCAGCTGCAAGCACGATACCGATAGAAGCGCGCGGATCCCAGAATGACTCGCAAATGTCCAGCTTCTCTTCAATAGCGTCCAGACAAAGATCAACCAGGTCTGATTCCATACGCATCATAATTGGCTGAGTTTCCGGGTCACCAAAGCGGCAGTTATATTCGATTACCTTAGGTGTGCCATCAGCATCGATCATCAGGCCTGCATACAGGAAGCCTGTGTACGGGTGACCTTCAGCATCCATACCGCGAACAGTCGGATAGATAACTTCTTCCAGAATGCGCTCATGAATTTCAGGAGTCACAACCGGAGCCGGAGAGTAAGCACCCATGCCACCCGTGTTAAGGCCGGTATCACCATCACCAACACGTTTGTGGTCCTGGCTGGTTGCCATTGGCAGAACGCTCTTACCATCAACCATAACGATAAAGCTGGCTTCTTCACCTTCCAGGAATTCTTCGATAACCACGCGGCTACCCGCTTCACCGAAAGCGTTGCCTGCCAGCATATCTTTGATTGCGTTTTCCGCTTCTTCCAGCGTCATTGCAACGATAACGCCTTTACCCGCCGCAAGACCGTCAGCCTTAACAACAATTGGCGCACCTTTTTCACGTACGTAAGCCAGTGCAGGCTCAATCTCAGTGAAGTTCTCGTATTCAGCCGTAGGGATGTTATGGCGTGCAAGGAAATCTTTAGTAAATGCCTTAGAACCTTCCAGCTGTGCTGCTGCTTTAGTCGGGCCAAAGATAGGAAGGCCAGCTTCGCGGAACGCATCTACAACACCGATAACAAGTGGAGCTTCAGGACCTACGATGGTCAGCTCAATATTTTTCTCTTTAGCAAAAGCAACCAGAGCATCGATATCTTCAACACCGATAGCAACGTTTTCCAGCTTAGGCTCCAGTGCAGTACCTGCGTTACCAGGCGCTACGTAAACCGTTTCTACATCTGGGTTTTGAGCCGCTTTCCAGCCAAGAGCATGTTCACGACCACCGGCACCAATAATTAGTACATTCATTTCTTAAACCCTTAAATTAGTTTCCAAATTTTCAGGGAGTCGCCCCCCAGGGCCCAGGGCCTTATAACCCAGGGCCTAAAAATTAGTGTCTAAAGTGACGCATACCCGTAAAGATCATCGCCATACCATGCTCATCAGCAGCATCGATAACTTCCTGGTCACGCATTGAACCGCCTGGCTGGATAACACACTTGATACCCGCTTCAGCTGCTGCATCGATACCGTCACGGAACGGGAAGAATGCGTCAGATGCCATTACGCTGCCTGCAACCTCAAGGCCTTCATCCGCTGCTTTGATACCAGCGATCTTAGCTGAGTAAACACGGCTCATCTGGCCTGCACCAACACCGATAGTCATATCGCCTTTCGCGTAAACAATCGCATTTGATTTAACGAACTTAGCTACCTTCCAGCAGAACAGTGCGTCTTTCAGCTCTTCTTCTGATGGTTGGCGTTTTGAAACCACTTTAAGATCATCAAGAGTAACCATACCCTGATCGCGGTCCTGAACTAGAAGACCACCGTTTACACGCTTAACATCAAAGCCGGTTGTTTTCGCTGACCACTCACCACACTCAAGAAGGCGAACGTTCTTCTTAGCGGCAACCACTTCAACAGCAGCTTCAGATACTTTAGGTGCAATGATTACTTCAACGAATTGACGTTCAACGATAGCCTGCGCTGTTTCTGCATCTAGCTCCTGGTTGAAAGCGATGATGCCGCCAAATGCTGATGTCGGGTCTGTTTTGTATGCACGGTTGTAAGCTTCAAGGATATCTTTACCCAGAGCCACACCACATGGGTTAGCGTGCTTAACGATAACGCAAGCTGGTTCATCAAATTCTTTCACACACTCAAGAGCGGCGTCAGTATCTGCGATGTTGTTGTAAGAAAGTGCTTTACCCTGAATCTGACGAGCAGTAGAAACCGATGCTTCTTCAGGATTTGCTTCAACGTAGAAAGCCGCTGCCTGATGGCTGTTTTCGCCATAACGCATGTCCTGCTTCTTCTCGAACTGCTGGTTAAAGGTGCGAGGGAATTTAGACTCTTGGTCACCTTCTTTGTTTTCACCGTAAGATGGAACCATAGTGCCGAAGTAGTTTGCGATCATGCCGTCATATGCTGCTGTGTGTTCAAATGCAGCGATAGCCAGGTCAAAACGGGTTTCCAGAGTCAGAGACGTCTCATTCTGGTCCATTTCAGCGATAACACGGTCGTAGTCAGATGCATTTACCACGATAGTGACATCTTTGTGGTTTTTCGCAGCAGAGCGAACCATAGTCGGGCCACCGATATCGATGTTCTCAACCGCGTCTTCCAGAGTACAGCCTTCTTTTGCTACGGTTGCAGCAAACGGGTACAGGTTAACAACAACCATATCGATTGGGTTGATGCCGTGCTTGTCCATCACTTCATCATCCTGACCGCGGCGACCAAGTACACCGCCATGAACCTTAGGGTGAAGAGTCTTAACGCGGCCATCCATCATTTCCGGGAAGCCTGTGTAGTCAGACACTTCTGTTACAGCAATACCTTTCTCAGCCAGAAGGCGAGCAGTACCACCTGTAGACAGAATATCTACACCACGTTCAGCTAGAGCCTGTGCAAATTCAACAATACCTGTTTTGTCTGATACGCTAATCAGAGCACGACGAATTGGGCGAGCGTTATTCATTACTTCCGTTTTCCTTTAAGTTCACAGAGTTAATATCAAGAGTGATTTTGTGTTGGCAGGTTGCCTCAAAATTGATGGCGCATATTCTAACTAATTTGTAATAAAAATGCTCGCGCAATCGTTTGCCATCACAAAAATAATTATTTTTTTGTAAATTTCATACGAACTTGGCTCTGTTTTCGCTACCCGGAATCGAGGATAAGAGCAGAGGTTTCCGGGTAACTCTATCGTCTGAAGAGGTTTTTATAGCTTGCGTTTTTTGCTGATATCGACCGCGCCTATATAATCTTCTTTAAAAGCAGCTGAAGTTAGCATGGCTTCAGGTACCTGCAGGCGGATGCCGGTTCCTGCCTCCACAATGGTTCTTTTCGGTGGCGTAATGATATGCGCAATATTGCCACTAACCAGGCGAATGCCCTTATAGAAAACCGGTGCGTAATCAATCCCCACGCTTTTTACCAGCTCAAAACCGAACAGGGTGAGTGGCTTTTGGGTTACCGTGATATTTTCCCTGAAATCGGCCTGAATAACGATTTGTCTGGAGTGAATAACAGCTTCAAGTTCGCGGACTTTATCTTCCACTGAAGCTGAGAAAACCCATTCATTAAGGATAGGCTCCCATTTGCCCCCAAGGCGCATACAGGCTGCGTAAGTAAACCGGTTTTTCTTGCCGGGCTTCATAGTGCAGATTGCGATGGAGCTTTGTTGAGCGTAGGGAAGAGTAAGCCTGAACACGGCATCCGATGCGTGGTGTTCATATTTGTTGGTTACCTCTTCCACATGCAGCTGTACATCACCAAGCGGTAGGTTTTTGCTGAAGTCATCAATCACGATCCGGCAGTGATAGCCGTTTTTCAGGCACTTAAAATAGCCGGTTTCTTTAGATATAACGGTAAAAGTCTGCATGGTTACTTATCTGAGTTGTCATCTAAGATTTGCTGGGCAAGGCGCTCCTGTTCCAGTCTGATCTGCTCCTCTCTGGAAACTTCTTCCACAGTGACCTCTTCCGCTGTTGGGTGTTGTTTCACTTCTTTTAAAATCCGGTCAAGGTGCTTGCCTACGGTCCCTAAGTTTTTCAGGGTGCTGAGATCGAACTCGTTTCTCTGCTTATCTATGCTGGTTTCAGGAATATGCCGGATATTGGTCTGAACCGTACTCTCGGTTTCATCCAGAATGACATCCAGATTATTAATCATCACCTCGGTAAAGGCTTCACGGTACAGAGAGGCAAACTCGGTTTCCAGATAACGCTCGGACAGATTTCTTATCGCATTGGTGCGGCGTTTATCGATAAACCTTTCGACACGGTTGGTTGGCTTTTTCTCGACCAGCAGGTGCTGCCTGGCCTTGATGATTTCCGCTTTGGTCGGGGTGTCTGTGAACATCTCAAGCAGCTTCATCGCCGGAGGCCATTCATTGCCGGATGAAAGACGTTCATAAATGTTGTCCATCAGGCGTTGGTACTGATCTTTGGTCAGTTCAGCGGCAAACATCATAAATCGCATATCAGGTTCGTCACCGAACTCCTGACGGATTTTTGATTTGCTGAACAGATCGATCATCTCATGCCACAGGCGGTGAATTTTTACCTGCTGCTCCTGAGTAAACTCGAACAGGCGATCAACGGTTTTCTGGGAAAACTCAGCTTTAGGTGCGTTGGTTTCCGGATTAATTTTGACCGGGCGGGATGGCTGAGGCTGTGCCGTCTTTGGGGCGAGCTGTGTGTTGCTTTGCTGCTGCTCTTTCAGCTCCTTGCCCCGGCGTTGCAGGTATTGGCTAAAGTCTTCCTGCTTTACTAGCTCATGCATACCTTTCGGCTTATTGCTCTGGTCGCTGCTCATAATTTAATACCTGTAACTTAAATGCTTGTTATGTACGTTATCGGAAGGTGAGGACTACTCATCCCAGTCGCACTTCATATCCTGATACAAGTTGCTGACTTTCTCAGCATACTCATCCCGGGATGACTGCTTAACCACAGGCCTGCCTGCATGGGGCTTATTCAGCGCATCGTTTTTAAAATGATAAATTTTCTGAGTGAGTCTATCGACCAGCATGGACTGAGGGAACAGCTTTTCACCGGTACCCTGAACATCTTCTACAAATGACAGCCAGATATCTTTTCTGCCCAGTACACCTTTTGAGTACATGGTGGTTTCAGCCCAGTTTGGTATCTCATTTGGCGTGATCTCAATAATATTGATCATCTTTTCATTTTTGGCCGGTGTCAGCGGTCTCTGCTGGGCAAACTGCGAGCGGTTCAGCTTTGCCTTTGATTTTGGCTGGGCATACTGCATATTTTCATGCTGACGCTGAGCCATTGCATGCAGGTTCTGACGGGTTTCCTGATTCAGCCCTTCGTTGGTATTTTGTCGCTGGAGCATCAGCTGACCCGAGATGTTACCTTCGTTGTGCGACACCTGTATTTTGACAGGACCGCCACGCTGGGACAGCTTATGGAAACAGTTGGTGACCATGCTGGTGGAGACGCTCATCATGGCTGACAGCTCGCTGTAAGTCGTCGTAAACATGCCATTCCGGTCTGATATATCGGCCACTGCGATTAAAAAAAGCTTCTCTTCAACAGTAACGGTTTTGAACTCCCAGGCCAGCTCTAAAAATTTCGACGACATAAAGCACTCATGACAGGTTAGATTTACAGAAACACTTACATTATGGATGTTGGGCGGGTTTGGATCAATCAGGCCATGACTCTGTGTGTGATTGGAGTGGATTATTTCTTACCTGTTCAGGCCTAAAGAATAGGTGTGGAGTAAACGGGGCAGCTTCAGTTGCCCCGCAGGTTTAAATAAAATCAGCAGATGTTAGCGCTGAATAATAACGCGCTCCCGGGTTAGCAGGTCTACCCAGTACAAAGCGTTAATCTCCTCATCAGCTACCACAGCGATATTCTGTTTACCGATAAGGTCTATACCGGTCGGCCTGATAAATACGGGGCCTGACTCCGGTTCTTCTCCGCTAACCATTGTTCGTATGCCCGTGTTTAAATCAACGGCATAAATAGATTCATGCTCCTGAGATAGCGAGAGCAACTGATTGTGCTCAGAGTCAATTATATGATCCCGTGAGTTATAAATGTCCGGGCCATCCATAGTTTTTTCCTGGCTCAGAGTGCTTATTTCACCGGTATCAACATTGATAGCCCGAATCTGATACTCAGTGCCTGAGTGGTCATCGTAGAACAGAACCCGGTTACCCTGAGGGTCAAAGGCCATCTCATAACCGACAGATACCGGTCTGCGGCTTACCGGAACAAGTTCGCTAAGCTCACCTGATGAAATCTCATAAGCCAGAAGGCTAAAAGGATATTGCCCCGGGTTCAGGTAACGTCCATGGACCTTACGCGCAAGATAGATAACCTGTTTTTCCGGGTTAATAGCCGAAGCCACAATAGTAAAATCGGGCTTGGCAAGAGTTGCCTTTTCTACGGCACCAATAACGACTTCGTCCCGGCCTGTTTCAAGATCAATTTTTATTAATGCATCATCGCTCGTCAGATCGTCATTCACGATATAGATCGAGTTATCTTCAGGGTTAAGTTCTGCCCCCTTAAAGCTTTTGTAGGCGTAATCTCCAAGGTGCGACCATTCACCGCTGGCGATATCCAGCACCTGAATTTGCCCCAGAGAGCTGTTCTTACTCTGCTTTATTACCCAGTAGAGTTTGTTGGCTTTCTGATCGTAAAGCACTTCTCTGGCAGTGTGGGGAGCAATTTCTGAATTACCGGCTGAGATCAAATCACCTATTTGCGTCCGGTTCGCCTTTCCGTTGGGAAATGTAGTGCTGAGAGCATAATGGTTAATACGGTAACTGTTTTTATCCGTTCCGCCAAAATAGAGGTTGTTACCAGCAATGCTCATATAGTCGCTATTAATTCCAGAATCAGGGTACTCATCAAAGTATCCTGTTACCGGGCGGAAGATGGTTGGTGAAGTATTAATACCACATATAACATCATCGCTGAGCAGGCTGCTTGCCTTGGCAATAACAAAGTGCTCGCTGGTATGATGAAAAGCAAACTTGTCCATATTGTTGAAGGCACGGCATGCCCCCTGAATGACCGGAGTATATGTGTATTGCATTAGCGAGCCCTGTTTGAGGTTTATCTCACCGAATGCATTGGTGCCTATTTGGGTTTCTGTCAGAGCAAGCAGAACATCGTTGCTTTTCTGGACCAGAGACAGATATCTGAAGCTGGGCTTTTTGATGTTGTAATCGACAAGCTGCCCGCTATCCAGATCAAAACCGGTAATCGAGTTCACCGGGACGCCATGGGCAATAATCAGTTGATTTTCGTTTTCCCGGTAAAGAAGAGGAAACGCCTTGTTGACGAGCAGATTCTGGTAACCGTGCGTGCCCGGGCCAAATATCTGATAGGGTATGTTTGTTTCAAGGTCCATCCCCCAGATATAAAACTGGCCGTTAAAGCGGGTTGTGTAATAGAGATGGCTGGCCTCTTTATTCACCCACATCCCATAAGGCGTTGCTTCGTGCGCTTCATCCTTTGACTGGTTAGCATCAGGGTCGTTTTCAACCCGGAACTGATAGACAAAGCTAATCTTGTTATCGTTATCCAGCTTTAACAGGCTATGAGTGCTGTCGTCGAATATAAAGGTCTCCCGGGTCTGGCCTGCTCTGGTCATAACCGCAGGTGACTGAGCAAATTCATTGAGCCTTTGTACCGGGCGCAGGGTGAGTGACTTTTGTTTCTCGTTGGTGCTGTAGCTAAGCGTGAGATGGTTTTCACCATACTCAAGAGGTACTTCCGATATCCAGATGTTTTCAGATGGTCTTTCGAACACCTGGGCCGCAACACCTTTTACTTCAATATTGCTGACGTTTTTGTCGGCGCTGCCTCTTACGGTAAGAATTGAGGCCGTAGTGACAGCGGAAAGCCCCGGAAACTCAACAGTGACAACGCCATCGGCAACAGGCGGCGGGACGATAACCGGCGGTGGCGGTGGTGTAACAGGCTGCCCTCCGTTGTTATTACTGCCACCATCTGAATCTGAGCACCCCCAGGCAAAGAGCAGGACTGATATCAAACTGATACGCATTGAATTTTTCATAACGACTCCCTGTAACTGATTAATCAAGAAAGACGTAATGATTTAAAACGGATTTCAACGGACTCTTAACATTTGGTATATGTCTTTGCGAGTGATCGGGTGTTAAATGGTACTTTTGTCAGTCAAAAGGGGGGGCAGATGCGGTTACGAGAGGTTACATCTTGCGGAATACGGGGCTGACGTTAAGATATTGTGCTAAGAACTATTCATTCAAGGAAAGCGACTCAATGAGCTATCAGCCTCCATACACAATATCTAATGAAATCTTGTCGCTGGTGGCGCAGGTTAGTGAACTCCTTGGCCGCTTATCTGCAATTGAAGAACTTTCACATGACGTACGCTTACGTAAGGTAAACCGGGTCAGGACCATTCAGGGGTCATTAGCTATTGAGGGTAATGAACTTACACAAGAGCAGATCACCGCGCTTCTCAATGGTAAGCGTGTGCTTGCCCCAAGAAAGCAGATTCAGGAAGCACACAACGCAATTGAGGTATATGAACATCTCACAGATTGGTCTCCTGTATCAGAGAATGACTTTTTAAAAGCTCATGAAAAACTAATGCTTGGCTTGCAACCTGTGATTGGGCAATACCGAAATGATGGTGTTGGCGTATTTAAAGATGGACAGGTTCTACATATGGCCCCGCCTGCGGAGCGAGTGCCAATGCTGATGTCCGAACTGTTTGGCTGGCTGGAAGCAGACAATAGTCATCCGCTGATTCAGAGCAGTATCTTTCACTACGAGTTTGAGTTTATTCACCCATTTTCAGACGGCAATGGCCGGATGGGGCGCTTATGGCAGACTCTGATATTGTCGGAGTGGAACCCGCTGTTCGCCAACGTTCCTGTGGAGAGCTTTATCCATGATAATCAGCAGGCTTACTATGAAGCTATAAACCAAAGCACATTAAAGTCAGACTCTGAACCCTTTATCCAATTTATGCTGGAAATGATTCGTGATGCACTGCAAGATCTCGGTGAAGTCGGAGTTACCCCCCAAGTCACCCCTCAAGTCACCCCCCAAGTCGAACAGTTACTTAATGTGATTGAAGGAGAGATGCTACGCGAAGAGATCCAGGCTGAATTAGGTCTGAGGGATCGTAAGTCATTCCGAGAGCTCTATCTGAAGCCAGCACTGGAAGCCGGCCTTATTGAAATGACGATACCGGATAAGCCCACTAGCCGGTTGCAGAGGTATAGGAGAGCTGAGCGTTAAGGGTACCATTGCGGAGCTTTTAGAAAGTAGAGTAATAATCAATTATTACTCTACGTCACTATTGCATTCTGGTTCCTCGCCTTCGAGTGACTCTTTTCTAACGGTGATGGAATAATTTTTTGCATCTGTCATATTATTAGCTGTCCTTTTTGCTATAGGCTTGCCGTTTAGTTCTTGGCGTTTGGGGGAATGCTAATTCCAGTTTTTTCTCTTCCAGCAAGGCTTTTAAATGATGTTGGCGAACATTTTGATTAGTTCTGCCGAGTAATGTTGCTAGTTGAGCTATTTCAATAAAATGACCATCACAGAGCTGAACAATGATTTTTTTCATTTGCTCTTTGGCTAACCAATTATTCTTTCTTGCTGGTTCTGCTACGAGTTTTAGTCGAGTATAAAACTCTTTAGATAGGGCGCTTAGGTCATCAATAACTGGCTTTGGTAAGTGCTTACTTATTAGACGTCCATTCTCGTCTCGGTTTGCGTTATGTTGCTCGTCACTTTGCGTTATGATCGTTGAACTTTGCGTTATGTTTTTTCCACTTTGCGTTATGATCGTTGAGCTTTGCGTTATGTCCGATGATTTGTGCGTTATGTTGTCATCGTTTGATGCGATACGCTTTGGAAGCTCAGAGGCCACAAATACTTTATCGGGAGTGGGAATATCAACGCCGGGAAGAGTGTAGTACTTGTTTTTACCTTCACCTGCTGCTACTAAGAAGCCTTTATTTACCAGTCTTGGAAGAATAAGGGTTACTTCGCGAGTATGCTGCTCAGTTAGCTCACAAGCTCTTTCATGGTTTACCCAGTTTTCTACAGCGGCGGTAACAACAATCTTGGTTTCTAGTTCATCCAGCTTATAGAAAGTATCGCCAAAAATATCATGTAGTCGATCCATCGTTTCTTCTGGTATCAGGCCAGCGGTACTCAGTTCTAATATGGTTTGTGCTGGTTCTGGGCGCTCCCAGAGTTTAGGTTTACGCCATTTAGCGTAACTCCAGCCACTATAGATTTTAGGGATGCCGGAGCCTGCACGCTCGCTCAGACCGATAAGCATAAACATCTTCTGAAGAGTCTGGTTACGACAGTCACTGAGGCCACCAGCGATAACATCTTCTAATGGAATGCGCATAAGGCCCGGATTTCGGAACCCAAACAGGTCAGGGCGCTTTACAATAAGAATAGGGAGGCGATCAGAGAAATCGGCATGAACAAGGCTGTTTATCAGCGCTTCACGAATAGCAATATGTACCGGAGTATCATTTTTTCTTTGTCCGTCTTCCAGTTTGAATGGGACTTTTAGATCTGCGGTCAGTTTTTGGTATACCTTGCGGTAGAAATCAAACAGGTTTCCGGACCAGGTTCCGTCATAGTAGACCCTGTCTATCCATCTAAGTTCTGTTTTGGCTTCCGGTCTTTCCTGATAATCGACAAAATAGTTAGGTCGTGCAGACGTTATCGCATCCCATGTACCAAACATTAAAACACCAGCAAGGGTAATACCTCTTTTGCCAGTCTCTTTATCGGTACGCCAGCCACCTATCTGTTTAAAGAAATCAAATAGGTCAGAAGCTAGAAATGGATGATCTGGGTTGTGAGCCGCCAGCAGGTTACGGTATGCATTAAGAGTGGTTAGGTCGATATCTTCATCAAAGTTGTAGTGCTCAGATAAAACTTCATTATCACGGGAGTCATGCAACTGTTCTGCAAGCATTCGTTTAACGGTTTCATCGCCACAGATTCTGTCACCTTCATGCAGTCGGATATAGGTTTTACCAGCTAGCGGGTTCTTGCCCATATAAACTGGTTTTTGCTTTCGGGTTGCTGGTGGAATATGGATAGCAAGCACCTCTTTGCCATCCATTATGACAGTCTGAACGTCTTTATCAGCCAGAAGGTTAATGCTGACTCTATCTCGGTCACTAAGCTGATTAAACAGGTCTATTTTAACCTTCTCAATATCAGTGACGCCAACAGGAGTAAAGTGACGGTCTTTCTCTTTTACACCAAGAATAACCCAGCCACCACGGCCATTAGCCATCGCAGAGTAAGTAGGCCAGAAATCTTTAGGAAGTTGACCCTTACCACTCTTACCGCCAGCGAGTTTAAACTCTACTTCAGCAGATTCTGCGAGAGTTTGTAGGTCGATAATATCTTGAATGGTAAAGTTCATCTGACTTCCTAAATTCCGTTGTTCAAAGAGATTTTATGCCATTGATTTGATAGTGCAATACTGAGACCACCAGAAAAGTTTTACATGCGACGTCGAAAAGGAAAAACTTAAGAATTTAATTCTTTGGTGTGCAATGTATAAACAAAAAAGCCCAAGCAATCTAATTGCTTGGGCTTTTAAATCATAGGCTTAACTAAAATTAATTAGTTCATGCCGTATTTCTTAAGCTTCTTACGAAGAGTACCGCGGTTGATACCCATCATGTTTGCTGCGCGGGTCTGGTTGCCGCGAGTGTACTGCATGATGGTGTCTAGTAGTGGTTGTTCAACTTCAGCCAATACTAGTTCGTACAGGTCGTTGACGTCCTGACCATTTAATTGCGCAAGATAGTTCTTAAGAGAAGCTTTTACTGAGTCACGTAGAGGCTTCTGAGTGATTTGATCTTGAGATGTAACAGTTGTAACTGTTAGTGGTTCGGAAGTCAGATTTTGTTCGAACATATTCGGTCTAGCTCTTCTCTATTTATGATGCAATTTTGTCAAAGTAACCTTCCAGCACATCCAGCTGCTCGTTAGCTGCTTCGATGGCGTTGAAGGTACGGCGAAACTCATTTGCCTGCTCGTGTTCTTTCAGGTACCAACCCACATGCTTACGGGCAATGCGAGGGCCTAAATACTCACCGTAAAACTGGTGAAGTTCGTGAACGTGACCAAGTAAAATGGCTTTCACTTCCTCAGCGGGAAGTTCCGGCATCGTTTTACCGTTTTCCAAATAATGTTGGATTTCCTTAAAAATCCATGGACGACCCTGGGCCGGACGTCCAATCATTAAAGCGTCTGCACCGGTATAATCCAGCACATGTTTTGCTTTTTCCGGGCTGTCGATGTCGCCGTTGGCGATAACAGGGATGGAAATAGCTTCCTTAACCGCTTTAATGCTGTCGTATTCTGCCTCTCCTTTGTACATACAAGCTTTTGTGCGCCCGTGGAGCGCCAGAGCCTGAATGCCACAATCTTCGGCTAATTTAGCGATTTCAACACAGTTTTTATTGTCTGTGTTCCAGCCAGTACGGGTTTTCAGAGTCACAGGGACATCGACTGCATTCACTACCGCTGTCAGAATCTCTTTAATGATTTCCGGGTACTGAAGCAGTGCCGAGCCGGCCAGTTTTTTATTCACTTTTTTGGCAGGGCAGCCCATGTTGATATCGATGATTTGAGCACCGTTTTCAACACTAAACTGAGCGGCTTCTGCCATTAGCTGGGGATCTGCTCCCGCAATCTGTACAGAGCGAATGCCCGATTCGCCCTCATGTACCATGCGCTGTTGGGACTTTGATGTATTCCACAGGCGAGGGTTTGACGACATCATTTCACTGACGGCCATGCCCGCACCATACCGGAGACATAACTCTCGGAATGGTCTGTCCGTTACTCCGGCCATGGGAGCGACGATAAGATTGTTCTTTAGTTGGTAGTTTCCGATCTTCAAAACATCAATTACAGTTGTACACCAGCAAGGGCGCGCATTTTACGCATTTTTTTGATGCCTGAAAAGTCTAAATTTTAACCATTTACAATTTTATTGGTGAAAACGTTGGTTTTTCAGGCAATTATCGCGAGTAAAACGTGATTTATGCCTTCTTTTGCCCTGCAATGCGACACCATTCTTGCATTTCGACAATCGGCTCAACATTGAGTTCATCCCGGTAGTAGCTGGCTACGTCTTCTGCCTGCGTATCTAACACGCCGGACATTGCCAGCAAGCCCTCTGGCTTAATCAGGCCTTTAATTACGCCTGAGAGCTCGCGCAGAGGCCCTGCAAGGATGTTTGCTACCACTACGTCAGCAATCAGCCCTTCAGGCTGGTCCTGCGGCAGGAACAGCTCTAGCTGGTCGGCAACACCATTACGTTCTGCATTCGCTTTAGAGGCGATAATGGCCTGCGGGTCGATATCGATACCGATAACCTTAGACGCGCCCAGTTTGATTGCTGCGATAGCCAGAATGCCGGAGCCGCAACCAAAATCGATAACGGTTTTGCCGTTCAGATCCAAGCCTTCCAGCCATTCAAGGCACAGGGAGGTAGTAGGGTGGGTGCCGGTACCAAATGCCAGGCCAGGATCAAGCATTACATTTACTGCATCCGGCTCTGGAATTTCACGCCAGCTTGGGCAAACCCACAGTCTTTCACCAAACTTCATAGGGTGGAAGTTTTCCATCCACTCGCGTTCCCAGTCCTTGTCTTCAAGCTGCTCAATTTTGTAGGCAAAACCTTCTTCCAGCATGTTGGATGCTTTAACCTGGTCAAGAATAAACGAGGTATCCGCTTCTGCATCGTATAGAGCCAGAATATCCGTTTCACCCCAAAGACGGGTTTCGCCCGGAAGAGGTTCAAATACAGGCGTGTCTTTTGCGTCCAGAAAAGTAACGGAAAGTGCTCCGGTCTCTTCCATCAGCATATCGCCGATCTGTTCTGCGTTGGTGTCAGTTGCATTAAGTTTGATTTGAATCCAGGGCATGGGAATACTCGGTTTGGTTAGTGGAATTTGCGGTGAAGTTTAGCAGAAATTAAGTTAATAAAAAGGGAAGCCGAAGCTTCCCCTAAATCACATTTGCTCAGTGAGCGATTACTGAAGCCCAAGCTTCTTCTCCAGATAGTGGATATTTGCGCCACCGTGCTGGAAGTTTTCATCGTTCATGATGTCCTGCTGAAGAGGAACGTTGGTCTTGATGCCTTCAATGATCATCTCGCCAAGTGCGTTCTTCATGCGCGCAATCGCAACATCGCGGTTTTCACCGAAGGTGATCAGCTTGCCTACCATTGAGTCGTAGTGAGGCGGTACTGTGTAACCTGTGTAGATATGAGATTCCCAGCGGATACCCATACCACCCGGTGCATGGAAACGCTCGATCTTGCCCGGACAAGGCAGGAAGCGAACCGGATCTTCAGCGTTAATACGACACTCGATAGCGTGACCGCGCAGCTTGATATCATCCTGAGTGAAAGATAGTGGCTGGCCTGCTGCAACGCGAAGCTGCTCTTTGATCAGGTCAACGCCGGTTACCATTTCAGTTACAGGGTGTTCAACCTGAATACGGGTGTTCATCTCGATAAAGTAGAACTCGCCGTTTTCATACAGGAATTCAAAAGTACCGGCGCCACGGTAGCCGATTTCCAGACATGCGCGGGTACAGCGTTCACCGATGTACTTACGCATCTCAGCAGTAATGCCAGGTGCCGGAGCTTCCTCAACGACCTTCTGGTGACGACGCTGCATAGAACAGTCGCGCTCACCAAGGTGGATAGCGCCGCCCTGACCATCAGCAATAACCTGAACTTCAACGTGACGAGGGTTTTCAAGGAATTTTTCCATGTAAACCATATCGTTGTTGAACGCGCCTTTTGCTTCTGCACGGGTCATAGCGATCGCTTCAACCAGGTCTTCTTCTTTGCGTACAACACGCATACCACGGCCGCCACCGCCACCGGAAGCCTTGATGATTACCGGGTAGCCGATACGCTTAGCATGTGCTTTGTTTTTCTCACCATCGTCGTCCAGAGGACCGTCAGAACCAGGTACACACGGAACGCCCGCTTTCTTCATTGCTGTGATAGCTGAAACCTTGTCACCCATCATGCGGATGGTGTCTGCTTTAGGGCCAACAAAGATAAAGCCGCTGCGCTCAACTTGCTCAGCAAAGTCTGCGTTTTCAGACAGGAAGCCGTAGCCAGGGTGGATAGCGATAGCACCGGTTACCTCAGCAGCAGAGATGATGCGAGGAATGTTCAGGTAGCTTTCAAGGCCGCTAGCTGGACCGATACAGATAGACTCATCGGCAAGCAGTACGTGCTTCAGGTCTGCGTCAGCAGTAGAGTGTACGGCCACAGTTTTGATGCCAAGCTCTTTACATGCGCGAAGGATACGAAGTGCAATTTCACCTCGGTTCGCGATGACTAGTTTATCTAACATAGTGTCCGCCTCAATTATTCGATAACAACAAGTGGCTGATCGAATTCTACTGGCTGACCATCTTCTACTAGGATTGCCTTAACCACACCAGACTTATCTGCTTCGATCTGGTTCATCATCTTCATTGCTTCAACGATGCACAGAGTATCGCCAACATTTACAGACTGGCCTACTTCGATAAATGATTTCGCTTCAGGGCTTGGTGAACGGTAGAAAGTACCTACCATTGGAGAAAGAACTTTGTGACCAGCGATTTCAGCTTCCGCAGCGGCTGCTTGTGCAGGAGCTTCAGTTGCAGCAGGTGCTGCCGGAGCAGGAGCGGCTACAGGTGCAGGAGCAGCAGCGTAATGAACTGGTGCAGCAACAGGAGCAGTTCCCGCGCGGCTGATGCGTACAGATTCTTCACCTTCAGAGATCTCTAGTTCCGCGATGCCAGATTCTTCTACTAACTCGATAAGCTTTTTAATTTTACGGATATCCATTTTTCTTTCTCTTTAGTTTGGGACTTGCACTCTAAGACAGAGTGAAGTGAATAAAGTTCGTTAAGATTCTGAACGCAGCTGCTTAATTGCTGCGTTCAGAGCAAATTCGTAACCCTGGGCACCCAGCCCGCAAATCACACCTACGGCTTTATCGGAAAGATAAGAGTGGTGGCGGAAAGGTTCACGTGCGTGAACATTGGACAGGTGCACTTCAATAAACGGGATGGCAACACCCAGCAGCGCATCACGAAGAGCAACGCTGGTGTGGGTAAAGGCGGCCGGATTGATAATGATAAAATCAGTGTTTCCGTGCGCACTGTGAATTGCTTCCAGAAGCTCATATTCGCGGTTGGACTGCAGGTGTGTCAGTTCAACGTCGGCTTGATTCGCTTGTTCAACCAGGTTGTTAACAATTTGATCAAGAGTCTGAGAGCCATAATGACCGGGTTCACGTACACCCAGTAGATTAAGATTTGGACCGTTTAGGAGAAGAATGCGTAATTTTGCAGGCATCTTGAGGTCATCTTCCTATAAGTTGGTTTTAAATGAAATTGCCGATCATTATTTGAATTTTTAGGGCATTTTTCCAGTAAAAAAGTCCCCACAATTCACTTTAAGACACAATTATAGACAATTCACAGCAAATCGCAGCAAATTACTGGTCTAATCTCCTTGATAAGGCGGCGCAAATTGTAACCGGGTTAACATTTTTTACGTCAACATAGAGTTAAATCTATGGGAGAAAGGTGATCTATTTATTAAAGTTCAGGTTTTTCGCGGAGAAGAAAAAGCGCAGCTAAGTAGGGGATAGCCGCGCTTTTTATGCTTTAGACGGTAACTTTACGCCATCTCTGCTTTTTCGGCGATAAGCTTATCAACAACACTTGGGTCTGCCAGAGTGGAAGTATCTCCTAAGTTGCCGGTATCTCCGGTGGCGATCTTACGCAGGATCCGGCGCATGATCTTACCTGAGCGGGTCTTAGGTAAAGAGTCAGTCCAGTGCAGCACATCGGGCGTGGCAATCGGGCCTATCTCTTTTCTCACCCAGTCTTTCACCTCTTTGTGCAGTTCGGCACTCGGGTACTCACCGGCATTCAGGGTGATGTAGGCGTAGATAGCCTGACCTTTGATATCGTGCGGAATACCCACAATTGCCGCTTCTGCTATTTTATCAAAGGCTACCAGAGCCGATTCGATCTCTGCGGTACCCATACGGTGACCGGAAACGTTAAGCACATCATCCACACGGCCGGTTATCCAGTAGTAGCCGTCTTCATCACGGCGGGCACCGTCACCGGTGAAATAGGTACCGATAAATGTGGAGAAATAGGTTTGCTCAAAGCGGTCGTGGTCTCCGTAAACCGTTCGCATCTGGCCCGGCCAAGAATCCAGAATGACCAGATTACCTTCGGCCGCTGTCTCTTCGATAATGTTGCCCATATTGTCCACCAGTGCTGGCTGCACACCGAAAAACGGACGGGTTGCAGAACCCGGCTTCAGCGTTGTGGCGCCCGGTAGCGGGGTGATCAGAATGCCGCCGGTTTCTGTCTGCCACCAGGTATCCACAATCGGGGATTTCTCGTTGCCTATGGTTTTGTAGTACCACTCCCAGGCTTCAGGGTTAATAGGCTCACCTACCGAGCCCATAATACGCAGGCTGTCACGGCTTGTTCCCTCAACCGCTTCATCCCCTTTCGCCATCAGGGCGCGAATAGCCGTTGGCGCTGTGTAGAGAATATTAACCTGGTGCTTATCGACCACTTCACTCATCCGGCTGGTGGAAGGATAATTAGGCACACCTTCGAAAAGTATGGTCTTTGCTCCGTTTGAAAGTGGTCCGTAAATCAGATAGGAGTGGCCGGTAATCCAGCCAACATCGGCGGTACACCAGAATGTCTCACCGGGCTGATAGTCAAATACATACTTAAAGGTCATGGTGGCATAAACCAGATAGCCACCGGTTGTATGCAGTACGCCTTTAGGCTTGCCGGTAGAACCCGATGTATAAAGGATAAACAGCGGGTCTTCCGCGTTCATCTCTTCCGGCGGGCAGTGATCAGACATATTTTCTGTAGCTTCATGCCACCAGACATCACGGTGATCGTGCCAGTCAATATCACCGCCGGTGCGCTTAAGAACCATCACTTTTTCGATGGTCTTAACGTTGGGGTTAGTCAGGGCCTCATCAACATTTTTCTTCAACGGAACTGCGCGGCCACCGCGAACGCCTTCGTCTGCGGTAATCACCACTTTAGCGTCGGAATCAATAATCCGGCCGGAAAGTGCTTCCGGAGAGAAGCCTCCGAATACCACAGTGTGCACAGCGCCAATCCGGGTACAGGCCAGCATAGCAACTGCTGCTTCAGGCACCATCGGCATATACAGACAGACCACATCACCTTTACGCACGCCATTTTCTTTCAGGGCATTGGAGAACCGGCACACCTGCTGATGCAGTTCGTTAAAGGTCAGCGTTTTATCATCGTTCGGGTCATCACCTTCCCAGATGATGGCAACCTGATCACCCTTATCGGCAAGGTGACGGTCAATACAGTTTGCCGATACATTCAGAGTCCCGTCTTCAAACCAGCGGATATCGATATGCCCGGTATCAAACGAGGTGTTTTTTACCTGGGTGAAAGGCTTAATCCAGTCGACAATCTTTCCATGCTCGCTCCAGAAACCGGCAGGGTCGGTAACAGACTGCTGGTACATAGAAAGGTAAGTCTCGTTATCAACATGTGCCTGTGCTTTGATGCTCTCTTTTACCGGATACACACTCATTGCTCATCTCCTTGTGCGTTCAGCAAGATTAATATTCCGTTGGGGTAACTGTCGGGGAATATGTGGGATTTCTCAATTAGACTTTAGGATAAAAAGGGCCCTGGGCCCTGGGACGGGCTTCGCCCTAATGGGGGCTGGGGGTTTTTCCTTTTAGCTTCATAGCCAGTTCGATCTCATGGGCTTTTATCTTAAGTACGCTGAAGTCAGTGTCGGCAAGTCCCCATACTTCAGGCGCACATAGACCATTGCCGCAGATATCGCATCCTGTAAGGCGTCGTGTTTGTCTTCTTGCGGGGGGAGTTCCAGATGTTTGCAGATGGCGTCCAGGCTGAGGTCGAAATAGGCGTTGGGGAGGTGCCTTTCAAGGCGTTCGTGGTAGATATGGCTGACTTCAACCAGCCTGTTGGGCAAAGGAAAACCGAAATGTTTCTGGCAGGCGATATCTAAAATGGTTTTGTCATAGCGGATATGATAACCAACCAGAGGCCGGTTACCGATAAATTCAAGAAGGGCGGCTATGGCTTCCTTTTCCGATATTCCGTCCACCAGGTCCTGATGCCGGATTCGGTGGATCCGAACCGACCCTGAGTCCAGCGACTGAGGTGCTCTTAACCGCACGTAAAAAGGCTGACTGGTTATTATACGATTGTCTACAATCTTAGTGGCCGCAATCGTCACTAATTCCGCCCTCTGAGGATTCAGGCTGGTAGTCTCACAATCCAGCGACACAAATTCCCTGTGCTTACAGGCAGCAAAAAGATGGCGATAGGAAGATCCCTTCAACCGGTAATACCACCAAATTCGCTGTAAAAAATTCATTTTTCACTTGCCTTCAAAGAGCCAGAGCAAAACACTCCCCATAACCCCATAACCCCATAACCCCATAACCCCATAACCCCATAACCCCATAACCCCATAACCCCATAACCCCATAACCCCATAACCCCATAACCTTATTCCCTAACCTGATAATGATACCCAAGCCACTGCTTAAACTTCTTAACCACATGCAGACTATGCCTGAGCAGATCCCTTTCCGCCCGTTCCAGCAACTTAAGATCAATCAGGTTATTGCTGTGCTGCTGCGATAACTGCTGTGCCAACCGGAGTTTAAAGAACAGCTTTAATGCCTCAGACAGGTTATCTGCGGTCTCTTTCTCCAGAACCTTTCTTTTAAACAGAGCTTCAATCCGTTCAAAGGTGTTGTTGGGCTCAATGGCGTACTCCAGACTTAGCGCCCTTATGCCATGCACAATGGGAAAGATACCTCCCTGTTTCAGATCGACTCCTTCTTTGGAAGATTTCACATTGCCAAACAGAGTCAGAGGGGTGGAGAAATTGAGAGCCGGGCGGGTAAATTCGGTCAGAATGACCTCTTTGTCGGTCATTAAATGGGTTAAGTGCTGTTTTATGGGGGCAAGTAAGGCCTTATTACCCGCAACCGCGTGAGCGTCAGAAACGATCGCCAGCTTCATTACCTGTTCAGGTCCGGCTGAGTCTACCCATTCGGTTATGGTCTGTTTCCATTCTGATGAGCTTTGCACCCACTCGGGGTTGTTCACCATGACTTTGCCCGGACAAAGCGGATAACCAAGCTGTTGCAGAGTATGGGTAAAGATATCCAGTACCGGGCGATGATCCGGCCACTGAAAGCCATCGCGCAGGATCAGGGCGTTGTCCTGATCGGTTTTCAGGATCTGTTCTCCCCGGCCTTCTGAGCCGAGAACAATCAGACAAAGCTCATTATGAAGTAGCGGTGGGATCACCAGCTCAAAGGCTTTTTCTATAATCTGTTCATTCACCGCGGATATCAGCTCCATAATAAAGCGGGTGCGGATACCGTTGTTCAGCAGCCCTTCCACCAGTTTTCGCTGCCGGTTTGCGGCCAGTGCCAGTTCATCGACCGTGGTTGCCCGGGCAATACTCAGGGTCAGAACGTGGGAGTGAGTGGAGAAAGCACTCAGAATCTGGGTCATATCCAGCATACCCACAGCCTGATTTCCCTCGCAGACCATCACCCGCTTCATCTTGTTTTTGGTCATGTTAATCATGGCGTTAAACAGAAAGTCACCGTCATCCACATGCAGAACCGGGAATGTGGCAATCTCACTGATTCGGGTATCCAGAGGGAGGCCATCCAGCATGACAGCATGGAGCATATTGGTCCGGGTGATGATTCCGTATGGGTGCTCATTGGGCTTTTCGGCGAGTTTAGGGTCATCTTCGCCAAGTTGCACCAGAGCGGCGTCGTTGCCTTTTTCTTTCAGTAACCGGGTTACCTCAACAAGCGTCATATCTGGTGATAAAAGTAAGGGGGGATGATAGATGGATTTGTCTACCTTAGTCAGAATAAACTCAGCCAGATTCTGCTGTTGCTGCGCAGTTTCAATCAGCTCCTGACGCCTTGCCAGGTTGTTGTCAAAGTAAGCGGCAAATTCACCGTTCTGATTGTAGAGTTCCAGAAAAACGTTTTTAGGCAGCAGATAAGACAGGGTATCTTCAAGCGCCACATAGGTGTGCTTTGCCGGTGCTTCAAACTGCGAGCGCACATCAAACATATCGTCATTAGCGTAATGCGCAAACACCTCAGAGCCATCCGGAGAACGCTCTTCTACTGCACCTTTCATCAAAATATGCAACTGAGAACTGCTATCACCGGCCTTAAGCAGAACATCTTTACTCCGGTAATAAGCCACATCCAGCGAAGCTCGCAGATGCTGTTGCTGTTCATCAGACAGACGATCAAAGGGAGGGGAGTGCATATTGAATTTGTCAGGCATAGCTTTGACTTTTTCTTATCGAAGACCTGATGGTAAGTGTGGCAAATTTATGGGGAAGCTCCAGACGACTTTGGTCTAATGATTTTTTTTGGGGGGGGGACGGGGCTAGGGGGACGGACTTCGTCCTTGAGGGCTATAAGGGAAAGCTTAAAACCCCAAAAACAGGATCCCCAAGTAAAATTATTGTTCCCTTTTTTCCCTCCCCCAAACCGTGCATAATACGCCCGAATTCTCTACTACAATCAGGCTAGCGTATGTTTTCCCCCACTCCTTATGGCTGGATTTCCCAGTATTTTATCGGCTTCTTTTTTGCCTATGGTGTCTATCTGCCGTTTTGGGGATTGTGGTTTGAAGGGCAGGGCATGTCTGCTTCGGATATCGGTTTTCTGCTGGGGCTGGCATTTGCTACCCGTTGTATTTCTAACCTGGTTATTACGCCGAGAATTCACAGGGTTGAGCATCTTCTTCCGGCGCTGCGCCTGATTAGTCTGCTTTCTGCGGTGTTTATCGTGTTCCACCTGTTTGCCGGAGGGAATCTCTGGTTACTGGCGCTGGCAACTGTGGTGCTGAATATCTGCTTCGGACCTATTACCCCGCTGTCTGATGCTGTGGCGAACTACTATTCCCGTATGAAAATGCTGGATTATGGCCGTACCCGCCTATGGGGCTCGGCTGCGTTTATTGCCGGTTCTACAATCGTTGGTTATCTGGTGGCAGAGTTTGGTTCCAACATGATCGTTTATACCGCTGCTGTCGGTATGCTTCTCAGCACTCTTCTGGCTATGCGGGCTCCAAACCCGCTTCCTGTTTCGGAAAGTGATGCGGGAGTGGGCAGACCTAAGCTGCTCTCCATCCTGAAAAACAGAGAAGTGATTGGGTTCCTGGTTCTGATTTCTCTGATCCATGGCAGTCATGCCGCTTATTACAGCTTTAGCTCTATCTACTGGAAATCTGCCGGGCATCCGGAAAACATTATCGGCTATCTCTGGAGCTTAGGGGTGATTGCAGAGATCACTATATTTGCTACCAGTAAGCGCCTTTTTGCAGGCTGGAGTCTGAGAAGCATGTTCCTGGTGGCCTCCATCGGCTGTGCAGTTCGGTGGGGACTGACAGCGGGAACCACGGAAATCTGGGCGCTTGTACTTATCCAGTTACTGCACGGCGTTACATTTGCAATTGCTCACCTTGCCGCTATCCGCTTTATTCAGAGCGCACCGGCTAACCAGATGGTGCCGCTTCAGGCGCTTTATAATGCCATTCCGATGGGCGCTGTTATTGCGGTGATGACCACGCTAAGCGGCTGGGGTTATGAACTGTGGGGAGCCGGAGTCTTCTGGTTTATGGCGGCGATGGGTATTCTGGCCTGCTTTATCCGTGTTGAGCCTAAAAAAACCGCTCCGGAGCCACAAACTCAGAGCTAACATTCTGAATTATTGAGTTCTTTGCCTACACTTAAGCCACGGCTTTTTTGTTTGCAGGGAAATGCTGAATGCAGGGATGGATTGTAATTCCGGTATCTCTTGCCTATCTGGGGATACTGTTTTTAATTGCCTGGTATGGAGACAGGAAAACCAGATGGTTGTCTCGCTGGCGGCCCTGGATTTACAGTCTGTCCATCGCAGTGTACTGCACTTCCTGGACCTTTTACGGAACCGTGGGACAGGCGAGCAGTAATACCTGGTCTTTCCTGCCGGTTTATATTGCCCCGATCCTGGTTTTTGTCTTTGGCTGGCGCGTACTGGCCCGGCTGATACTGATTGCCAGGCGGGAGCATATCACCTCCATTGCCGACTTTATTGCAGCCCGTTACGGTAAATCGCAGGGGGTGGCCGTTTTAGTCACTCTTATCGCCGTTATCGGCATTCTGCCCTATATCGCCCTGCAGTTTCGTGGCATTACCATGGGGCTGAATATTCTTCTGCCCGATCTTAATATGCAGTCCGGCTACGGCGATACGATTGTTTCCTGGTTTGTGGTCGGTGCGCTGGCGGGCTTTACCATGCTGTTTGGCACCAGGCATATTGATACCACAGAGCACCACAGAGGCATGATGATGGCGGTGGCTTTTGAGTCCATTATCAAGCTGGCAGCCTTTCTGATGGTGGGGCTGTTTATCCTTTATCTGGCGGTAAGTCACAGCGAAGTCAATTTGCTGAGTATGGCGCAGGAAACCTATCAGCATCCGAATATCCCAAGCCTTATTGTGCATACCCTGCTGACCATGGCGGCGATTATCTGTCTTCCGAGACAGTTTCATACCATGGTGGTTGAAAATGAGCGGGCTCAGGATCTGCATGTGGCCCGGAAAGTCTTTCCCGGATATCTGATTCTGATGGGGCTGTTTGTTCTTCCCATCGCCTGGGTCGGGCAGAGTCTGCTTTCCGGCAGTTCTGCAGATACCTATGTGATTAGTCTGCCTCTTTCTTTCGGTGCCAATGATATTGCCTTGCTGGCTTTTTTGGGGGGCACTTCCGCTGCCAGCGGTATGGTTATTGTGTCTACCATTGCCCTGGCTATTATGGCTTCTAACGATCTGGTGCTGCCGCTTTTGCTTCGGCGGCTTCGCCTGTCTCAGGGGCATAAGCATATTTCGGGTTTACTGTTGAATGTCCGCAGAGTGCTGATTCTGGTGATTTTGTTTGCAGCCTGGGGTTTCTATCTGGTGCTGGATACCATTCCGTCGCTTTCGGTAATCGGCCTGCTTTCCTTTGCGGCTATTGCTCAGTTTGCGCCTGCGCTGATCGGCGGTCTGTACTGGCGGAGCGGAAATAAAAAGGGCGTTTATGTCGGCATGCTGCTGGGCTTTGCAGTCTGGCTGATTACCTTGATGGATCAGACCGGCATGCTGGCTGGTACTGAGGAGACCAATTTTCTTCTCTGGATAACCTATCCTCCGGAGCCCTTTGCCAGCTGGAATATGTCATCGGCTGACTGGGGGATGGCTTTAAGTGGAATAGTGAACTTTGGTGGTTATTTTCTGGTTTCACTCTTTACCCGTCCCAGCCTGAGTGAGCGCTTACAAGCGGCTGCTTTCGTGGGAGCTCCGTTGCCTGAAAGTGATAATGTCAGCCTGTATCAGAGCAGGGTAACTGTGGAAGAGCTGGAAATGCTGGCCTCGCGCTTTGTCGGCACAACCCGGACCCGCAATGCCTTTAACCATTTCTGGCGTCAGCAAAAGCAGACGCTTCTGCCCAATCAACAGGCGCCCTCTTCACTGATCCGCCATACAGAGCGGGTACTTGCCGGTGTGTTTGGCGCTTCATCTGCAAAGTTAGTACTTACTTCTGCGCTTCAGGGCAAGAAGATGCAGCTTGAAGAAGTGGCAACCATAGTGGATGAAGCCTCTGAGCTGTATGACTTTAGCCGTGGTCTGCTGCAGGGGGCGATTGAGCATATCAGCCAGGGAATTACCGTGGTGGACCGGCAGTTAAGGCTGGTGGCCTGGAACCAGCGCTATCTTGAGCTGTTTGAGTTTCCTCCCGGACTTATTCAGGTGGGCAGGCCGATCGCCGATGTGATTCGCCATAACGCGGAGATAGGGCTGTGTGGTCCGGGTGATCCCGAAGAGCATGTGCGCAAGCGGATCTACCATCTGGAGCAGGGCACTATGCATACCTCATCCAGAGTTTACCCCGATGGCAGGCATATTGAGGTGCAGGGAAATCCTATGCCGGGCGGTGGTTTTGTTATGAGCTTTACTGATATCACAGCGTTCAGGCTGGCAGAGCAGGCACTGAAGGAGGCCAATGAAAACCTGGAAAGCCGGGTAAAAGAGCGGACTAAAGAGCTGGAAGAGCTGAACAAACGTCTGGTTAGCGCGACCACCAAAGCCGCCAGTGAATCACAGTCTAAATCACGTTTTCTTGCTGCGGTCAGCCATGATCTTATGCAGCCTCTGAATGCTGCCCGGCTGTTTTCTTCTTCTCTTACCGAAACGGCAAAAGATGCGGAAACTAAAAGGCTCTCTTCCCATATTGAAAGTGCTTTGGGGGCGGTGGAAGATTTAATTGGTGACCTGCTTGATATCTCCAGGCTGGAGTCAGGAAAGCTGGAGGTTAATGTACGCCGCTTTAAACTTAACGATGTGCTGGACAACCTGAGCGCGGAATTTGGTGCGCTGGCAAAAAGTCAGCAGGTGGAGTTTAAAACCATCCCCTCTGATTTGGTGATTGAGTCTGATGCTAAGCTGCTCCGGAGAGTGCTGCAGAACTTTCTGACCAATGCCTTCAGGTATAACCCGGCAGGAAAAGTGTTGCTGGGAGCCAGAAGGGTTAACGGTAAGGTTCGTATTGAAGTCTGGGATAACGGTATTGGTATCGCTCCGGATAAGCAGGAGCAGATTTTTGAAGAGTTTACCCGCGGGGATGTGAATCATATCTCTCAGGGGCTGGGTATCGGCCTTGCTATTTCTCAGGGGATCGCCAGAGTACTGAAGCATGAAATCGGTCTGAGATCCTGGCCGGATGAAGGCTCCGTATTCTCCATTACGGTAAACCGGAGCGAGAAGGCGGAACCGGATTTGGTTGTCGCATCTCAGCCTGCAGCGACGGATACGCTGCAACATCTGAAGGTGCTCTGTGTGGACAACGAGGCGGATATCCTGACCGGTATGCGCGAGTTGCTTGAACGCTGGGGATGTGAGGTTAAGACAGCGCAGGATCTGGTGCAGAGTATGAAATGTCTGGAAGGAGAGTGGCTTCCGGATGTGATTTTCTCTGATTACCGGCTGGATAACGACAGAACCGGGCTGGAGGTGTTGCAGCAGTGCCGTCTCCGTCTGGGGAATTCATTTGAGGGGATCGTTATCAGCGCAGACAAAAACGCAGATATACAGGACGGAATAAAATCCAATGGCTTTGGTTTTATTGCCAAGCCGGTAAAACCTCTCAAATTGAGAGCGGTTCTAAACCGGTGCAAAGGTGCACCGGTTTAGCTTTAATTAGTGATCATGCGCCGCTCCGGCTCCTTTCGGATAGCGGATAGATTCAACCATATCCTGCACATTGTCCGGCACTTCAGCGGTAAACTTGTTCACCACGATAGAAACGGTGAAGTTTACGCACATGCCCAGTGTACCAATGCCTTCAGGGCTGATGCCGAACCACCAGTTATCCGCTGAGTTAGCTGCCGGGTTTACAAACTTAAAGTAGATAATGTAAGCCGCAGTAAATAGGATACCTGAGATCATACCGGCGATGGCGCCTTCTTTATTCATCTTCTTGTAGAAGATGCCCAGAATAATTGCCGGGAAGAAGGAGGAGGCGGCCAGACCAAAGGCGAATGCCACTACCTGGGCAACAAAGCCCGGCGGATTGATACCCAGATAACCTGCACCTATTACGGCGAGTGCGGCGCCTATCCTTGCAGCGGCGAGTTCCTGTTTATCTGTCATATCCGGTTTAAACCCTTTCTTGAGCAGGTCGTGGGATATGGATGTGGAGATAACCAGAAGCAGACCGGCAGCGGTAGACAGTGCAGCAGCCAGACCACCGGCCGCCAGCAGTGCCACAACCCAGTTAGGCAGTTTTGCCAGCTCAGGTGAAGCCAGTACGATAATGTCGCGGTTGATGCTCATTTCATTGCGCCCATCGCCTGAATAGAACATCTTGCCGTCGCCGTTCTTGTCTTCCCATGCGACCAGACCTGTGCTTTCCCAGTTCTTATACCAGCTTGGAGCCTCGGCAGCCGCTACCCCTTTCATGTCTGGGCCGTTGATGGTATCAATCATATTCACCCGGGCAAATGCAGCAACTGCAGGTGCTGTGGTGTAAAGGAATGCGATAAATACCAGAGCCCAGCCTGCTGAGATGCGGGCATCGGATACTTTAGGAACCGTAAAGAAGCGGATAATAACGTGTGGAAGTCCCGCAGTACCTACCATAAGCGCCGCACAGATAAAGAAGACGTCAACCATGCTCTTGGAGCCGTCGGTATAGGCGGTAAAGCCGAGCTCCTGGGTCAGTCCGTCCAGCTTATCCAGCAGATAGGTGTCCGAACCCGCCATGGTTGAACCAAAGCCAAGCTGAGGTACCGGAGTGCCTGTCATCATCAGAGAGGTAAAGATAGCCGGAACCATAAAGGCAAAAATAAGTACGCAGTACTGAGCTACCTGAGTATAGGTGATCCCCTTCATACCGCCCATAACGGCGTAGAAGAATACGATCGCCATACCAATGATGATGCCCATATTGATATCCACCTCAAGGAAACGGGCGAATACCACACCCACCCCGCGCATCTGGCCGGCAACATAGGTGAAGGAGACGAAGATGGCACAGAACACAGCTACCATACGTGCGGTTCTTGAGTAGTAGCGGTCACCGATAAAATCTGGCACGGTAAACTTACCAAATTTACGCAGATAGGGCGCAAGACACAGAGCAAGCAGCACGTAACCGCCGGTCCAGCCCATCAGGTAAACCCCGCCATCGTAACCGATAAACGAGATGATACCTGCCATTGAGATAAATGATGCCGCTGACATCCAGTCCGCTGCGGTTGCCATACCGTTAGCGACCGGGTGTACACCGCCGCCGGCAACGTAGAACTCACTGGTTGAGCCGGCGCGGGCCCAGATCGCAATGCCTATGTAAAGCGAGAACGACAGGCCGACAAGAATAAACGTCCAAGTTTGAATATCCATTTTATAAACCTCTAATTACTCTTCGTGTACGTTATATTTCTTATCCAGCGCATTCATACGCCAAACATAAACAAATATCAGTGCTACAAATGTGTAAATGGAACCCTGCTGGGCAAACCAGAAGCCAAGCTTAAATCCGCCAAACTGAATGGCATTTAGTGGCTCGACAAATAAGATTCCCGCTCCGTACGAGACCATAAACCAGATGGCAAGCAGTGTACCCATGATGGTCAGGTTTTCCTTCCAGTAGGCTTGTGCATGCTCCGTTGTTTCGAAAGACATCGCCTTCTCCTTCCTTTGTCTGAATGGTGTTAACAAACTGTTACGTCATTTAGGTTAGCAGCAGTGAATTCAGATCTCAGTCCAACTTTAGTCGGGGAGAAAAACGAAAAAACGCCCGGATTTCGGGCGCTTTTGGGAGGTTTACGACAAAATGACGCTGTCAATGAAGCGTTACTTTTAGCCTAAGGTCTAACCTTCGGGCTCCAATTGCTGAAGAAGAATAACCGCCTGAGTACGGTTCTGAACGCCAAGTTTGCGGAAGATGGCGGTCATATGGGCCTTAATGGTGGCTTCGGAGACATTCAGTTCGTAGGCAATCTGTTTGTTAAGCAGGCCATCGGAGAGCATACCGAGTACCTTGTACTGCTGGGGTGTCAGCGAGGCGATCTTTTCCGCCAGATCGCTGCAGCCCTGGCTGTTTTTCAGCAGCTCTTCCGGGAAGAAGGGATCGCCATTAAGTACCTGATTCAGTGCACTGACCAGAGAGCGCATATCGCTGGATTTGGGAATAAAACCGAAAGCGCCATGGCTTTTTACCTGACCGACAACACTGGGCTCTTCACTGGCAGAGATCACCACGATTGGCAGGTCAGGGTAGTCGGCTCTGAGGTGGATCAGACCTGACATCCCGTTTGCTCCCGGCATTTTAAGATCCAGAAGAAGCAGGTCCGGTTCAGACTCTTTTTTCAGGAGCTCCAGCAGAGCATCTAAGGAATCGGCTTCCAGCAGGTTGGCTCCGCTTATCGCCATATGAACAGACTGAAACAGTGCGTTGCGAAACAGTGGATGGTCGTCGGCTATTATAATAGTGTAATTTGAGTCCATGACTTTACTTTCTCTCCGTAGGCTCTGAAATTCGGATAAAGCACATCAGAGTAAGTATTGTATGGTTTTGAATATTGGCCAATATTTGAGCGTTAAAAGTCTGAGGAAGGTTGGGTTTTGTTTACAACTTATTAACTTTTAGTGCTGTCCGCTAGTGGTTGCTTAAGTGTTTAACCGGATTCGCAGCGGGTGAGTCGTCATCTCGGAATTGCGTGCAATATCCGAGATCTACTTTCTGGGTGTTGCAGAGTAGAAGGCTTTCTTCAGCTCTACAGCGCGTTGACAGTAGGTTCCGGATAGAAGCTTCGCAACTTCCGGAATGACGTCAGCGGCTAATTTATACCTTGAGCATCAATGTGCTGCAAAAACGGCTCAGCCTCCATAAAGCCGGTCAGTCTGGCTCCTGAGTGATAGTTGCCTTTTGCATCCCAGAAGTCGATTGTCGGCAGGCCCATCACTTGCAGGCGTTTATACAGGGCGATATCTTCCGCACTGTTTTTGGTGACATCAGCCTGAAGCAGCACAAAGTCTTTAAGTCGGGCTTCCACATCAGGGGTATGGAAGGTGTACTTCTCAAACTCTTTACAGGCCACACACCAGTCGGCGTAGAAATCCAGCATTACGGGTTTGTTGGCCTTATTGGCTGCAACCAGCTGTTTCTCAAGATCTTCCACAGACTTGATACGGATAAACGCCACCTGTGGCTGGTAAGCCTCTTTGCTTTCAGCATTAAACCACTGGTTGTAAACCGGCAGTGCTGAACCCAGAATCCCCAGTACCGCAATAATGCCAAGCAGACTCTGTTTCCAGCCGCCAAATTCCAGACTGTTTTTTACATGGTATAGCCAGCCAAATGTGGCAAGGCCAAGTGCTCCCCAGAGGGTGACAGCCCAGCTTTCCGGGATCAGTCTTTCAATAAAGAAAATCGGTGCGGCAAGAAGAATAAAGCCAAACAGAATTTTTACCCTGTCCATCCAGGCTCCGGCTTTAGGCAGTAGCTGGTTACCGAAAACGGCCACTATCATCAGAGGGATGCCCATTCCCAGACCAAGCGCATAAAGGGCGATACCACCGGTAAGCAGATCGCCGCTCTGAGCAACATAGAGAAGCGCACCAGAAAGCGGAGCTGTGGTGCAAGGTGAACAGACCAGACCGGAAATTGCCCCCATAACAAATACGCCGGTGACATTGCCGCCCTGCTGCTGGTTACTCTGGTTGTTCAGCCAGGTCTGAACCGAGGCTGGCAGCTGGATGGTGTACAGGCCGAACATGGAAAGAGCCAGCAGTACAAACAGAATGCTAATCCCGATTAATACATAAGGGTGCTGCAGTGCCGCCTGAAATTGCATGCCTGCGGATGCGACCACCAGGCCAAGAATGGTGTAGGTTAGCGCCATTCCCTGAACATAGATAAAGGAGAGGAACAGAGCCCTTGACTGGCTCAGCTTTCCGCCTCCCAGCACAATGCCGGTCAGGATTGGGTACATAGGAAATACACAAGGTGTCAGAGCAAGCCCGATTCCCAGCGCCAGAAACAGAAATGGTGTCCACCAGCTATCTTCCAGGTCACTGGCCAGAGAGGACTCCTGAGTCATGCTTTTTCTGGCTGGCTTAACCTGTTTCTGCTCAGGTTGCGCCGTTGGAGCGTTTGTGGCGGATGAAGCAACTATCGCCTGCAAAGGCACCAGTTTGGTTTCCGGCGGGTAACAGAATCCGGCCTTGGCACAACCCTGGTATTGAACGATCAGGCGGGCTCCTTCATTGACCGCTTTGAGTGGAACCACTATATGCAGTGGTTCTGTGTAGATATTAACTGCGCCAAAAAACTCATCCTCGTAGGGCTTTCCGTCTTCCATATCCAGAGAACCGATCTCTCCGTTTTCGATGGATACTGACAGTCTTTGCTGATAGAGGTAGTAATCCTCCATCACTTCCCAGTCGAGAAAGACTTTGTCATTTACCTGACTGGCAAGAAACGGAAAAGCCTGGTCAACAGTAACGAAATCTGAGTTGCTGTTACCGAATGCGTTTGAACTGTTGTTATTGCCAAACAGGGCAAGGGATGGATTGGAAAAGGAAAGCAATCCAAATAATAGCAATGAGATGAATGCGCGCATAAATAACTACTGGCAAAAAGCGATATAACTAAGACCGCATGAAAAAAAGAATTCTTACATCATACTAAAAAAAGAATGAAAAATAGTGAGCAATGGAGCAAAAAAGGGGCGAAGGCCCCTTTATCTTAAGGATTACCCCGAAAGGATTAGATGACCATTCCGCCGAAGGCAAAGCCCAGTGCAACCGCAGTAGCAATAGTTACCACGCCGGGAATAAAGAATGGATGGTTGAATACATAGCGTCCGATCCGGGTTGAGCCCGTATCATCCATTTCAACTGCGGCAAGCAGTGTCGGGTAGGTTGGCAGAACAAACAGGGCACTGACAGCGGCAAAGGATGCGACGGCAGTCAACGGTGCAACGCCGATAGCTAAAGCCGCAGGCATAAGCGCAGTTGTGGTTGCGCCCTGAGAGTAAAGCAGCATGGAAGCAAAGAACAGGGTGATAGCCAGCATCCACGGATGTTGTTCAAGGATATGTGCAGAGAACTCTTTTATTTCGCCAATATGACCCGATACAAAGGTATCGCCCAGCCAGGCCACACCCAGAACACAAACGCAGGCGCTCATACCCGATTTGAAGGTGGCGGCGTTGGCAATCTTTGAGGCATCGATCTTAGTATGCATAACAATCGCGGTTGCCGCTGTCAGCATGATTGCCATAATGGCCTGGTTCCGGCCGATGGATGGGTTTTCAATCAGGCCAACTGTGCCGCTGATCATGGTCGCGTAGGAGACAACCGCAATAATAGCGATAAGGAAGATGTAAACCGATGGTTTAGCGGAAGGCAGTATCTCGCGTTGAGTCTGCCCCTGTAGCTTAACCAGCCCCTTTTTCATGCGCTCCTGATAAACAGGGTCATCTTTCAGTTCGCAACCCATCAGGTTGGCAACAAAGGCTCCGACCATACAGGCAGCGAAGGTCGTTGGGATGCAGACGGCAAGCAGTGTCAGATAGTCCACGCCTTTGTCCTCCAGTATTCCCGAGAAAAACACTACAGCTGCTGAGATAGGTGAAGCTGTGATTGCAACCTGAGAAGCGACGACAGCAATAGAAAGCGGCCGGGAAGGGCGCACACCCTGCTCTTTAGCGACTTCAGCAATTACCGGTAGGGTAGAGAAGGCGGTATGTCCTGTTCCTGCCAGCAGAGTCATAAAGTAAGTCACCACCGGAGCGTAGAAGGTAATATGCTTTGGATTCTTACGCAGGAACTGCTCGGCCAGATCAACCAGCCACTCCATTCCTCCGGCAACCTGCATAGCTGCAATGGCGGTAATCACCGACATAATAATCAGAATGACATCAACCGGGATACTTCCCGCATCTAAGCCAAGCACTATGGTGAGTGCAATAACACCGGCACCACCGGCAAAGCCGATACCTATGCCGCCGATTCTGGCCCCTAAAAAGATAAACAGCAGTACTGTAAATAACTCTATGATTACCATTAATTTTTATCCTCTAAACGAATTTCTGAGAAACATGTTGAAACAAAATTGATGTTTTTTGAGCGTGAGTTAACCCTCAGGGCTCTTCGCAGAGCCCTGATAATGGATGGAATATTGGATTGAGGGGCTTAGCCCCGGAAGCTAGAAGTTAGTCGTAACGTTTCGCTTTATACTGAGGTCTCATCAGGTTTTCTGGTGAGAAGATGTCGTCCAGTTCGTCTTCTGTCAGAAGGCCGCGGTCCAGAACCACCTCGCGCACGCTTTTTCCTGTCTCAGCACAGATTTTTCCGACTATGTCACCTTCATGGTGACCGATATAAGGGTTCAGATAGGTAACAATACCGATGGAGTTAAAGACATAGCTTTCGCAGACTTCTTTGTTAACTGTAATGCCGTCAACACACTTATCGCGAAGGTTCACGCAGGCGTTAGTCAGGATGTCCAGAGATTCAAACATACACTGAGCAATCACCGGCTCCATAACATTTAACTGCAGCTGACCGCCTTCGGCTGCAAAGGAGACTGAGGTGTCATTCCCCAGAACTTTAAAGCAGACCTGATTAACCACTTCAGGCACAACCGGGTTTACCTTAGCCGGCATAATGGAAGAGCCGGCCTGCAGCTCAGGAAGGTTGATTTCATTTAAGCCGGCACGAGGCCCGGATGAAAGCAAGCGCAGATCATTACAGATTTTGGAAAGTTTAACCGCCAGGCGTTTTAAGGCGCCGTGCACCATAACGTAAGCACCGGTATCTGATGTGGCTTCAATCAGGTTCTCTGCAGGAGTGCACTCAAGGCCGCTAACTTCTGCAAGATGTTTAACTGCCAGTGTCTGATACCCTTCGGCTGCATTAAGACCGGTGCCGATAGCGGTAGCGCCAAGGTTGACTTCCAGCAGTAGTTTGGAGGTGTATTTCAGGTTCCGGATCTCTTCCTTAATAGTGACAGCATAAGCCTTGAACTCCTGCCCTACCGACATAGGAACGGCGTCCTGAAGTTGGGTGCGGCCCATTTTAAGCACAGTCGCAAACTCTTCGCTCTTAAGTTCAAAGGCACCTTTAAGGTATTCAACGGCATCGGTTAGCTTATGAATACTGTTGTAGACCGCGATACGGAAGCCCGTCGGGTATGCGCAGTTGGTGGACTGGCTTTTGTTGACATGATCATTGGGGTTAACGATATCGTACTGACCCTTCTCTTTCCCCATAAGTTCCAGTGCGACGTTGGCAATCACTTCGTTGGTATTCATATTCACCGATGTACCCGCACCGCCCTGAAAGACATCTGAAGGGAACTGATCCATGCACTTGCCTGTCTCCAGAATGGTGTCACAGGCCTGAATGATTACGTCTGCAATATCTGCGGGGATAACGCTAAGATCCTTGTTTGCCATCGTGGCCGCTTTCTTAGTCATTACCATGCCGCGTACAAACTCGGGAACATCGGAGATGGTGGTATCGGAAATATTGAAGTTTTCGATAGCCCTTAAAGTATGAATGCCGTAATAGGCGTCGGCCGGAACATGACGCTCGCCGAGCAGGTCGTGTTCAATGCGGGTAGAGGAGACATGAGTCGCTGATGGGGAAAGTTCGGAAACCTTAGTCATACGGATCGCCTTAGGAAATAATTATAAATATATAGATTATATAGCCTACTCTGCTTTTAGAATCCGTTCGTCAGAGGCCTGGTTGTTCTTTATCCCATAATTTAATGCGATGATAACGTATTGAGTTTACAAAAATAGTAACTAGGTCACTGTTTATGTCAGGCTTGCGTTAATTAATTTTCAGATCGTAAATTTAGGTAATACTTCTTTAGATTGGGTAGGTTTCGCGTACACTGTGGGGGATATTAAAAGCATTATTAAGATCTATTGAAGGAGAGCTTGTGTTTCCTGTATTACTTCTGTTGTTTATTTGTGTACCTATTATTGAAATTGGCCTGTTTATTCAACTGGGTGGGTTTCTTGGCCTCTGGCCGACCATTGCTTTGGTCATTATTACCGCCGTTGTGGGCGCCTCACTGGTGAGAAGCCAGGGTCTGCAGACTCTGTTATCCGTACAGAGCAGGCTGCAGCAGGGTGAAATCCCGGCTCAGCAGATTGTAGAAGGTGTGATGCTGGCAGTATCCGGCGTGCTACTACTCACCCCGGGCTTTATGACCGATGCCATGGGTATGCTTGTTCTTTTACCAGCTCCAAGGGCGGCTTTGGCTAAACAAATCATGTCCAGAGTGAAGGTAAACACCATCTCCGGCGGCAATGGTTTCCAGGGTGGCTTCTATTCTCAGGGCGGCTTTGACGAAAGCCCGTTTGGTCAGCAGGATCCTTTCCGCTCAAATCAGGAAGACGGAAATACGTTTGAGGGAGAGTATGAGAGGAAGGATGGGGATCAAAGCGATCGGGATAAGTTGAATTAGGTTTTATAGGGCTATGGGGAAAAGAACCGTAGCCTTATTCAAGCTACCCCCCCAACCTGGTTTGAGTATATAATTTTCCCCCTTTTAATCAGACAGACAATACCACATGCTTGATATCGCGCTTTACGAACCAGAAATTGCTCCTAACACAGGCAATATAATCCGACTCTGTGCAAACTGTGGAGCGAACCTTCATCTTATTGAGCCTCTTGGCTTTGACCTTGAAGAGAAAAAAGTGCGCAGAGCTGGTCTTGATTACCACGATCTGGCAAGGGTAAAACGTCACAAAAACCTGCAGGCTTTCATTGATTATCTGGAAAATGAACGTGAAGGAGAGTATCGCCTCTTTGCCTGTACCACCAAAACCACAGGCCATCATGTGGACGCAGAGTTTAGAAAAAGCGATGTGCTTCTGTTTGGTCCGGAAACCAGAGGTTTACCAGCAGAGCTAATTGAAAGCCTGCCAATGGAACAACGAATCCGTATCCCAATGGTACCGGACAGCAGGAGCCTGAACCTTTCAAATGCGGTAGCGATTATTGCTTTTGAAGCCTGGAGACAATTGGGGTTTGAGGGAGCAGTATAACTCTGTAGGACTTTTGCTATTTATAATAGATGAACGAAAAAGCGCGGAAAGGTATCTGACCTGACCGCGCTTTTTGTTGTTTTTACTGAGCCGGTAGCTGGATAAGTACCCGCAGGCCGCCCAGTTCGCTTCTGGATGCGGTTACGCTGCCATTGTGCTGGCGTACTGCGCTTTCGGTGATCGCAAGACCTAAGCCTGCACCTCCGGATTTCCGGTCGCGGGCGGTGGATACCCGGTAGAAAGGGCGGAAGATTTCCTGCAGTTCATGTTCGGGCACGCCTTCGCCGTTGTCTTCGACAGAGATATTCAGCATCTGCTCTTTTAGCTGGAAGTTAACCCGGATAGTGTCCTTTCCGTAGTGAACCGCATTGCGGATAATATTCTCCACGGCGCTCATCAGCAGGTTAGGGTTACCTGTGATCTTACAGTCGGGAATCGGGCTGTAGGTGAGCTCTTTTTCCACCTGCTCAGCTTCGAACTGTGCGTCCTTAACCAGATCATTCCAGAGGTCTGAAGCAGAACGTTCTTCACGGACCTGATGGCTGTTCACCTGCATACGTGAAAGCTCCAGCAGCTCTCCAATCATTTTTTCCAGACGTTCAGCTTCGGTATCAATGCGTTTTAGTTCATCGCTTTCACCCTGCTTCCGGGTCGCCAGGGCATTTGCCATGCGAAGCCGGGTGAGCGGAGATCTGAGTTCGTGGGAGATATCAGACAGCAGGCGCTGATTTCCGGAGATCATGCCATTCACCGCTAGCACCATCTGGTTAAAGGCGGCGCCTGCCTCACGAAACTCTGTGCTGCCTTTTTCCAGTGACGGATCCTGTTCAAACTCGCCGTTTGCAACGCGTCGGGCTGCTTGCTCCAGCCTTCTGGCTGGCTGGCTAAGCGCCCAGGCTAACCAGAGCAGCAATGGTGTACTGACCAGCATTACAGTGAGCAGCAGTTTTACCGGACTATCTAAAATCTGAATCAGGAAGGGGGCAGACAGTTCCTTTTTAGCTCCGATAAACAGCAGCACTTTCTGATTGGCAATGATCACTGGTTTGGGACCGGCAAACATAAACCTGCCGTATTGCCGCTGATGTGGCTTATCAAAGCTGTCAATTCCGGTGACAAAATTCTGGATAAACTTGGACTGCATACGGCCATAGTTGCCGAGCAGGTTTCCGTTAAGATCGGTTAAATAGATGCGTGGTTTATCGTCATCATCGTCATCTTTTTTATCCCAGTCTCTGCGGTTTTTGTTGTTGTCTTTATAACGGTTGTCGATCAGTTGCAGGGCATAGGACAGGCTGCTCATGTTTGAGAACCTGTCTTCAATACGTTCTGCTACCTCTTCAAGCAGCTCTATGTTCCCGCTTTGGGCTTCGTGAGTCTGCCTTGGATCCGACTGGGTGATACTGGTTACGGCCAGCAATACCAGAAACATGGTGAACCAGAATATGGCAAAAATCCGGCCATAGAGGTTAGAAACCTTAGGTATGCGCATTATCCCTCCTCAACCAGAAGATAGCCTCTTCCTCTGAGGGTTTTAATTCGTGGCTTTCCGTCACTTCTTTCCGGAAGTTTTTTTCTTAAGTTAGACACATGCATATCGATAGCACGGTCAAATGGAGCAAGACGTTTGCCGAGAACATCAAGACTCAGCGTTTCTTTTGTCAGGGTTTCTCCCGGATGCTGTATAAGATGAGCAAGCAGGGCGAACTCAGTTCCGGTTAGCTCAATAAGCTGTCCTGAGCAGTAGGCTTCCTGTTTGCCTGGAATGACTTTTATGTCCTGATACTGAATTGAGTCAGAAGATTTACTTTCATGCTTCTGAGTCCGGCGCAGAATGGCTTTCATACGGGCAAGCAGTTCCCGATCGCTGAATGGCTTTGGCAGATAATCGTCTGCGCCAAGTTCCAGGCCAATAACCCGGTCGCTCTCTTCTCCCTTAGCGGTAAGCATCAAAACCGGCGTTTCCCAGTTTTCACGCAGTTTTTTCAGCATATCCGTGCCACTCATTCTGGGCATCATAACGTCAAGCAGAATAAGATCGATCTCTTCTGAGACAGCGGCAAGGCCGGCTTCACCGTCATTGGCTTCGGTTACATTAAAACCTTCAAAGGTTAATACTTCTTTTAACAGGGAAGTCAGTTCTGTGTCGTCGTCGACAAGTAGTATATTGGCCATGCTGCTATATGCTCTTATTCTGAAGTCATAGAGTAAGTATCAACGATCTTACAGGGAAAATTAACCACTTCTTTCCTCTTTACGTATCTTTACGCTTTCTATACGTTGCTTTACTTAGCAGCCTCTATTCTATACTCAAGCGCTGTGAAGACAGCCTTTCCAAAATTATCTAGTAAGGGTTTATATTATGAAAACTGTTAAGAAAATCGTATTGGCTGCTGCTGTTCTTCCTCTGGCTCTAGGTACTGCAAGTGCTTACGCATTTGGCGGCAAGCAGGGTGGCGGTAAAGGTTTTAATGACTTCGGTGGTAAGTGTGGTGGTTTTGACAGAGGTGCTCTTCGTCAGTTAGACCTGACAGATGAGCAGGAAGACCAACTGAAAGCACTACGTGATGCAAAGCGTGAGCAAAGAAAAGCTGACCGTGGCACTCGTATGGCAGACCGTATGGCTGCAATGCAGGGCTTAAATACCGAGGTACAGGATCTGGTTCTGGCTGCTGATTTTGACGAAGAGCAGGCTAAGGCTCTTGCCGCTAAGATGGTAGAAAAACAGTCTGAGCGCCAGGTAGAAATGCTGAAAGCACGCCATGACATGATGAGCATTCTGACGGATGAGCAGAAGGCTGAGCTAAAAGAGATTCAGGCTGAGCGCATGCAGGAATGTACAGAGCGTATGAATGATCGTATGAACCGCAACTAATCAAATGCAATAGTCTTGCTACACTTGTGTTCCTAAAGCAGCCTTCGGGCTGCTTTATTTTTTGATACCCAAGTCACATATTCAAGGTTATAATCTGCGCAAATTAAATCTGAATGATTCTGTTATGAAAGATGAATACGCGCGTTTAGTCTCTTTAGCCGCGTGGCTTGCAACCGGGGTTGCATCAATACTGCTTATTTCAAAAGTCGGCGTCTGGTGGGTGACGGGTTCAGTCAGCTTGCTGGCATCGGTTATTGATTCTGTTCTGGATATCGGCGCTTCGGTGGTTAACCTGTTTGTTGTGCGTTATGCGCTTCAGCCAGCCGATGAAGAGCATACTTTTGGTCACGGAAAGGCCGAATCTCTGGCGGCGCTTGCCCAGACCATGTTTATCTCCGGCTCAGCCTGTTTCCTTATTTTAAGCGGTATCGACCGCTTCTTCAGACCTCATGAACTTGCTTCTCCTGAGTACGGTATTTATGTCAGCTTGTTCGCTATGGTGCTGACTTTCGGCCTTGTCCTGTTCCAGAAATATGTTGTGCGTAAAACGGGCAGCCAGGCGATTGCTGCGGATTCTCTGCATTATCAGACCGACCTGTATATGAACGTCGCGATTATGATTGCGCTTGGTTTGAGCTACTTTGGCGTGAAGCAGGCTGACCCTGTGTTCGCTATCGGTATTGGTCTGTTTATCCTGGTCAGCGCTTTTAAAATGATCAAAGAAGCGATTCAGTCTTTGCTGGACCGCCAGCTTCCGGAATCTGAGCTTGAAACCATCAGAACACATGTGGTCTCTGTGGAAGGCGTTCTGGGGGTACATCAGCTTCGTACCAGAAAATCCGGGCCTGTGCGCTTTATTCAGCTTCATCTGGAGCTCGATGATCATATTCCGCTGATAAAAGCACATAAGATCTCTGATGAAGTGGAAGATCTTTTGATGGAAATTTTCCCTCATTCGGATGTGCAGATACATCAGGATCCTGTATCTGTTGTCTATGGTACAGAGAAAGGACAGAAGGAATTAGGCTGGTAAGGGGAGTCTAAATCTGATAGAAATAGCTCCGTTTTGGCTGTTTCTTGTTCAAAGAGGCTATACTCAGGTTGATTCTGATATGAATCAACAAAGTTTTTGAGCAAAATTGTAATACTCTTACATAAGTAAAAAAATTTCAGTATTTCGTTCTGGCGCTCCTGGTTGATGAGCGAACAAAAGTATTACGGGATACATTCATATTTTCGCCAAATAAGGCAGTTAAATTTTTAATTTTGATTTATAAAATCGAGGGTGAGCATGATTAAGAAGATCGGTGTTTTGACAAGTGGCGGTGACGCACCTGGTATGAACGCAGCAATTCGTGGCGTAGTTCGTACTGCACTTTCTGCAGGTCTGGAGGTATACGGTGTTTATGACGGTTACCAAGGGCTATATGAAAACCGTATCGAGAAACTGGATCGTTCAAGCGTATCTGACGTAATTAACCGTGGCGGTACTTTCCTTGGCTCTGCGCGTTTCCCGGAGTTCAAAGAAGTTTCTATCCGTGAAAAAGCGATTGAAAACCTGAATGCGCACGGCATCGAAGCACTTGTTGTTATCGGTGGTGACGGTTCTTACATGGGTGCTAAGAAGCTGACTGAGATGGGTTACCCATGTGTTGGCCTACCGGGCACAATCGATAACGATATCGCGGGTACTGACTACACAATCGGTTACCTGACTGCACTTAACACAGTTATCGACAACATTGACCGTCTGCGTGACACTTCTTCTTCACACCAGCGTATCTCTATTGTTGAAATCATGGGCCGTCACTGTGGTGACCTGACTCTGATGTCTTCAATTGCTGGTGGTTGTGAGTACATCATTACTCCTGAAAAGTCATGGAGTAAGGAAGACCTGATCGACAGCCTGCTTGAAGGTCTGCAGAAGGGCAAGAAGCACGCTATCATCGCGCTGACAGAGCTGATGATGGATGCAAACGAGCTGGCTAAAGAGATCGAAGAAGCGACTGGCCGTGAAACCCGTGCAACTGTACTGGGTCACATCCAGCGTGGCGGCCGTCCGACTGCGTTCGACCGCGTACTTGCTTCCCGCATGGGTAACTACGCTGTACACCTGCTAATGGAAGGCCACGGCGGCCGCTGTGTAGGTATCCAGAAAGAAGAACTTGTACACCACGATATCATCGATGCAATTGAAAATATGCGTCGTCCGGTACGTGAAGATCTATATCAGGTTGCGGAAGAGTTGTTCTAAGTTTCGACGAAGCCGAAATAGTTAATAAAGACGATCGTGGGGGAGCCTGCGGTCGTTTTTTTGTTTTTGGCCCTGGGCCCTGGGAACGGACTTCGTCCTACAGGCCCTGGGAGTATAACCAACGATCTCCCAGGGCCCAGGGCCTAGCAGGGCGAAGCCCGACCCCAGGGCCCAAAAACTAAAAAAGGCCGACCAAAGCCGACCTTTCTTCAAAACTAAATTCTAGTAACGAACTAAAATTAAGCCTTAGCTTTAGCAGCCGCTTTAGCGATTGCTGCGAAGCCCTTAGCGTCCAGAGATGCACCGCCAACTAGAGCGCCGTCGATGTCTGGTTGTGCGAAGTAAGCTTCAGCGTTTTCTGGTTTAACAGAACCGCCGTACTGGATGATTACTTGCTCTGCTACTGCTGCGTCTTTCGCTGCGATTAGAGCACGGATAGAAGCGTGGATACGCTGTGCGTCTTCTGCAGTTGCTGCTTTACCAGTACCGATAGCCCAGATTGGTTCGTAAGCGATGATAGCGCCGTTCAGAGCTTCAACACCGTAAGCGTCGATAACTGCGTTGATTTGACGTGCACATACTGCTTCAGTTTCACCAGCTTCGTTCTGAGCTTCAGATTCACCGATACAGAATACAGGCTTAAGACCGTTTTCTTTTAGGAAAGCGAATTTCTTAGCAACGTACTCGTCTGATTCGTTGTGGTAGTCACGACGCTCAGAGTGGCCGATGATGATGTGAGAAGCACCGAAGTCTTTCAGCATTTCTGGAGACATGTCGCCAGTGAAAGCACCTTTGTTGTTTACGTCAGTGTTCTGAGCACCAAGGATGATGTCAGTACCTTCGATTAGACGCTCTGCAAGGTCAATGTACAGTGCAGGTGGAGCAATTGCCACGTCAACGCCAGTTACGCCAGCTAGCTCTGCTTTAAGTCCGTTTAGCAGCTCAGTAACCATTTCTTTGCTGCCGTTTAGTTTCCAGTTACCCATCACTACAGGTTGACGCATAGGGATATCTCCAAATGTATTTATGAAAAAAATTAACTTAATTGCGAAAGAATATAACAGATAAATGCGACCAGATCATGACGGTAATCATTTCTTTGGTTGATCTTTACGCTCATATGTACGGAATCGATTTACTGAAAGTGATCCAACAAACAGAATCATAGTCAATCTGTCGGATCTTGTCTCAAATCCGGTATGGTTGACCCCTCTTGTCTAATGTTGAGATAGCCATGCCAAATCTTGTACTAGAATATTCAAACTCGGTGGATGAGCGCGTTAATGTGCAGGGCCTGCTGGAAGACCTGCATGAGATTACTCTGGATTGCGGCTTATTCCAGGCTGAAGATGTTAAATCCAGGGCGCTTCGCTGCCATCACTGGCTGATTGGTCATACCGGAGACAGCGAGGATTTTATCCATATTACTTTCGAGCTGTTATCCGGCAGAACGGCGGAGCAAAAAAATACTCTGGCTGATGCTCTGATGGCTAAACTGAAGGAGCAGGCCGGCGCTGTGAAAAGCCTGAGTATTAACATCCGGGATATGGACAAAGAGACTTTCAAAAAAGTGATAAATGAATTAGGTGGATAAACAATGTCTTTAGCTGAATTACTTTTCTCGTTTAATGGCCGTATAGGGCGTCGTAAGTTCTGGCTGTGGAATGCGTCTTACTATCTGATTATTCTTGCGGTTGCGTCGATTGTCGGAAAACTGATGCCGGAGTTGGCGAAGTATGTGTTTACTGTGCTGCTGATTGTGTTGATTATTCCTGATCTGGCGGTAACGGCAAAACGCTGGCATGACAGAAATAAGTCTAACAAGTGGCTGCTGCTTAATATTCCTTTGATTCTGGGCCGGATGATGTTTCCTGCGGCTGGAGCGGTTGCAGAGGCGAGTCCGTTACAGGCCGGCATTTCATTATCGGCATTAGTCGCCGGCGCCTGGATTCTGGTCGAGTGTGGCTTTCTGAAGGGGGACCCAACCGACAATGACTACGGCCAACCCGACGTTTAACGCTACCCCGATGAACATTTAGAAGGGAAAGGTATCACGTCCGCGGACTGAGACTCATAGTCTTCGATATCTCCCTCAAGTACATCTTTGAATTTCCCTACCTGACTTGATAGCTCCCGCATCAGAACCACATTGGTATGGTGCGGGTTTTTGCAGCTTTTGATTACGCGGTTGATATGACTTTGCTGAGCTCTTAACCTGGGTTGCATCTCTTCAGAGGCGTAGGTGATAACTTCTTCACACATGTCCTGCCTGAACTGCTCAAAAGCGTCCGGGTGTTTTTCTGCAAGCTCTACCAGCTCGTCAAATGGCGGTAGTGGCTTGTCCAGTTCTGCATAGTTCATTATGTTTCTCCTCACCCTTTTTTAATAGGGCCTACTAAAAGTGTAGTCGCGGAAAAACGTTATTTACAAAGTTGTTAGTTGTGCAAAGGCTCTATTTTATAAGCGCAGCGCTGCTCACCATTAACAATATGTTCGGTTCTGGTGATGCTAACATCCTGACCTAAAAGAGAATGAAATACGTTTAGCTCCGACTGGCAGAGCCGTGGAGTATGCTGAGCTGCTTTACAAATCGGGCAGTGGTTTTCTATTAAAATGAACCCATTTTCCTCTTGTTTTAGCTCTATCATATAGCCGTCCTGTTCTCTGAGCATGGCCAGAGCAGAGACTTTTTCCTGTAGTGACTGGGATGGATTAAAGTGCTCAGCGTAGCGGGAAAGTGTTTTAGCTTCCCTGTCTGCAGCTACCTTTTCAAGGCCTTCTTCGCCAAACAGGTTTTCTACTGACTCGATGATCTGAACCGTTAAATCCGAATGCTTATCGGCAAACTGGGCGTGTCCTTTGCCTGTCAGTGACCAGTGTCTGGTTGGCCTGCCCACTTTGACTTTCAGATCGTAGAATTTGACCAGACCTTCATCTTCCAGCGACTGTAAGTGCTGCCTGGCTCCCATAGTTGTCATAGAGAGGTCTTCAGAGAGTTTTTTGGCTGTGATGGCGCCTTCGCGCTTTATTTTCTCAAGGATGATATCTATGGTTTTCACGGTTATGTTCTTATTCTGAGTCTTTTATTGATACTTCTTATTATGAAGCAAGTGGTTAATAAAGCAAATGCTTAACTAAGTTATTGAGAGGATTAAAAAACGCAGCCGGAGCTGCGCTTTAAAGCAATTAGCATTTATAACAAAATCAGCAGGAGAGGCATCTTACAGGATGATATCTCTTACTTCTCTGTCTTTACGATCAAGGTAGTGAGTTGACTTGATGCGGCGGATGGTACGGCAGCGGCCACGGATCAGCAGGGTTTCCGTTGTTGCGATATTGCCCTGGCGTGAAATACCATCCAGCAGATCACCTTTGGTGATACCGGTTGCAGAGAACACAACATTGTCGCTGCGAGCCATATCTTCCATTTTCAGAACCAGATTGGCTTCAACGCCCATCTCTTTACAACGTTCCAGCTCTTGTTCACCGTACTTGCGGTTTTCTTCTGTATCGCCTTTCACTTCGTGTCTCGGAAGAAGACGGCCATGCATATCACCGTCCAGTGCACGGATAACCGCAGCAGAAACAACGCCTTCAGGTGCACCACCGATGCAGTACATAACGTCAACTTCGCTGTCTGGCATACAGGTCAGGATCGATGCAGCAACGTCACCGTCCGGCACAGCAAATACGCGAACACCCATCGCCTGCATTTCTGCGATAACCTCGTCGTGACGTGGTTTAGCAAGGGTGATAACCACCAGGGTATCCAGAGTTTTATTTAGCGCCTTAGCGATGTTTTTCAGGTTCTCTGCAAGAGGAAGGTGCAGGTCAATACAGCCTTTTGCTCCAGGACCCACAACCAGCTTTTCCATGTACATATCAGGCGCTTTCAGGAAGCTGCCTTTTTCGCCTGCTGCAAGCACAGCCAGAGCATTTGCCTGACCCATTGCAGTCATGCGGGTGCCTTCGATTGGGTCAACCGCGATATCCACTGCATCACCGCCTTTACCAACGCTTTCGCCAATGTAAAGCATAGGTGCGTCGTCGATCTCGCCTTCGCCGATAACGATCTCTCCGCTGATCTCAGTTTTGTTCAGCAGGGTACGCATTACTTCAACAGCTGCGCCGTCTGCAGCGTTTTTGTCACCGCGGCCAAGCCATTTATAACCTGCCAGAGCAGCGCCTTCAGTCACTCGTGAAAAAGCCATCGCTAAATCGCGTTTCATGTAAACTCCAAATAAAAAATCGTCAACAGAGAAAAATCGGCGGGATTCTATCATACAAAATAGAAAACGTTTGCCTTTTTTCGCGTTGGTCTCTTGCAGACTTGGTTTCGCTGCAAAGTCAGGAAAACATCAAAATCTGATTTAAACTTGAGCATACGGGCATAATTGGTAAAGATAGGGAGTGCTATCCGCTCAGGCCTGAGTAGAATAAGAGATATTTACAAGGGTGCAACGCACCGCAGCAGAATTACAAAAAGGTAGGTTTAAATGTCGCTAGAAGTGCTAGAACAACTAGAAGCAAAAGTTCAGACTGCAGTTGATACTATTACTCTTCTTCAGATGGAACTGGATGAGTTAAAAGAGAAGAACGGACAACTGGAAGCGGAAGCAAACTCTCTGAAAGAAGGCCGCGAAGATCTGGAACGTCAGAACCAGCAGATGCGCGAAGAGCACGATGCATGGCAGGAGCGCATCCGCACGCTGCTGGGCAAAATGGAAAATGTTGAATAAGAGCTGTCAGCTATCAGCCGTCAGCTTTCAGGAGGGGAAGTTCTCAGGCTTTTATCTCGTGAGTGCATTCTAAGCAATAAAAAAGCTTGCCAACTTTTTTATATAAGTGGCAAGCTTTTTTGATAGCTGATAGCTGATAGCTGATAGCTGATAGCTGATAGCTGATAGCTGATAGCTGATAGCTGATAGCTGATAGCTGATTTACTTCTCTTCTTCCTCGATCTCTTCCAACGGATCTTCCGCGTAATCATCGTCGTCTTCTTCGATATCCAGCTTAGCATCTAATGGTTCCTGAGAAAGGATAATGCCTGTATTGTCAGCGTAGAGATAATCTTCAGGAAGGAAGGTGACACCACCAAAGTTTACCGGTACATCGATCTCGCCAATTTCTTGCGAAGCTGCACCAACAGGAATGGAAGCAAGAGCCTGAATACCCACGTTCATATCTTCAAGGTCGTCGACTTCGCGAACGCAGCCGTAAATAACAATGCCTTCCCACTCGTTTTCTTCTGCAAGTGCTGCCAGCTCTGCATCAATCAGGGCTTTTCTCAGTGAGCCACCACCATCAACTAACAGAACACGACCGTCTCCGTCTTCTTCCAGAATGGAGCGGATAAGTCCATTGTCCTCAAAACATTTGACTGTGGTGATTTGGCCGGCGAAAGAGGCGCTTCCACCAAAGTTACTGAACATAGGTTCGACAACATCAACCTGATCCAGGTAAATATCACATAGTGCAGAAGTATTGTATTCCATATGAACCGTCTTCTATTAGCTGGTTAACTCTTATTCGAGTATATCCGGTCATTAAGTCATTGCAATGACAAGGCGCAATTATCTCACCATAGTTTGAGCTACAACCACCAGCGAAAATAGAATGTTAGTAATTACTGCGCATTTTACCATTACCGGCATCATAGGTGCGATTTGCGCCGGGCGATCTGTGGCCAGTATGGCTTTGCCATGGTTTCTTAATAACAGGGCCGAAATAAGGAACGGAATAATCAGCCAGGTGTTGCTGAGCTGGGTCAGCAGGTAGGCTGAGAACGCGATAAAGGCAGTCCATAGAAGGATTTGGTGGTAGTACTTGGCATTTTTTTCACCAAGCCTTACCGGAACCGTGTACTTACCACATTCGCGGTCATTATCGATATCGCGCATATTGTTGATATTAAGTACGCCAACGGCCAGCAGGCCGCAGCCAAGAGCCGGTGTCAGCAGAGAAAGGTTAATGCTGCCGGTTTGCAGGTAGTAAGAGCCACCCACACCAAGCAGGCCGTAAAACAGAAGTACTGCCACATCGCCTAAGCCCACATAGCCATAGGCTTTACCGCCAACGGTATAAGCGATAGCGCTGACAATCGCCAGCAGGCCCAGGCCGATAAAGATAAGAATATTGGTCAGGCTGTCGAGAGAGTAGAAGATCAGGGCAAGGCCTGAAGCGATGGCCAGAATAACGTTAGCAATAATGGCTTTTTTCATATCACTTCTGGATATGATGCCTTTTTGCATACCACGGATATCGCCAAGACGGTTTTCGTTGTCTGTGCCTTTTTCTGCATCGCCATAGTCGTTTGCCAGGTTCGACAGAAACTGCAGCAACATGGTTGTCAGCAGGGCTAAAAATGTAGTGACTGCGGAAAATTGTCCATCGGCGTGCGCCAGGCTGCTTCCACAGATAATGGATACAAAAGCCAGAGGGAGAGTCTTTGGTCTCGCGGCATCAAGCCAGAAGGAAACTAACTTATTCATTAACTAGATACACCTGAAAATAGTGTATGCAAGTATATCAAGAGTGGAGGGAATAAAAAGCCCACCAAAAGGGGTAGGCGGGCTTTTTGTCTTTTGTGATACGGATTAACCTTTAAAGGATAAATCTGCTTAGGTCTTCATCTTCCACAAGCTCACCAAGGTGGGCTTTGACGTAATCCGCATTAATGGTAAGAGTGCTGCCTGATTTTTCTGTTGCATCAAAGGAAATTTCATCCATCAGACGCTCTAAAACGGTATGCAGACGACGAGCACCAATGTTCTCTGTGGTTTCGTTCACGCGCCATGCAGCCTCTGCAATCTGAGCAATACCATCTTCGGTAAACTCGACAGAAACGTTTTCTGTATCCATCAGAGCAATGTACTGCTCAGTCAGAGAAGCTCTTGGCTCCGTCAGGATGCGTTTAAAGTCATCAACAGACAGGGCTTCAAGTTCTACGCGAATTGGCAGACGGCCCTGAAGTTCCGGGATCAGATCCGATGGTTTCGCTACCTGGAATGCACCGGAGGTGATAAACAGAATGTGGTCAGTTTTCACCATGCCATGCTTAGTTGAAACCGTGCTTCCTTCGATCAGTGGCAGCAAGTCACGCTGAACACCCTCACGGGATACGTCCGGGCCTGAAACTTCACCGCGTTTACAGATCTTATCGATCTCATCAATAAATACGATGCCGTGGTTTTCCACGTTTTCGATGGCATTCTCTTTCAGCTCTTCCTGATTCACCAGCTTAGCCGCTTCTTCCTCAGTCAGTGCCTTGAATGCATCTTTGATCTTCATCTTGCGGTTTTTCTTGGTATTACCGGCAAGATTCTGGAACATGCCCTGCAGCTGGTTGGTCATCTCTTCCATGCCCGGAGGAGCCATGATTTCAACGCCCATTTGAGGTGCAGCTACGTCGATTTCGATCTCTTTATCGTCCAGTTTGCCTTCGCGCAGTTTCTTACGGAAGATCTGACGGGTGTTTGAGTTATCTTCGCCCTGATCTTCTTTCTGACCCCAAGCGTCGCGTGCAGGTGGCAGTAGCGCGTCCAGAATGCGGTCTTCAGCCAGTTCTTCGGCGCGGAATTTTACTTTTTCCATCGCCTGCTGGCCGGTCATTTTCACCGCTACATCGGTAAGGTCGCGGATAATGGTTTCCACTTCTTTACCCACATAACCCACTTCGGTGAACTTGGTGGCTTCAACTTTGATAAATGGCGCGTTTGCCAGCCTTGCAAGGCGGCGTGCGATTTCTGTTTTACCGACACCGGTTGGACCGATCATCAGAATGTTCTTTGGTGTGACTTCTGCGCGCAGGTCTTCTTCCAGCTGCATCCGGCGCCAGCGGTTACGAAGAGCGATGGCAACTGAACGTTTTGCTTTATCCTGACCGATAATGTGACGATTTAGTTCGTGAACGATTTCACGAGGTGTCATTTCCGACATGTGTTCTTCCCCAATTCTTTATTCAGCTGCGATTTCAAGTTCTTCAACAGTGTGGTGATGGTTGGTAAATACGCAGATATCACCGGCAATCTTCAGTGATTTTTCCGCGATTTCACGGGCATCCAGATCAGTGTTTTCCAGCAGAGCAGTTGCGGCTGCCTGGGCAAAGTTGCCACCTGAACCAATCGCGATTAAATCATTTTCCGGCTGAACCACATCACCGTTACCTGTGATGACCAGTGATGCCGTTTCATCAGCAACGGCAAGAATCGCTTCCAGTCTTCTTAGGGCGCGGTCACTGCGCCAGTCTTTTGCAAGCTCAACAGCGGCTTTAGTTAAATGGCCCTGATGCATTTGCAGTTTTGCCTCAAAGCGCTCGAATAGTGTAAAAGCATCTGCTGTGCCACCTGCGAAACCTGCAAGCACTTTATTGTTGTACAGGCGGCGAACCTTTTTGGCATTGCCTTTCATTACTGTGTTGCCCAGGGAAACCTGACCGTCACCGGCTATAACAACTTTGTTGTCCCGACGTACAGATACAATGGTAGTCACGAGATAGACCTCTTTATTTTACTTGTGTATTGCAAAGTATATGAGGATATTTAGAACTGAATTCAAGGATCAAAAAAGCGAGATTTCTTCTATCTCGCTTTTTTGTATGTCTATTTTGCTCTTTGCTGTGCGCTATTGAGCTTCTTTCCAGATTGCGCAAGGCTCAATCTTGGCTCTTTGCAGCTTATGCTTATCCTTCTCAGCATCCCGCTTCAGCGCATATGGTCCAAGTACAACCCGGTACCAGTTGCTGCCTTCTTTCTTGCGGATCTTGCTGCTGATCCCCTGGAATGCGATATCCACTTTACGGCTTTCTGCCTGCTTAAGTGTTTTATAAGCACCGCACTGCATGATGTAAGGGATCTTAGAAACCACCTGCTCTTTAGCCTGGACTTCAATTTCCTTTTTCGGCAGTGATTCCACATACTCCCACTCCTCTTCAGGAGGCGGAGGCAGGGGCTTGTTATTTTTCGCTTTGCTTTGGGTAGTTGCCTTGCTGCTTAATGCCGGAGCTTTAATGGTTTTTGGTGGCTCCGGGTCAGAACTCAGAAAATAGAGGCCATAACCAAACCCTCCAACAAGGAGTACCGCTAAAATTGTTGCTAACCAGGGGAATCTTGGTGAAGCATATTTACGGGTAGGGCTTTTCTTTCTGCCCTGACCGCGTTTTACATAATCTCTGTTTGCCACGTCTTTATTTCTAAACAGTTACCAGCTAAAAGGATATTAAACGAGTTTGTTGTGTGATGACAATCGGATTCAGAAAAACTGAAGCGATGCATAAATTATACATCGCTTTTGGGGTGTGTGTATTTTTCAGGGGAATATCTAGAGTCTTGGTGGCGCAGCGCTGTCACGCACCACAAGATTCGCTTCCAGAAGCCTTGAGCCAGCTCTTACATCACGGCCTTTTAACAGCTCCAGCATCATCAGCATGGCCTGACGGCCAATTTCATATCTTGGCTGCGAGATGGTGGTCAGCGGAGGATCGCAGTACTGAGCAAACTGAATATCATCAAAACCGACAACGGACAGATCCTGAGGTACTCTCAGGCCCAGCTTTTTCGCTTCCTGAATGGCACCAATCGCCATGGTGTCATTGTGACAGAAGATGGCTGTTGGCGGCTCAGGAAGAGCAAGGAGTTTTCTTAAGGCCTTCGCGCCACCGGCAAAGCTGAAGTCACTGTTTACGCAGTAGGTATTGTTCATGGTGATACCAGCCCGGCGCAGAGCCTGCTGGTATCCCTGATGGCGGAACTGGCAAAGAGCCGCGTTTTCCGGGCCGGAAATCTGGGCAACTCTTTTATGCCCCATCTGGGTTAAGTAGTTAACTGCTTCAAATGCTGAGGTCAGGTTATCAATATGGACAGTGGGCAGCTCCAGTTCAGGCGCGTATTCACAGGCCATAACCAGAGGAGGCAGGTTTTTCTGTTCTGGTTTGCTGACATCGAAAGGCAGATCTGTTCCAAGCAGAAGCATTCCGTCTGCCTGTTTGGTAAATACCAGATTTACAAAGGAGCTTTCACGGTTTTTTTGTTGTCCGCTGTCACCAAGAAGAACCAGATAGCCATTTTCCATGGCGGCATCTTCTATGCCCCGGATAATTTCAGTGAAGTAAGGATCACAGATATCAGGGACGATAGTGACGATGGTTTTGGATTCGTTGCGGCGCAGGTTTCTCGCCAGTGAGTTGGGGGAGTAACCCGACTCCATAACAGCATCTTCGACTCGTTTACGGGTAGAGGCTGAAACCTTTTCAGGATTCATTAACGCTCTGGATACCGTAGCAGTAGAGACCCCAGCCAGCTGGGCAACATCCTTCATTGTCGCCATAGAAAATACCCTCTTTCCGGCATGTTAATCGTTATTATTGGGCATGCATTTATATTAATTAACACTGATTTCATATATTGATGATTAGTGTAAGCTTTTGAGCTGCGCCAAATTACGGCAAGATTAACATATTTTACATTCCAGTTGTGATTATTGTCACATGACAGAAATCCAATCCGTACGCCTGTTGATTAGGAGAGATCCTGAGGCTCGATATCCAGTGACCAGCGCACCTTTTTCGCAGAAGGAAGCATATTTATCACAGGCCTGGCGCTGTAGAGCAGTTTTTGCATCTGGCTTCTTCCCGGCGTTTGCAGGATAAGCTGCCAGCGAGACTTTCCTGCTTTCTTCGCCAGAGGCGCAGGCGTAGGCCCCAGAGTCAGGCAGTAGCAGTCGAAGAGCGGGTGAGACTCAAGGGTATGCTTCACCTGACGCAGAAAGTCCTCAACCAGCTCGCTTTTATTGGCTTCTGCCCGGAACAGGGTGAGGAAGGTAAAGGGAGGCAAACCAGCCATTTTTCTCTCTTCCAGCGCGGTTTCGGCAAAGTATGCATAGCCTTTATAGAGCAGAGCCTGAAGCAGTGAGTGCTCCGGATGGTGGGTCTGAAGTATCACTTCACCCGGCTTACTGGCTCTTCCCGCCCGGCCTGCAACCTGAATAAACAGCTGAGCCAGTCTTTCAGAAGCTCTGAAGTCGCTGCTATACAGTGAGCCGTCAACATCCAGCAGGCTGACCAGTGTCACGTTGGGGAAATGGTGCCCCTTTGCCAGCATCTGAGTTCCGATAAGGATCTGGTACTGGTTTTTTCTTATGGATTCAAGGGCAGACTCAAGGCTGCCTTTTCTTCGGGTACTGTCCCGGTCAATACGGAGGGTTTTGTATTCCGGGAACAGGGCGGAGAGCTGAGTCTCCAGCTGTTCTGTGCCAACACCCACAGTGACAAGCTGAGAAGAGCCGCAATTGTTGCACTGGTGGATAACCGCCCGCTGAGAGCCGCAGTGGTGACAGCGGATCTCATTGCTGCTCTGGTGGTAGGTGTAATACGCATCGCAACGCTGGCATTCGGCAATCCAGCCGCACTCATGACACATAAGGGCAGGGGAGTAGCCTCTGCGGTTTAAAAACAGCAGAACCTGGTTCCCGGCACTCAGGTGTTTTCGCATTTCAGCAATAAGAGGCGCGGAAAGGCCACTTTCAAGATAGAGCCCTTTTACATCCAGAACCTTATGAGTAGCAGGTGTGGCAGAGCCCGCCCGCCGGGAAAGTGTTAAATGGTGGTACTTGCCGGTTTTAGCGTTATACAGGGTTTCCAGAGCCGGTGTCGCTGAGCCCAGCACAATAGGGATATTCTCTTTGTGCGCTCTCATAATGGCGACATCGCGGGCATGGTAGCGAAGGCTGTCCTGTTGCTTGTAAGAGGCGTCGTGTTCCTCATCAACAATAATAATCCCCAGATCTTTAAAGGGTGTAAAAAGCGATGAGCGGGTGCCGATGACAATGCCTGCGTCTTTATCCCTTGCAGAAAGCCATGCGTTTAACCTTTCGGTTTCGTTAAGACCTGAATGAATAACAGTAACCGGAACATTAAAGCGCTTTTTAAAGCGGTTAATTGTCTGAGGGGTAAGTCCGATTTCCGGCACCAGAACCAGCGCCTGTCTGCCCGCCTCCAGAACAGGTTTAATCAGGTTCAGGTAAACCTCTGTCTTTCCAGAGCCCGTGACGCCCTCAAGCAGGTAGCAGCCAAAAGCACTATTGCTGTTTACTGTGGCGATAGCAACGGACTGCTCGGTATTCAGCCTGGGTTTATCCTGACCCGTTTCCACATTGTCAGGCCATGGTGTGACCTTTGGCTTTATCTCTGAAGAGGAGATAAAGCCTTTTTCTTCCAGTGTTTTCAATACTGATGAAGAAACTTCTTCTTCCAGCATAACCTGATGTGATACCGGACCGGACTCAAGAAGGTGCAGGACTTTAGCTTGCTGAACCGCTCTTCCAAGTCCTGCCATTAGCCTGTTTTTGCCCTCTTCAGTGATCTGCCACTCTACAATGGAGGCAAACTCGGCCGCTTTACCTTTTCTTAGGGCGGTAGGCAGTGCGTTGGAAAAGGTATCCCCGAGAGGGTACTGATAAAACTGACTGGCCCAGGTAAGTAATCCGTAAAGAGAGTCTGACCAGATGGGGCTCAGGTCGATAACCTCTTTTATCGCCTTTAGCTGGCTTTCAGGAAAATCAGATTTGTGCACCATAGCCGTCACTACACCTACCAGTGTCTGTCTGCCAAAAGGCACAGATACCCGGCCGCCAACAACCGGAAACTGATAAGGCTGAATAAGGTAATCAAACTGTTTATCCAGGGGGACCGGAAGGGCTACCCGGGCTATGGTCGGACGCATAAAAAGAGGTTTACTTGGTCAATTCAGGTCGGAATAGTTTATACCAATTCGGGTAATTATCTAATACGCAAAATAATTGGTGAAAAAACTATCAAATCGGTTGATCCTGAGAGCAGTATTCTTTACTATACTGCGCCTTGACGGTATGGCTATAAACCGTACTATTATTTTTGACTATACGTGTGGTGTCCGGCTTAGAATCGGATGGCGACACGGCCTATTATGAGGTTTTCCCATGAAAACAGGTATCCACCCTGAATACAAAGCTGTAACAGCTACTTGCTCTTGCGGTAACACTTTCGAGTTCAACTCTACTCTAGGTAAAGAAACTATCCACCTGGACGTATGTGACAAGTGCCACCCATTCTACACTGGTAAGCAGCGTATCGTTGATACTGGTGGTCGTGTTGATCGCTTCAACAAGCGTTTCGGTGCACTATCTAGCAAGAAGTAATTACTTTTCTAGTAATACCGAATCTGAAAAGGACGCATTAGCGTCCTTTTCTCGTTTATGCACTAAAATATCCGTTTACTGAATAAAATAAATAAAAATTATTGGTGTGAATGCATTTCTAGTCGTTTTAGGTATAGGAAGTTGCAACAATATCGCTTAGAATTTAGCCCTTTTTATATATTCCTCAATTCAAGGTAACCCCAGTATGTCCGAAGATAACCGCCAAGACTCATTTCGCCAGCAGGCGCTTCACTATCACGCTTATCCGACTCCGGGAAAGATCTCTGTAGAGCTGAGTAAGCCGGCAGACTCTGTTGAAGATCTTGCCCTTGCTTACAGCCCTGGTGTGGCGGAGCCTGTTCGTGAAATCGCGCAGAATGTTGAAAATGTTTATAAGTACACAGCTAAAGGTAACATGGTTGCGGTTATCTCAAACGGTACGGCGATTCTTGGACTGGGTAACCTGGGACCAATGGCTTCTAAGCCGGTAATGGAAGGTAAGGCGCTGCTTTTCAAACGCTTTGCTGGTCTTGATTCGATTGATATTGAAGTTAAGCACCGCACAATCGACGAGTTTGTTGATACGGTAGCGAACATTGCAGATACCTTTGGCGGAATCAACCTTGAAGATATTAAAGCGCCAGAGTGTTTTGAGATTGAGCAACGTCTGATTGAGCGCTGTGACATTCCTGTATTCCATGATGATCAGCACGGTACTGCGATTGTAACTGCTGCCGGTATGCTGAATGCGATTGAACTTCAGGGCAAACAGCTTTCTGAGTCAACCATCGTTTGTCTTGGCGCAGGTGCTGCTGCGGTTGCCTGTATGGAACTGCTTATCAAGTGTGGTGCTCAGCGTGAAAAGATCTATATGCTGGACCGCAAAGGCGTCATCCACACTCGCCGTGAAGAACTGACAGAGCACAAGAAGCACTTCGCAAACAACACGGACAAGAGAACACTGGAAGACGTAATTACCGGTGCTGATCTGTTCCTTGGCGTATCAGGCCCGGATCTGCTACCACCAGAAGCGCTTAAGCTAATGGCTGACAAGCCGGTAGTATTTGCATGTTCAAACCCTGATCCAGAAATCAAGCCAGAGCTGGCACACCAGGTTCGTGATGACCTGATCATGGGCACCGGCCGTTCAGACTACCCGAACCAGGTAAACAACGTTATCTGCTTCCCGTTCATCTTCCGTGGAGCGCTTGATGTACGTGCCCGTGAAATCAACATCGAGATGAAACTGGCAGCAGTAGAAGCGATCCGCCAACTGGCAAAAGAGCCGGTACCGGAGGAAGTCAAGAAGGCTGCTGGTGTTTCTGAGCTTGAATTCGGCAATGACTACATCATTCCAAAACCAATGGACCCACGCCTGCTTCCTCGCGTAGCGAAGGCAGTTGCGCTGGCAGCGGTTGAGTCGGGAGCGGCTCGGATTGAGATGCCTAATGGGTATATGGAAGGTTGATATTTGGCCCTGGGCCCTGGGTTATAGGGCCCTAGGTTTAGATGTCGGAGCTTCAGTTGTTCCGGAGTTATAAGCCTTCAGAAGCGCAAATATTGTCTTTTCCCAGGGCCCAGGGCCGAGAAACCCAGGGCCCTTATCTTGTAAGCCATTTCCTAGGATTCTGCGTCTTACTATTCCTCCGAACCTCAAAATAAAGCGAAGCCTCAGGCTGCCCCCCCGTATCCCCGGCCAGCGCAATAGTCTCACCTGCTTTCACCTTATCCCCTTCCACTTTAAGCAGCGTCTGGTTAAAACCGTAAAGCGTCATATCGCCCTTACCGTGGTCCAGAAGTACCACCAGGCCGTATCCTCTGAGGTATTCAGCAAAGACGACCGTGCCTGAGTAGACCGCTTTCACCGGCTGGTCGTAGTAGGCGTCGATTACCATACCTTTCCAGTTCACCTGGCCGCTCTGTCTTGAGCCGTAGCTGTGCAGAATTTTGCCTTTAAGTGGCCATGGCAGTTTGCCTTTTTGTCTGCTTAGTCCGTCCATAGGAACAGCGCTTCGTTTTGCAGCTTTGGCGATCTCGGATTTCAGGCGGGTTTCGTTTCTTTGTAGTTCGGCCAGATAGTTCTTATTGCTTGAGATGTTTTTGCGGATCTTACCAACCGTGCCTTTACGCTGCTTCTGGGTTTTGGTCAGTTGGTCTCTTTTTTTTGTCTGCTGGGCAAGCAGATCAGCAATCTGGTTTTTTTCGTTGATAAGCTGGCGGTTTTTATCCGCAAGCTGTTTACTGGTTTTATCTAGTTCTGCAATGGCCTTGGCTCTGGCCTGGGCAAGGTGCTGGAAGTACTGACTGATACGAGCTTCTTCTTCACCGTTTTCTGATTCCAGCAGTGCTTTGGCTTCGTTCTGGCGTTTGGTGATGTAATAGGTGGTGATCAGCTTTTCCAGGGTTTCAGTCTGAGTGGCCTTCTGCGCTTCCAGTTTTGCTTTTTGCCCGTTGAACTTGCTGAGATTCTTATTGGCTTTATTGAGTTTGGCCTGGGTCTTCTTTATTTCCTGGCCCAGCTTTGAGATGGAGAGTTCGTGCTTTTTCAGATCCTTTTGCAGGCCGTTCAGCTCTTTTTGCTGGGAAGACAAACTGCTCTTTTGCCGGGATATCTCACTTTTTACCCCGGAGAGCTCTTCCTGACTGGCAGAGGTGCTCAGAGAAAAACAGAAAAGAAACAGACAGCTAATAACAGAGAGTCGTTTCCTGAAGAAATGTCTGAAAGCTGTTGATTTTAAAAGCGTCATCCTTCGCGTATCTCAAGTACCTTATCCAACCCGGATAGTCAGTATACCCAAAATAGCAGATAAAAAAACGCCAGCGTTTTGAAAACGCTGGCGTTGTTAACTATCTGAATAAGCCGTAACTTACTTAACCAGTACCTGACCAGTCATTTCAGCAGGAATTTCCATCTCTGTCAGGCTTAGCATTGTTGGTGCCAGGTCAGACAGTTTACCGCCTTTAACAAACTCAACTTCTTTGTTACCAACGTAGATTAGTGGTACAGGAAGGTTAGTGTGAGCAGTGTGAGTACCGCCTGTTTCAGGGTCTACCATCATTTCTGCGTTACCGTGGTCAGCTGTAAGCAGCATCTGGCCATCAGCTTCTTTGATAGCTTCAACAACTTTACCAACACATGCGTCAACAGCTTCAAGTGCTTTTTCAGCTGCTTCGTAAACGCCAGTGTGACCAACCATGTCCGGGTTAGGGTAGTTACAGATGATAACGTCGTACTTGCCAGACTTGATAGCCGCAACCAGCTTCTCAGTCAGTTCTTCAGAGCTCATTTCAGGCTGAAGGTCGTAAGTTGCCACTTTTGGAGAAGCAACAAGAGAGCGCTCTTCGCCTTCAAATTCTGATTCAACACCGCCGTTGAAGAAGAAAGTAACGTGAGCGTACTTCTCAGTTTCAGAGATACGTAGCTGAGTCTTGCCAGCCTTTGACAGCCACTCACCGTAAGTGTTGTCCAGAGACGCTGGTGGGAATGCGATAGCCAGAGGGATATCTGCTGCGTACTGAGTCAGCATTACAAACTCAATCGCAGGGAATTTAGCACGTTCGAAACCGTCGAATGCAGGAACGAATGAACGAGTGATCTGACGAGCACGGTCAGCACGGTAGTTCATAAAGATTACTGCGTCGCCATCTTCGATAGCTGCAGATTCCTGGCCTTCTGACTTGATAGCCGTTGGTTTAACAAATTCATCGTTTTCTTCACGAGCGTATGCAGCTTCAAGAGCAGCAACTGCTGAATCGAAAGTGAAGTCTGCTTTTTCTTCAGTAAGAAGTTCGTAAGCTTTTTCTACGCGATCCCAGTTGTTGTCACGGTCCATAGCGTAGTAACGGCCAACGATAGAAGCAACACGGCCTTTGCCAAGCTTAGCGAAAAGCTCGTCAAAACGCTTCAGTGAACCTTCAGCGCTACGTGGCGGAGTATCACGTCCGTCAAGGAAGCAGTGCAGGTAGATTTTTTCAGCGCCACGGTGAGCTGCCATTTCAACTGCAGCGTAGATGTGGTCTTCGTGGCTGTGTACGCCGCCCGGAGACATAAGACCCATAAGGTGAACAGCTTTACCAGCTTTGATAGCTTTGTCCATTGCTTCAACAAGCGCAGGGGTCTGCTCGAACTCACCGTCAGCAATAGATTTAGTGATACGGGTAAGGTCCTGGTAAACCACTCGGCCGGCACCAATGTTAGTGTGACCAACTTCTGAGTTACCCATCTGACCGTCAGGAAGGCCAACATCCATGCCAGAAGCAGAAATCAGAGTGTTTGGCTGGGTAGCAAACAGGTTGTCCAGTACAGGAGTGTTTGCGTTTGCAACTGCATTGTTTGCGGTATCTTCACGGTGTCCCCAGCCGTCAAGAATCACTAGAGCCATTGGCTTCTTAGCTGACATAGTATTAACCTCGTTAAATTCCAATTAACTTCAAAAATAAAATTAGCGTAACTTTACTACACTTTTAGGGTAAAACTGTAGGGTAAGATCAAATTATGATCGGTATCCGTTGTTGCTCGGTTACAAATTACAGCTACAAGTGTAGTCAGAAACTGACCTATATGGGATATTGTTGCGAATAATTCTCAACAAATAAAGAACATTTTACCAATTAAATCCATAGAGAAGGTGAACTTTCAAAGATCGCATTCCCATTTATTATTAAGAATTGCTTTCGCCACTCGCATCATACTTCCTTCCTCGTTATACTCACTGCTTCGACAGACTTAGGGCACAGTGCCCGGGCAAAAATAAGTAAGAGTGCAGGACATGCAAGAGTACATCGACTTTTTTCAGGGCAACATGATGCTATCCGTTCTTTGGGTGGGTCTGGCTGTTGCATTAGTTTTAAACATAGTGAAAACAAAAACAGCTGGCTACAAAGAGATTACCTCACCAGAACTAACTCACTTTATTAATAAAGAAGATGGTGTAGTGGTTGATATTCGTACCAAGGATGAATTCAAGCAGGGTCATATTGCAGGCTCAGTTCACGTTTTACCGGCAGATATTAAATCTGGCTCATTCGGTGACCTTGAAAAACACAAAGCTAACCCAATCATTGTGATATGTAAGTCAGGAACGGCTGCTCACGAGAGCGCAAACCTGCTTGCTAAAGCAGAATTTGAAAAAGTTTACTTGCTTAAAGGCGGCCTGATGTCATGGTCAGACGCAAAAATGCCGTTAGTTCGCGGTAACAAGAAGAAGTAAACTCCAGCGCCACTCGGCGCAACCAATATCGTATATATAAAGATTTAAGGATTACAAAATGGCTGAAGCAGCACCTCAAGATACCCAACAGAACTTCACAATTCAGCGTATCTACCTAAAGGACGTTTCTTTTGAAACTCCTAACTCTCCAGAAATGTTCCAGAAAGAGTGGAACCCAGATGTGAAGCTGGATCTTGATACTCAGAGCCGTGAACTGGGTGAGAACGTGTATGAAGTGGTTCTTCGTCTGACTGTAACAGTTAAGAACGAAGAAGAGACAGCATTCCTGTGTGAAGTTCAGCAAGCTGGTATCTTCACTGCAGAGCAAATGGAAGCAGGCCAGCTGGCACACTGCCTGGGTGCATTCTGCCCGAACATCCTGTTCCCTTATGCTCGTGAAACTATTTCAAGCCTGGTTGTTAAGGGTACATTCCCTCAACTGAACCTTGCGCCAGTTAACTTCGATGCTCTGTTCATGAACTACCTGCAAAACCAGGCAGCTCAGGAAGGCGAAGAAGCAGCAGACGCTTAATCGCAAAGATTTAGCTGAAGGCTACTTTATATGTAGTCTTAATATATGCACAGAGCATCTATAATTGGTGCGATGTGCATTTTTTTTCTCTCTATCAGGAAAGGCTATGACAGGTTCGGACGGTAACGAAATCTACGGAAAAGAGATTGAAATGACGGTGATTGGTGCCGGTTCATATGGTACATCTCTGGCAATATCTCTGGCGCGCAATGGCTCGAATGTTGTTATCTGGGGGCATGAAGAAGATCATATGGCGAGGCTGGAAGCTGACCGCTGTAACAATGAGTTTCTGCCGGGGGTCGATTTTCCGGATAACCTGATTGTGGAATCAGATGTTGAGAAAGCCGTAAAAGCGAGCCGGGATATTCTGGTTGTGGTGCCAAGCCATGTGTTTGGTATCGTAATGAATACGCTAAAGCCTCTCCTGAGAGAGGACAGCCGTATCTGCTGGGCCACCAAAGGGCTTGAGCCGGAAACCGGCCGTCTGTTGCAGGATGTAGCTTACGACTGTATCGGTGATAAGTATCCGCTTGCGGTGCTGTCCGGGCCGACCTTTGCCAAAGAGCTGGCAATGGGGATGCCGACGGCAATTGCAGTGGCTTCACCAGATGGTGAATTTCTTAAAGATCTGCAGGGAAAAATCCACTGCAGCAAAAGCTTCCGCGTGTATGCCAACCATGATTTCACAGGCATGCAGTTGGGCGGCGCGGTTAAGAATGTGATCGCGATTGGTGCCGGTATGTCAGATGGTATCGGTTTTGGTGCCAACGCCAGAACGGCGTTGATTACCCGTGGTCTGGCCGAGATGTCGCGACTTGGTGCTGCATTAGGTGCACACTCAGAGACCTTTATGGGTATGGCAGGACTCGGAGATCTGGTACTGACCTGTACCGATAACCAGTCGCGTAACAGAAGATTTGGTCTTGCCCTTGGCCAGGGAAAAGATGTACAAGTAGCACAGGATGAAATTGGTCAGGTGGTTGAAGGCTACCGGAACACCAAAGAGGTGTGGATGCTGGCTCAGCGTATGGGCGTTGAAATGCCAATCGTTGACCAGATTTATCAGGTGTTATATCAGGGTAAAGATGCCAGCCTTGCTGCAAGAGACTTGCTTGCACGGGATAAGAAGACTGAAGACTAATAACGGGACCCGGTCCGGGCCAGCAGACAGATATCGAACACAGACACGCATAAATACATCCATGTAGCTCGATCTCGCCATCCATGGCGAGGACGGTCTGCTTATCGATATCTATCTACTGACCCTCTGAAAGTGGGTATGGCAAACCGGAAGGCAGACAAAGAAACAAAGGTTAGTACAGATGGGACAATGTAAACCGTGCAATGTATGGCGCAGAATTGTAAAAGAAGCTCGTGAGCAGGCTGAGCAGGAGCCTATGCTGGCGAGTTTTTATCATGCCACCATTATCAAGCATGACAGCCTTGGCGCTGCACTGAGTTATATTCTTGCCAATAAGCTAAAGACAGCATCCATGCCGGCAATGGCGGTGCGGGAAGTGGTTGAAGAGGCCTTTGCCAATGACCCTGCTATTACCGAGTCTGCTGCCTGTGATATCTGTGCAACAGTAAGCCGTGACCCGGCTGTTGGTCTGTACTCAACCCCTCTGCTTTACCTGAAAGGCTATCATGCGCTTCAGGGCTACCGGGTATCAAACTATCTGTGGAAGCAGGGACGTATTGCATTGGCAACTTACCTTCAGAATCAGATTTCCGTTGCCTGTCAGGTAGATGCGCACCCGGCTGCACGCATCGGTAAAGGCATCATGCTTGACCACGCAACCGGTATTGTTATCGGTGAAACCGCGGTCGTAGAAGATGATGTGTCCATTCTGCAAAACGTAACCCTGGGTGGTACAGGTAAAGAGTGTGGCGACCGACATCCGAAGATCCGCGAGGGTGTTATGATAGGTGCTGGCTCTAAGATCCTGGGTAATATCGAAGTGGGCGTTGGCGCCAAAATCGGCTCCGGTTCAGTGGTTCTTCAGGCCGTTCCGGAACATACTACGGTAGCTGGTGTTCCAGCGAAAATAGTAGGCCGACCAACTTCAGACAAGCCTTCAGAAGATATGGACCAGCGATTTAATGGTAAGTCTGAACCGCTGGTTGATGGGAGTGGGATTTAATTGAAGGCGACAGGCTACAGGCGCGGACTTCGTCCTACAGGTAACAGGTAAAGTACGTATCTCCAAAATAACCTGTAACCCTGACTCTTATACACAAATATTAAAGTGACCAGAGAATGGTTCTCCCCCTTGAGCGAAAGGCCTAACTGGTTGATAAAGCTAATAGAAGGGGGAGTTAGAGGGGGTTGATTATGCTATGCATGGTTAAACCACCAAAACTTAAACCCATGAGAAACAACCCCTCCCAGCCTCCCCTTCGATGTTACTTCTTCGAAAATCCGGCCTTTCGAGACTAAGGGGAGGAGCATTCTTTGGCTCCTTAAACTTGTGTATAAGAGTCAGCCTGCAACCTGCAACCTAGCAATTTTCCACCCTAAGCTTCAAAGCATAAAAATACCCAAGCCCTCCCCCTACAATGTTCCCAACCGCAATCCCCACAAACAACCCCTGCACTTCATACAGTTCGCTGCCAATCCAGGCCGCCGGTATGGTGAAAACAAACAGCCTTAATACACTCCAGTAAAATGCGTTCAGCGATTTGTGCATGGCGTTTAGGGCGCTGATCAGCAGCATAATAATGCCCTGAAAACCGTAGCTGACCGGGACGATAACCAGATAGAGCCAGATAAGATCATTTACTTCCTGCTCCTGGCCGAAAAGGGCGGCGAGCGGGATGCTTAGCGGCACCATCATTATAAAAATCAGAAGCTGGAACAGTACTGAAAAGCGCATACTTAAGAACAGGGCTTTAAAGCTGCGTTTAGGGTTATCCGCACCAAGGTTCTGGGCCATAAAGGTGGTCAGGATGGAAGCCAGCGACATAATCACCAGCAGCAGAAGGGATTCAATTCTCTGTGCCGCGCCGTATGCAGCGACCGCGGCGGTGCCGTGGCCTGCCAGTAGCTTCATTAATACTGCGCCGGATAGGGGGGTCATTGCACTGGAAAGTCCGGCAGGCGCGCCTATTTTCAGTACCTGCTGCCAGTCTTTAACAACGGATGTCAGGCTTGGCGGTGCCAGCATTTTTTCCCGTTTGATAAGCAGATACAGCGAGCAGCATAGAGCGCCTAACCAGCTTACCGCGCTGGCGATGGCTGCGCCCTGAATGCCCAGCTCAGGAAACGGGCCGATGCCGAAGATAAGCAGGGGATCCAGCAGGCCGTTGATCAGGCCTGCAAGAATCATAATCTTGGCGGGTGTTCTGGTATCTCCCGTGGCTCTGATCACCGCATTGCCTGCCATTGGGATAACCAGGAGGGGAATGGTCAGATACCAGATCAGCATATAATCATTAATCAGAGGCAGCAGCTGGCTCTCGGCTCCGAGCAAAAGAAACAGCGGCTCGACAGTTAATAACCCGGCCAAAGAGGCTAAGGAGATTAATGCAATAGCCAGCAGTATTCCGTGGGAGGCAAATCTGGCAGCGCCATGATGTTCGTTTTGCCCCAACAACCTGCCGATACAGCTTGATAACCCGACACCAATTCCCATGGTGATACAGTTAACCGCAAAGGTCACCGGAAAGGTAAAGCTGATCGCCGCCAGTGCCTGGGTGCCCAGCAGAGAAACGAAGAAGGTATCCACAAGATTAAACAGCAGTATGGCAACCATGCCAAAAACCATAGGTACGGTCATTTGGCGGAGCACCAGTGATATTGGAGAGGTAAGCAGCCCGTGTTTATCTTGCATATGTTTTTGTTTTTATTTGGCGGAAGTGATTAAGAGTAACCTTTTTTTATTGAGCTTTCAGCTGTCAGCCGTCAGCTTTCAGCAGTTTTGAGCACTAAGGTATAAATGAGCAGCAATACAACAGAATCCAAATGTAAAAAAGCTTGTACCCAACTAAAGAGGCGGCAAGCTATTGATAGCCTGACTCTTATACGCAAGTCTAATGGGGCAGAGAAAAGTTCCTCCCCTTAGACACAACAGGTTGGTTTTTAGAAGAAGTTACATCCAAGGGGAGGTTAGGAGGGGTTGCTGCTTAGAGGCTTAAGGTTCTACGATTTAGTTAATCTTTGTATAACCAACCCCCTCTAACTCCCCCTTCTATTAGCTTTATCAACCAATTAGGCTTTATTACTCAAGGGGGAGAACCGTTCTTTGGCCACCTTAGTATTTGTGTGTAAGAGTCAGGCTGATAGCTGCTTAACAACCAGGCCCGCAATCCAGGCAATGCTTAATCATTTCAGGCCCTAAGTGCAGTTTCGCATTCAGGTCGCGAAGCGCTGTACGGACACCTTCTTCGATTACCGGATGGTAGAAAGGCATATCCAGCATCTCCGAAATGGTCATCTTGTTCTGATGTGCCCATGCCAGCAGGTGCGCAAGGTGTTCTGCGTTTGGTCCCATCATTTCAGCACCAAGGAACCGGCCTGTACCCTGTTCGCCGTATACGTGAAGTATGCCTTTATTTCGCAGCATGACACGGGAGCGGCCCTGGTTTTCGAATGAAACCTCGCCTGTTGCAAAACAGCCACATGTGCCCAGGCGCTGTGTAATCTGGCGGTAGGTTTCACCAACCATAGCAATCTGCGGGTCAGAGAAGACAGCAGATATCGCTGAGCGGCGTAATCCGGCTCTAATATCAGGGTAGCGGCCTGCGTTATCACCTGCGATACGTCCCTGATCAGCAGCTTCATGCAGAAGCGGGATCTGGTTGCTTGCGTCACCGGCAATAAAGATGTTGGCTGCTGATGTCTGCAGCGTATAGTGATCCGCAACCGGCACACCGCGCTCATCCAGTTCGATACTGGTGTTTTCGATAGCAAGTTTATCAACGTTGGGTCTGCGGCCTGTTGCTGCAAGCACATAGTCCACTTCAAAGGTTTCAAGCTCATCCTGTTTATTGATAAACATGATCTCAACTTTATCGCCTTTACGCTTCATGCTTTCCACTTTTACATCGGCATCCAGATAGAACTCTTCGCTGAAGGCTTTACCTGCATAGTCCATCACTTCCGGATCCGTTAGTGGGCCAACCTGGCCACCAAGACCAAAGAGTTTTACCTTCACACCCAGGCGGTGAAGTGCCTGACCAAGCTCAAGACCAATAACGCCCGGACCAAATACCGCCACGGACTCCGGCAGGTCATCCCACTCAAAAACATCGTCGTTGATAATCAGACGATCGCCAAGCTCATTCCAAACCGCCGGATAGGCAGGGCGGGATCCGGTAGCAATAACAATACGCTCTGCCGAGATTTCAGTATGATCATCAACAATCAGCGTATTGTTATCAATGAACTTCGCGTAACCGGCAATTTTATCTTCTGCAGGAATCTCATCCACACCTTCAAGAACAAAGCCAACGAAGCGATCACGTTCTCTCTTTACGCGGTCCATCACCTCACGGCCGTTGATATGGATATCGCCCTGCGGGTAAACACCAAAGCCCGGTGCTTTTTCGATCTGGTGAACACTTTCAGCTGCTGCTATTAAAAGCTTAGAAGGCATACAACCAACACGGGCACAGGTTGTTCCGTACGGACCACCTTCGATCATTACTACATTGTCTGTATGTGCTTTTGCAGCACGGTAAGCGCCTAGCCCGGCTGTGCCGCCACCAATTACGGCAACATCAACGTTAATCTTTTTCATGGTTTTTGTTCTCTTAAGTCAGGAGTTCTGGAATGTTTTGGATAACTTAGAAGGTTAATCAGCTTTTAGCCCTGAACCCTTGGGATTTCCCAGGGGCCAGGGCCTATAGGACGCAGTCCGTTCCCAGAACTACGCACCGAATGAGATATTACTTATTCAGGTAAGCTTCCAGCTCTTCGCTTCCCCCAATATACTCACCACCAATAAACACCTGAGGAACCGTTGTTTTACCGGTAATTGCGCGCAGAGTGACTGTTGTTGCATCTTTACCCAGAACCACTTCTTCGTATGCAAGGCCGTTATCAATCAGGTTCTGCTTCGCTTTGGCACAGAAAGGACAGCCTGGTTTTGAGATAACCGTGATGGATTCCTGCACTTTGTACTCCGGTGCAACATAACCAAGCATAGTGTCAGCGTCTGAAACCTTGAACGGGTCGCCCGGCTCGTTTGGTTCGATAAACATTTTTTCTACCACGCCGTTCTTAACCAACATGCTGTAGCGCCATGAACGCTTGCCGAAACCAAGTTCTGCTTTATCAACCAGCATGCCCATGCCGTCAGTGAAGTCACCGTTACCATCAGGAATGAAAGTGATGTTTTCTGCTTCCTGGTCGTCTTTCCATGCGTTCATTACGAAGGTGTCGTTTACCGATACACACAGGATTTCATCAACGCCGTGGTCCTTAAATACCGGGAACAGCTCGTTGTAACGCGGCAGATGGCTTGAAGAACATGTCGGTGTGAATGCGCCCGGAAGGCTGAATACGATAACGGTTTTGTCTTTGAACAGTTCATCTGTTGTTACATTAACCCATGCATCGCCCTGACGAGTTGGGAAAGTTACCTGTGGAACTGCCTGACCTTCTTTAGATGTAAACATAATCTTTATCCTTTTAGTTAAGCCAGCTGGCTTCAAATTTAGTGTAGAAGTCTTATCTCTGTTTCGTTGGGACTATTATTAAAAAAAATCGTTGATAGCTCTAATCGTTTGATACTATAGTAACGATAGTCAATATCTATGTGGTCGGAATTTAGTATGAATATTCGTGACTTTGAATACCTTGTGGCACTGGCTGAACATAAGCATTTTCGTAAAGCGGCAGAGGCTTGTTTTGTCAGCCAGCCAACGCTTAGCGGCCAAATCCGCAAACTGGAAGATGAGCTTGGTGCTCCGCTGCTGGAGAGAAGCAGCAGACGGGTCCTGTTTACCGAGTCCGGGCTTCTGATGGTTGAGCAGGCAAAGCGGATCCTGAAGGAAATTAAGACATTTACTGAAATGGCCAGTCTTCAGGGGAAAGAGATGAGTGGTCCGCTGCATATCGGCTTTATCCCTACGGTTGGCCCTTATCTGCTGCCAAAAATCGTTCCCGGTCTGAAAGAGGATTTTCCTGATCTTGAACTTTTCCTGCATGAAGCTCAGACACATCAGCTGGTTCGCCAACTGGAAGAGGGGAAGCTGGATTGTCTGGTACTTGCCGCTGTAGAAGAGACAGAGCCTTTTATTGAGCTGGAACTGTACGATGAGCCTTTGTGTATCGCCGTATCCTGCGATCACCCATGGGCTGAGAAAGACAAAATTCATATGAATGAGCTAAACGGCAAAACCGTGCTATCTCTGGGGCAGGGACACTGTCTGCGTGATCAGGCTCTGGGTTACTGCTTTGCTGCCGGTGCGAAAGATGATGAGCGCTTTAAGGCAACCAGTCTGGAAACGCTGAGAAATATGGTTGCCGCTGGAAGTGGCATGACACTGCTTCCTCAGCTTTCTGTCCCAGCAGAGAAGAAAAAAGACGGGGTTTGTTATCTGGAAGCGATGGAACCGGTTCCGTCCAGGAAGATTGTACTGGCATACCGCCCCGGCTCTCCGCTGAGAAAGCGATTTGAAGCACTGGCTAAGGTTATTGCCGGTTATGTTGAACTTTAACAGGCAAGAAAAACAAGGATAAAAAAGAGGGCATCAACTTGATGCCCTCTTTTTTACATTAGAACAGCGACTCTTCGCCAGCGTCTCCGCCATTGGAGTAGAGATTCAGGTCATCGCCTGTACTGTCTTCACTAAACTCCTTCGGCTCTGTGCCCCTGCGGAAGTATTCAAACATTGTGCTGCTTCCTGACTTGCGGGTAAGAAGGCCGGTTTCGCTGTCTATTCTTACTCTGACAATATCATTCGGAACAACCTTCTTTTGCTCCGGGACGTTTTCCATAGCCACTCTCATAAAGTCGACCCATGCCGGCTGAGCGGTTTTCGCACCAGCTTCGCCACCTGGATGCTGTTCATCTTTAGACAGGTTAGCGTTTTTGCTGGTGCGGCCAAGTTTACGGTCGTGAGTATCAAAACCAACCCAGACCGTTGCCACAATTCCCGGACCATAGCCGTTGTACCAGGTATCTTTTGAGTCGTTGGTTGTACCTGTTTTACCACCGATATCGCGACGTTTCAGCTTCTGCGCACGCCAGCCCGTACCGTTCCAGCCCGTACCGGCAGACCAGTTACCGCCACCCCAGACGTTGCTGTAAAGCATCTCTTTTACCAGGAATGCAGTCTGCTCGGAAATCACCTGAGGCGCATAGCGAAGTGCGAACTCACTATTTGCGTCAGTGTCTTCTGACAATGAAGGCTCAGCAACATCGGCTTCGTTTTCAGCCAGTTCAGTGTCGAACTTATAGGTTTTTTCCGGCTCAGGCTCTGCCACCTCTTCCACAGGCAGTTCCAGACTTGGCAGCTCTGTTTCCGGGCAGTTTTCACGACAGATAACCATAGGGTTGGACTGGTATTCCAGCTCACCAAACGGGGTTTCCACATGGTCAATATAGTAAGGCTCGATATAGTAACCACCGTTAGCAAATACAGAATAGCCCTGAGCCAGTTTAACCGGTGTTAAGCTGCCTGCACCAAGAGCGATAGTTTCAGAGCGTGGCAGTTTGTCCTCTTCAAAACCAAAGCGGGTCAGGTAGTGTCTGGTTTCATCAAGACCAACCTGACGCAGTACGCGCACAGCCATTACGTTTTTAGACTGTGCCAGACCAATTCTCAGACGGGCAGGACCAACATAAGTCGGTGGTGAGTTTTTCGGTCTCCACGCCGTGCCCATGCTGGAGTCCCACTGGTTAATTGGTGCATCGTTCACCAGAGAAGCCAGAGTCATGCCGTGATCCAGAGCGGCAGAATAGATAAACGGCTTGATACCTGAACCTACCTGACGGATAGACTGAGTTGCACGGTTAAACTTACTGTGAACAAAGTTAAAGCCGCCCACCATTGAAAGTACGGCACCGCTTTCCGGATCCATAGCGACAAATGCGGTGTTGGCATTTGGCACCTGGCTCAGTTTCCAGGTGTAGGCAAATTGTGGCTCTTCATTATAAGTGGTTTCAACCGGAGTTTTTGTCAGATGGCGGACCCAGATCTGCTCACCCGTTGTTAGTATGTCAGAGGCTTTTTCAGGAGCCGGCCCCTGTTTTTCATCGGTAATAAAGCGGCGAGCCCATTTCATTCCGTCCCACTCAATCTGAGCTGAGCCGATATCTTTTATCAGTACGCGAGCAGCCTTTTCGGATACGCCGGTAACAATTGCCGGACGCAAATCACCATAAGTTGGCTGCTTGCGAAGATGTTTGATCATTTCATCTTCGGACAGAGCAGGCTTACCTTCGGTCCATACTTCCTGTTCAGCACCGCGGTAACCGTGTCTTTCGTCGTAGCTTAGCAGGTTTTTGACCGTGGCTGTTTTTGCTGCGTTCTGCAGCTTAGAATCCAGCGTGGTATAAATTTTCATACCGGATGTGTAGGCATCTTCACCGTAACGTTCCAGCATCCAGGCGCGGGCGATCTCGGCAATATACGGCGCACGCAGCTGAATTTCAGCGCCATAGTAATGACCGTCAAGAGGCTCTGCTTTTGCCAGTTCATACTCTTCCTGAGTAATGTAGTTCTCAGACAGCATACGGCCTAAAACCACATTGCGGCGCACAGTTGCTCTTTCTATCGAGTAGATAGGGTTCATGGTTGAAGGTGCTTTTGGCATACCTGCCAGTGTTGCTATCTGGCTCAACGTCAGCTCATTCAGCTCTTTGCCGAAGTAAACCTGTGAGGCAGCACCAAAGCCATAGGAGCGGTAACCGAGGAAAATCTTATTAATGTAGAGTTCAAGGATCTCTTCTTTTGTCAGCAGCTGTTCGATATGGACTGCGATAAAGATTTCCTTAATCTTACGCATAATCCGTTTCTCATTGGATAAGAAGAAGTTCCGGGCTAACTGCTGAGTGATGGTACTTGCGCCCTGTTTGGCTGAACCTGAAATGGCAACAACAAAGGCGGCACGGACAATACCTATGGGGTCGATACCCGGATGGCTGTAGTAGCGGCTGTCTTCTGTTGCGATCAGAGCATCAATTAACTGTTGAGGGATTTCATCATAGGTAACAGGTACACGGCGCTTTTCACCGAACTGGGCAATCAGTTTGCCGTCGCGGCTGTAAACCTGCATAGGTGTCTGTAACTGAACATCTTTCAGCGTTGCTACATCCGGAAGCTCTGGTTTTACATAATAGTAAAAACCAATAATTGTCCCCACTCCAAGAATGATGCAAATCACTGAAAAAACTAATAAGTACTTTATGAACTTCACCGGATAATCCCTGATTAATAGAGGCTGCTAACTTCTAAACGCTGCTACATTTACCTGCAAGCTTAACACATAGCTCTGGGTAAACCTTTTCTGAAAATAATAAATTCATATTTATCGCAAATTAATCATCTTCGGAGTCTGAATTAATGAGAAGTTCTATCGTTACTGGTATCGATATCGGCCACCAAAGCATTAAAACCGTTACTGTCAGACTCGTGGACAAAGAGTTTACTCTTATCGGCAGCAATGAGCTAATTTTAACCAGTGCTATTTATACCGATAGTCATAAAGTCGATCATCAGCAGATTGTCAGTAAATTAAATCAACTGAAAAAACAACTTCCCCTTTTTTGCCACCGCGTAGCAGTTCTGCTGCCGGACGACTGCGTTATCAGCAAAAATGTCAGCGTGGATAGCGAGCTTGATGTTTGTGAAGAAGAGATGGCTATCTATGAGGCATTTTCAAGGCAATCGCTGACTTCAGCAGATAGCTTATCTCTGGACTTTATGAAGGTTGCCGGGTCTTCCGGGAGTATAAGGGAAGAAAGTACCGAATATCTGGTACACGGAACCCGAAAAGATATTGTCGACAGCTATATCAGCGCGGTTTCAGAAGCAGGCTTAAAACTGATTCTGATGGATAGTCAGGCTTATTCTCTGCTGCAGGTCCTGATATTAGCAAAGGATAAACCGGGCCTGGCAAACCGCATGTTGCTTGATATAGGTAAAACCAAAACGACGCTATGCAGTTTCACGCCGGACAAGAAACCATTTCATAAAAACATCGCCTTTGGCACTGATGAGCTCAGAGGGGCAGATGCTGAAAATATTGCTCTCTTCACTCAGTCTCTGGCTGAGCATCTTCAGAGGCAAATCCAGCTCTATTATTCGCCGGACTCATCAACCGGACCGCCGGAAATGATGCTGTGTGGTGGTGGCGCGTCCATTGCCGGTTTACCGGAAAGGCTGTCGGAACAGCTAACATTCAGATGTGTGACTCTCCGTCCTTTTAGTCTTATTAAAAATGAAGGTGCGAAGGGGCAGTTGCCGGAAGATGATGCCTGCTATTGCAGTGCGTTAGGGGTTGCCCTAAGAGCCGCTGGCTGGAGCGGAGGTCAGTATGATTCCTCCTGTTAACCTGCTTCCCTGGCGGGAAACTCAAAGAACAGCGCACCGAAAGCGTTACTGGCGTTTATTTACTCTGACACTGATGTTTGCCGGTGTTTGTCAGCTGATAGCGGCTGAATATATAGATGGAGAAACTGAACTGCGAGGCAGAGAGATAGCCGTATTAAAGCAGTTAACGCAGCAGTATCAGGAGAAGAAAAAACAGGCTGAAGTTACCTCTGCGCTTGTGGAAGAAGTTAAGCGTAAGTCAGATCTGATTTCTGACCTTAAGGATAAAACCAATAACCTGACCCGCCTGATGAACCTGCTTGCCTTCTCTGTGCCGGAAAATATGCATTTAGACAGGCTGAATGTCAGCGCTGGCCGGGTGGAAATAAAGGGAGCGAGCAAAGGGAGTGAAGCGCTGAAAGGCTTTATCACCGAGCTTGAAAAGTCCGGGCTTTTTGCTGAGGTGAAAACCGATGCCATTGCTCGTAAAGAGGGAAGCATGCTGGCTCAATCGCAGAAGTTTGAGCTGTCTCTCCGGCTTATCAGCGATGAAGAAACGGAGGGGGGAGCAGAGTGAATATCAGCCAGTTAGCGCATATAAATCTGGAAGAGGCCGCAGAATGGCCTTTAAAGCATCAGCTGGTGTTTCTGGTGTTGCTGTTTGTTTTTATCCAGGCGATTGCTTCCGGAGTTTATCTGTATCCTAAGATTCAGGAGCTGGAAACCGCTAAGCAGCAACAGGCTCAGCTTAAAGTGGATAACCTGATAGCCGGGAAAAGGGAAGCGTTATTCTCTGAACTGGGAGCCTCGCTGCTGAAAGCGCAAAAATATTACCGTTTACAGTCCACCCGCCTTATCGGTGAAAGTGAGCTTGCCGCTCTGCCAACCTCTCTCAGCCAGATGGCATTCAGGCATCAGCTGTTATTGCAGAAGATTGAATCAGGCCAGGCAAAAAATAGTGCGGGGTTGATTAAGTACCCCGTCAATTTTGAACTGACCGGAAACTATCATCAGCTGGGGAAGTTTGTTCAGTCCGTTTCAGAACTGCCGAAAATCGTACATCTGCAAAATGTGCGCATAGAAAGGCTGAATGCCGATAGTCAGAAAGTTCGGTTTATCGCAAAAGCCTGTCTTTATCAGTTTGATCCTGAAGAACAAAATCCGGCCTTGCCGGGGGCTGTCCCCGGAGAGTCCTTTAGCCTGCCTTATTCTGAAACCGTTCCCTACACGGCTCAAAGCAGCAGAGTTCCCTTTTTTAGCGCCGGTCTGCCGGTTGTTGAGGCCGAACCGGACCCGCAACAGGTTATCTGTGATAGGCCCCCTCAGGAACGGCTACCAGAGCTGTTTGCAGAGTATCCGGCGCATGAGCTAAGGGTGAAAGGTTTGATGGGAAAGGAAGATCATTTGGTGGCTCTGTTGCAGGCTCCGGATGGCCTTGTGGAAATTGTCAGCAAAGGACGGGTGATTGGCAGCAGTGGTGCGCTTGTGTCCGAAATTACTACCGAGTATCTCCTGGCCAGTGAGCTGGTTTCTGATGGTGCAGCTTGCTGGCAGAAAAGGGATGTGAAGCTTGCCGTTCAATAACTTAAACTTCAGACAGGATAACCTATGACCCTATACTTCCGTCGCCTGACGGTATTTGCTTTGTTTGTTTTCTCTCAGATATCCCTGGCAACTCCCGCCTGTCATCCTGAACATAAGCTGGTTTCTTATGATTTTCAGGACATCTCCATCCGCAGCGTGCTGCAATTAATGGGGCAATGTCATGACTTTGATATCGTGGTTTCTGACTCCGTGACCGGCAATATTACCCTGCGGCTGGATGGTATTACCTGGCAAAAGGCGCTGGAGATAATTCTCCGGTCCAAGGATCTTGGTCAGGTTGTGGATGGCCGGGTGATAATGGTCGTTCCTCTGGCTGAACTTGAACTTCGGAGGCAGAAGGAGCTGGAGCAGTACCGTCTGGCAGAAGAGCTGGGGGAGCTGCAATCGCGTATAGTGACGCTCAGCTATGCCGATGCGGAAGATATGGCGGCAATGATAGCCGGCGACAGTGTGACCAGTCTGCTTTCCCCCCGCGGTGCCATTTCAGTGGATAAACGCACCAATACTCTGATTATCAGAGATCTTATCAAAAATATTAATCAAACCGAGAAGCTGGTGAGGTCGCTTGATATACCGGTAAAGCAGGTTCAGATAGAAGCCAGACTGGTGACGGTCAGTGAAGGGGATCTTGAAGAGCTTGGTGTCCGCTGGGGAATTACCAGTGTTGATGACGGCTTTATTACCAGCGGCTCTTTGCAGGGGAATCATGCGCTGGCTAATCCTGAACCTCCGGAATCTGACACTCTTGAACAACTGCTGAACGTGAATCTCGGGGTAGCAAATCCGCAGGCGGCCGGGATCGCATTTTCTATCGGGAAGCTCAGTAATCTGATGCTTGACCTTGAACTGTCGGCACTGCAGGCTGAGTCCAAAGCGGAAATTATTTCCACGCCGCGCCTTATTACCACCAATAAAAAGCCGGCTTATATTGAGCAGGGGACAGAGATTCCCTACCTGGAGGCTGCCGAAAGTGGTGCCACTTCCGTCTCTTTTAAGAAAGCGGTACTGAGCTTAAAAGTGACACCTCAGATTACCCCGCATAATCAACTGATTCTGGATTTGCAGGTATCTCAGGATAAGCCGGGAGAGGTGGTTAAAACGGGGCTTGGCCAGGCGGTTGCTATCGATACACAGCGGATCGGTACTCAGGTTCTGGTAAATAACGGTGAGACAGTCGTGCTTGGGGGAATATACCAGCATGATGTAAGAAATACGGTGAATAAGGTTCCCGTGCTGGGGGATTTGCCGGTTTTGGGCCACCTGTTTCGCCGTAGCTATGAAAATCTGAGAAAAAGTGAGCTGCTGATTTTTGTCACGCCAAAAGTGATTGAGGGATAGATAAAAAGTCGCTTGTTTAACAGTGGATTACTTACCTCTGCGAGTTGGTTTTAAAAGGAATTACGAATTGCCTTCAAAATATAGTTGCAATACACCTGGCAGATCTAGATAATTTCGGGTCTTATCACGAAATATCGGTGAGGAATAGGTGCCACAGAAGCGCAGGAGCAGAGACTTCCTGGACAAAACTGGTGGCGATGTCATTGAATTAACGCTGTAAATTGATGCTGAACATGGCTGAGAAACGTAACATTTTTCTTGTTGGCCCTATGGGGGCTGGCAAAAGCACAATAGGTAGACACCTTGCTCAACAACTGCATATGGAGTTTTTGGATTCCGATACAGTTATCGAAGAGCGCACCGGCGCAGATATCGCATGGGTGTTTGATGTTGAAGGTGAAGACGGTTTCCGCAAACGCGAAGAAACTGTTATTAACGACCTGACAGAAAAGCAGGGTATTGTACTGGCAACCGGTGGTGGCTCAGTAAAAAGTAAAGAGAACCGTAACCGTCTTTCTGCTCGTGGTATCGTTGTATACCTGGAAACAACTATTGAGAAACAACTGGCTCGTACTAACCGCGATAAAAAGCGCCCGTTACTACAGACTGATAACCCTCGTGAAGTGCTGGAAGGACTGGCAGGTGAGCGTAATACTCTGTACGAGGAAGTAGCGGATTATACTGTACGCACCGATGATCAAAGTGCAAAAGTAGTAGCCAACCAGATCGTAAAAATGATAGAAGAACATTAAGTTCAATTATCAGGAGAGCAAACCATGGAACGGATAACGGTCGATCTTGGTGAGCGCAGCTACCCAATCTCAATCGGCGCTGGGTTATTTGATAACCCGGCGCATTTTTCTTCTTTATCCATTAAGAAAAAAGCAGTAGTAATCAGTAATGTTACTGTTGCCCCTCTATACGCTGAAAAGATCACAACACAACTTAAAGCTTTAGGCTGTGAAGTGTCAGTGCTTGAACTGCCGGACGGTGAGCAGTACAAAAATCTTGAAGAGTTTGAAAAAATTCAGAGCTACCTGATTGAAGGTAACTACGCCCGCGATGTTGTATTAGTTGCACTGGGCGGTGGTGTTATCGGTGATCTTGTGGGCTTTGCTGCTGCCTGTTATCAGCGTGGCGTTGATTTTATTCAGGTACCAACCACTCTGCTTTCGCAGGTTGACTCATCTGTTGGTGGTAAAACGGCGGTGAACCATCCGCTGGGTAAAAACATGATTGGTGCTTTTTATCAGCCTAAATCCGTCACCATAGATATTCACTGCCTGAAGACCCTGCCGGAAAGAGAGTTCGCTGCCGGTATCGCAGAAGTGATTAAGTACGGCATTATTTATGATGCAGACTTCTTTGACTGGCTGGAAGAGAACCTCGACAAGCTGTACGCACTGGATGAGCAGGCGCTGACTTACGCCATTGCCCGCTGCTGTGCAATTAAAGCTGAAGTGGTCAACCTTGATGAAAAAGAGTCGGGAATCAGAGCATTACTGAATCTGGGTCATACTTTTGGTCATGCGATTGAAGCAGAACTGGGTTATGGTAAGTGGCTGCACGGAGAAGCGGTTGCATCAGGTACTGTAATGGCGGCTAAAACTGCACAGCTGCAAGGCTATATCTCCGCCGAGCAGGTAGAGCGAATCAAGGCACTGCTTGAGCGTTCGAAGTTGCCGACACATACGCCTGAGTCTATGTCATTTGATGACTTTATGAAGCATATGATGCGCGATAAAAAAGTACTTTCAGGTCAGTTACGTCTGGTTCTTCCTACCAATATCGGAACTGCTGAGGTGGTTGCCGATGTACCTGCTAATATAATAGAAGAAGCCATCGATTTTTGTCGTAACTAAATAAAAACAGGGTTATTTGATGAGTTTTGCCCACGAATTACGAGTCTTGGATTTAGATTCACAGATTGAATTACTAGAGAGGCTAAGGCTTCTGAGTCGTTTCGGGTCAAATCTCATCAACCTTTCCGGCCCTGAAGGCTGTGGCAAAACCTGGATCGCCCAGCGTTTTCTGGAAGCCTATTCTCAGGATAAAAATCAGGCACTCCTTATGTGCCACCCTAATCAGTCTGATGAGCAGAGACGCGCTATTCTGCTGAATCAGGTGGTGGCAAATCCCCTTTTCAACGAAAGCGATCCTGTCATTGAAAGCTTTGCCCGCATGGTCGGAGATGCCGCTTGCGACTTGGTGCTGGTTGTCGATGATGCTCATCTGCTGAGCGGAACCCTGCTTGCAGAATTATGGACTCTGGTTCTTGAAGCGCAGGCTATTCCTTCCTGGAATATAAACATTGTCTTGTTTTCGAACAGAAATAGTTTAGACCCGGTTCTTTCTCGGTTAAGCTATGGACAAGAGTTAAAACCGATCTCCCTTGAGATAGAAGCACTTAGAGAAGATGAAGCTGCTAAGTTTCTCGAGCTTTTAGTGCTGAAGTATGTTCACGGGGAGGATGAGAAGAAAAGAGTTCGTAAGCAGGCCAGAATGGTTCCTGAACTACCGGGAGCGATAATGGCGTTAGGGGAACGCAAAGTGGAAAGAAAAATTATCATTCGTTCAATTATCGGGTCGCCACTTAAAATCGCGGTACTGGTTCTTGCACTTCTGCTGCTTGTTGCTGGTGGCTATATCTGGTTCCTGACTCAGCCAATGCCAGCCAAACCAGACACCATGGCGGAAGAAAGTCAGCAGGCTGAAACCGAAACAGAAACGGTTACAGAAACCGCTGAAAAAATGGTGCTGACCGCTGACGGTCAAAGCAATATGCCTGATATGGGCGCTGAGGATACTCCTGCGGTTGGCCCTGATGGTGCAGAGAATGATTCTGAAGATGTTTCCATTGAAACCGTTGGTGAAGCACCAAGCGTCGGTGAAGACGGCTACGGTCAGCGTGTTGTTGTACCATCTACCGTTGTTGATGCACTTCTGGAAGGTAAAACGCCATCTGAAACCGTAATTATCGATGAAGCGGTTGAAGATGCCAAAGAGCAGGCTCAGGAATCGGCGCAGCCGGTGGAAACAACTCAGGTGCCACAGCAAGAGCAACCGCCTCTGATTACCTTCTCTTTTGCTAAAGATGAGCTGATGGCAGTTTCAGACCGTAACTATACGATTCAGCTGGCGGCACTCACTTCGCTGGAAGACGTACAGGATTTTCTGGCTGAGCACGGCATGGAAAACCGGGTGCGTATCTATCCGACAGTTCGGGGTGAGCAGGATTGGTACATAGTTACCTACAAAGATTACCCGACAATTCAACAGGCAAGGGATGGGCGAAGTGAGCTCCCTGCTTCTGTCCAGACATTAGATCCCTGGGCAAAATCCATGCTGCAGGTGCACAGGGAGATCGAGCGTGGAAATTAACGCTGAGCTTGTGCAAAAAATGTGGTACATTCCGCTCCCCTGTGTTGTTTCTGGTAGTAAGAGCGGTAAATGAAAAAGAAACGAGCCTTTCTTAAGTGGGCTGGCGGAAAATTTGGTCTGATTGAAGACATTCAGGGCCATCTGCCTGAAGCCAGCATGCTGGTTGAGCCTTTTGTCGGGGCCGGTTCTGTATTTCTGAACACCGACTACGAAGAGTATCTTCTGGCGGATATTAATCAGGATCTGATTAATATTTATAACCTGCTAAAGACGCAGCCGGAGAAGTATATTGCCGAGTCTAAGCGTTTCTTCAAACCGGAATGTAACCGCAAAGAGTTCTATCTGGATACCAGAAAGCAGTTTAATGCCTCCGAAGATATCTGGTTTCGCTCCGTTGCTTTTCTTTATATGAACCGCTTTGGTTTTAACGGCCTGTGCCGTTACAACAAAAAAGGCGGCTTTAATGTTCCCTTCGGCTCCTATAAAAAGCCCTATTTTCCTGAAGATGAAATGATCTTCTTTTCTGAGAAAGCACAGAAAGCGACTTTTGTCTGCGAAAGCTATGTGGATACCTTTGCCAGGGCCGGGAAGGGAAGCGTTATATACTGCGATCCGCCGTATGCGCCTTTATCCAACACAGCTAACTTTACTTCCTATGCCGGAAATGGTTTCTCTCTGGACGATCAGGCAAACCTGGCTGAGGTTGCAGAGAAGACAGCCAAAGAGCGTGGTATCCCGGTACTTATTTCCAACCACGACACCAGTCTGACCCAGCGCCTGTACAAAGGTGCCAAACTGGATACCGTTCAGGTAAAACGCACCATCAGCAGAAACGGTGCCGGACGCAATAAAGTCGACGAGCTGTTTGCTCTTTTCGAACCGGAAGGAAAGCAGAGCCCAGATCGTTTGAAAATGAGTCTGGTTTAGAATGTATTTAACGTGATTATCTGATTTTCCGGCTAGGAGATTTGTTCGTCATTGGGTAGAATTGCCGCCAGATTCAGCAATGTGTCCCCCAATAACAAATCATGAGGTCTGGTATGAAAGATTTTTTAATTGCGCCGTCTATTCTGTCTGCGGATTTTGCTCGTTTAGGTGAAGATGTAGAAAACGTGCTAAAAGCTGGCGCAGATGTTATCCACTTTGATGTAATGGATAACCATTTCGTACCAAACCTTTCATTCGGTGCGCCAATCTGTAAGGCACTTCGTGATTACGGCATTACTGCTCCAATCGACGTTCACCTGATGGTGAAGCCGGTTGACCGTATTATTCCTGACTTTGCAAAAGCGGGCGCAACCATGATTACGGTTCACGCGGAAGCAACCGATCACCTGCATCGCAGTATTCAGCTTATCAAAGAGCACGGTTGCCAGGCTGGTGTGGTATTTAACCCGGCTACTCCACTGGAATACCTTGATTACATTATCGACGATATCGATATGATTCTTCTGATGTCAGTTAACCCTGGCTTCGGTGGTCAGTCATTTATTCCTTCATCGCTGGATAAGCTGCGCGATATCCGTAAGCGTATTGATGCTTCTGGCCGTGATATCCGTCTTGAAGTTGATGGCGGTGTTAAAGTGAACAATATCCGTGAAATCGCAGAAGCGGGCGCAGATATGTTTGTTGCGGGTTCTGCTATCTTTGATCAGCCTGATTACAAAGCGGTTATTGATGAGATGCGTGCAGAACTGGCTAAGGTTAACCGCTAATGTCAGACAAAATTAAGTTAATTGCATTTGATCTGGATGGTACGCTGCTAAACAGCGTGCCAGACCTGACGCTTGCTGTTGATAAGGCGGTGCAGACTCTTGGCTATGAAGCCGTTACGGAAGCTCAGGTTGGTGAATGGGTTGGTAACGGTGCTGATATTCTTATCGCAAGGGCTATAAGCCGAAGCCTTACTGTTGATCCTGAGCTGGACCCGGAGTTACGTCAAAAAGGTCGCGACCTGTTCAATAGGTTTTATGCTGAATGCGGGCACACGCTAAGCCATCTGTATGAAACTGTGTTTGAAACACTGAATACGCTATACCAGGCAGGCTATAAACTGGCTGTTGTGACCAACAAGCCTTCTATGTTTGTGCCTGAAATCCTTGAGCAGCAGAAAATTAATGAACTGTTTGTGGATGTGATTGGTGGTGAAGACTTCCCTAAGCGCAAACCGGATCCTATGGCTCTGAACTGGCTGCTGGAAAAGCATGGTCTGACGGCCGATGAAATGCTGATGGTGGGGGATTCCAGGAACGATATTCTGGCGGCAAAAAACGCAGGCTGTCCTTCTTTTGCTCTGACCTATGGCTACAACCACGGAGAGCCTATTTCAGACTCAAACCCTGACTACGTAGCAGACAGATTGGCTGAAATTCTGGATATTTTGCCAACGGCAGAACAAAGCTAAAGAAATTCGCTTTCTCCTCTGGAAAAATACTTGTTAATAAGTACACTGGTTCGATTGCTGCAGACTATGGCGGCAATTTTATTTTTTGTAATTGAATAAACGAAGAAGTAATTAAAGGAAATCATAATCATGAGCAAACCTATTGTATTAAGTGGCGTGCAGCCATCAGGTGAACTAAGTATTGGTAACTACTTAGGTGCTCTTCGTCAGTGGCACCAGATGCAGGACGATTATGATTGCCATTACTGTGTTGTTGACCTGCATGCGATTACCGTTCGTCAGGATCCTAAAGCGCTGCATGAAGCGACTCTGGATGCACTGGCTATCTGTCTTGCTGTTGGTGTTACGCCTGAAAAAAGTACTCTGTTCGTACAGTCTCATGTACCTGAGCACGCTCAGCTGGGCTGGGTTCTGAACTGTTACACTCAGATGGGTGAACTGAACCGCATGACTCAGTTTAAAGATAAGGCGCAGCGTTACGCGAACGATATCAACGTGGGTCTGTTTGACTATCCTGTACTGATGGCTGCCGATATTCTGGCATATCAGGCAAATCAGGTTCCTGTAGGCAGTGACCAGAAGCAGCACCTTGAGCTTGCCCGTGATATCGCGAACCGCTTTAACAACCTTTACGGTGACACTTTTGCTGTTCCGGAACCGTACATTCCGACAGTGAATGCGCGAGTGATGAGCCTTCAGGATGCAACCAAGAAGATGTCTAAGTCAGACGACAACCGTAAGAACGTAATTACGCTTCTTGAAGACCCTAAGTCAATCACCAAGAAGATTAAGAGTGCGGTAACGGATGCTCAGGATCCACCACGCGTTGCTTACGATGTGGAGAACAAGGCGGGTATCTCAAACCTTATGGGTCTGATGCACGCAGCAACAGGCCAGAGCTTTGAACAGATTGAAAAAGACTTTGAAGGTAAGATGTACGGTCACTTCAAGGTTGCAGTAGCAGAAGCGGTTGTTGCTATGCTTGAGCCGGTACAGGCTGAATACAAGCGTATCCGTGAAGACAGAGTTTTCCTTGATTCTGTAATGAAAACTGGCGCAGAAAAAGCGTCTGCACAGGCTGCTGAGACGCTTAAGAAGGTTTACGAAGCTGTGGGCTTTGTTGCCCGCCCGTAAGCAAATTTAGTTTATTGAAAGCCACTGGGACTGTCTGCCTCAGTGGCTTTTTTGTTTGTAGTGCCGGAAATTTCTCTTGCCTTTCCTCTTTTGTGCTGCAAAATACCGCACTTAAATTCATACCGTGCGAGTAACTATGCTTCTGATCCTTGATAACTACGATTCGTTTACTTACAACCTCTATCAGTATTTCTGCGAGCTTGGTGCAGAAGTAAAGGTGGTGCGTAATGACGAGATCAGTATCGCGGAGATTGAAGCGCTCAATCCTTCTCACCTTGTTATCTCTCCCGGTCCCTGTACGCCCAATGAAGCAGGGATTTCTCTGCAGGCGATAGAACACTTTGCCGGAAAGCTGCCTTTAATGGGAGTCTGTCTGGGGCACCAGGCCATCGCTCAGGTGTTTGGTGGTGAAGTGGTGCGGGCCAGAGAAGTGATGCACGGAAAAACATCGCCGATAACTCACAACAATAAAAGTGTGTTTCAGGGGCTCAATAATCCCTTAACTGTTACCCGCTATCACTCTCTTGTGGTGAAGCCGGAAAGCCTGCCTGAATGTCTGGAATTGACAGCCTGGACAGAGAAGAGTGACGGCTCTGTTGACGAGATTATGGGCTTTCAGCACAAAAGCCTGCCGATTGATGCCGTACAGTTTCACCCTGAGTCGATTAAAACTGAGCAGGGGCATGAATTGTTGGCGAACTTTTTGAGACGTTAACAAGTTCTGCACTACTCAAGGTAAAGGTGGTCAGTAGGTATCGATAAGCAAACCCTCCGTGCCAGGGAAGGCACGGTGGAGCCCCATGGATGGGTTTATGCGTGTTTGTGTTCGATACCTGCTTACCACCTTGAGTACGTAAATCGCGACTTTCATCACTATTTTTACCATTCTTGCCTTACTTCTGTTATAAATTGAAATATGAAAATTTATTCGCAGAAGATATCCCTTCATCTTCTTTAACCCCCTATTTTCCTGAGATCTGTTTATCTTTCAGGGAATGCTTGGAAAATTTTCTGTATAACAATGATAAACAAGTGAATAAATAAGCAATAACTATATCTTCTGGCTGGTGTGTAAGAACTTATTCAGGCGATTTTGCTATTGAAATAGTTAATAAGTTGTTAATACTGATCAGAAACAGGACAAAATACCAACTGCATTGGTACCAAGAAGGAGTATTAATACGATGGAAAATAAAGTCGAACGCAGCTTGTTTGATGAAGTAATGGTGCCTTGTTATAGCCCGATGGAGATGATTCCTGTCAGAGGAGAAGGCTCACGGGTATGGGATCAAGATGACAACGAGTATATCGATTTTGCAGGCGGGATCGCCGTAAGTTGTCTTGGTCACTGTCATCCGGTAATGGTGAATGCTATTACGGAGCAGGCAAATAAACTCTGGCACCTGAGCAACGTACTGGCAAATGAGCCGGCAATTCGTCTGGCGAAGAAGCTGACGGAAATTTCCTTTGCTGACAAGGTGTTCTTTGCTAATTCAGGCGCAGAAGCCAATGAAGCCGCTCTGAAGCTTGCACGCCGTGTGACTGCAGATCGCTTTGGTGAAGAGAAATCCGAAATTATCGCTTTCAATCAGGGCTTCCACGGGCGTACTTTCTTTACGGTTACTGTGGGTGGTCAGGCTGCATATTCTGATGGCTTCGGCCCTAAGCCGGGTGATGTTGTTCATCTGGATTACAACGATATTGAAGCATTTAAAGCGCAGATCTCAGATAAAACCTGTGCGGTAATGATGGAGCCCTTGCAGGGTGAAGGCGGCATTGTTTCCCCGACAGCTGAATTTGTTAAAGCGGTACGTGAGCTGTGTGATAAGCACAATGCACTGCTGATCTTTGATGAAGTTCAGACAGGTAATGGTCGTACCGGTAGTTTCTATGCTTATGAAGGTCTGGGTGTAACTCCGGATATTCTTAGCACAGCTAAGTCTCTGGGTGGTGGTTTTCCGATCGGTGCCATGCTGACGACCGATGAATATGCACCTCACCTGAAAGTGGGTACTCATGGCTCGACTTATGGCGGTAACCCGCTTGCCTGTGCTGTGGCAGAAGCTGTGGTGGATGTGGTAAGTAAGCCGGAAACACTTGCAGGAGTGAAGGAAAGAGAAGCGCTTATCCGTGAAGGTCTGAATAAGATCAACGATAAGTACGGCATTTTCAGTGAAGTTCGTGGTCAGGGGTTGTTGCTCGGCGCTGCTTTGAATGAAGAGTGGCAGGGACGCGCACGCGATGTTCTTGTTGCTGCAGGTAAAGAAGGACTTATGGTACTTGTCGCAGGTGCTAATGTTGTACGCTTTACTCCTTCACTGGTGATTCCTGAAAAAGATATTGAAGAGGGGCTTGCCCGACTGGATAAAGCAATCTCAACCATTGTCTAAATTAAGGGACTGAGAGCCTGAATGGTTTAGCAGAACCATTCAGGCTATCCCTGCGCTAATATGGCTAAACGCATCTGGAGGGACGTGTGATGCTTGTAGTTAGACCAATTAAAAAAAACGATTATGAAGCGCTGAGAGTCTGCGCAGAAGAGTCCGGGCATGGGTTTACTTCTCTGCCTGTGAATGAGGAACTGCTAACCAACCGGATTAACCACTCCGTTACCAGTTTCGAAAAAAAAGAGGTCCATGAGCCCGGTGATGAAGGCTACCTGATGGTGGGCTTTGACAGTGAAACCGGGGAAGTCGCCGGTACCACTGCGGTTGAGGCTTCCATTGGCTGGGACGTTCCTTTCTATACCTACCACATCAGTAAAGTTGTTCACTCTTCACCTAAGCTGGGTGTTAACAATGTAGTGAAGCTACTGACTTTCGGTAATAACTACACAGGTTGCAGTGAGATTTGTACCCTGTTTCTGAGACCCTCTTTCCGTGGTGGCCTGAACGGGAAACTGATGTCCCGCTGCCGCTTCCTGCTTATGGCTGAACATCCTGAGCGCTTTTCTAAGGTAGTGCTTGCCGAGATGCGGGGGGTTTCCGATGAAGAGGGCAACTCTCCTTTCTGGAAATGGCTGCAGGATAATTTTTTCTCCATCGATTTTACTCTGGCTGACTATCTGACCGGTATTGGCAAAAAAGGCTTTATCGCTGATCTTATGCCTAAGCTGCCAATCTATATCAACCTGCTGAGTGATGAGGCTCAGGCGGTTATTGGTAAGGTTCACCAGAATACGGTTCCTGCACTCAAGCTTCTGGAAAAAGAGGGCTTTGTCTGCCGCGATTATGTGGACATATTTGATGCAGGTCCGACGGTTGAGTGCGATTTGCAAAACATTGAATCTGTACGAAACTCTTTCAGAGCAAGTGTAAAAGTGAAAGAACATTCCAGTTCACAGGATTATCTGGTCACCAACACTTCGTTTGAAGATTTCCGGGCTGTTGCCACTAAGGCTGCTTACGATAAAGCGAGTGAGTCGGTCATTGTTACCCCGGAAGTCGCAGATGCTCTGCAGGTCGAACAGGGCGACTTTGTACGTATGCTGGCTATGTAGCCTCTTATAACCACAACTAAGGAAAGTGTTATGACTCAGTGGATCTCAGGTCAGTGGGTGCAAGGACAGGGAGAGGAGATGACCTCAGTCAGCCCTTACAACGAGAGGGTGATCTGGCAGGGCGTTAGCGCAACTCCGGCTCAGGTTGAGCAGGCCGTTATGTCTGCCCGCAGGGCATTTATTGAGTGGAAAAAACTAAGCTATGCAGCCCGGGAGAAAATCGTTCTGGCTTTTGCTGAGGAGGTGAAAGCGAACATCGACGGCATCGCAGAAGTGATAGCCGAAGAAACCGGCAAGCCTCTTTGGGAAACAAAGACGGAAGCTGCTGCGGTTGCCGGTAAGGTGACGATTTCTATCCGCGCTTATCAGGAGAGAACCGGACAAACAGAGCGGGAGGCTGGTGGCAATCAGATAGTTTTGCGCCATCGTCCGTTAGGCGTTATGGCCGTATTCGGCCCTTATAACTTTCCTGCACACTTACCCAATGGTCATATGGTTCCGGCTCTTCTGGCAGGAAATACCATTGTTTATAAACCTTCCGAGCAGACCCCGGCTACCGCTGAGTTTATTATAAAACTGTGGGAAAAAGCGGGTTTACCCGACGGGGTTATCAATCTGGTTCAGGGGGCGAAGGAGACAGGGGTAACTCTGGCTGAGTCGAAAGGGATTGACGGTTTGCTGTTTACCGGCAGTGCCAATACAGGGCATATCCTGCACAGACAGTTTGCCGGACATCCGGAAAAGATGCTGGCGCTGGAGATGGGCGGAAATAACCCCATGGTTATCTCGGAAAAATATGGCGACCTTGATGCAACGGTTTATACCATTATCCAGTCTGCCTTTATCAGTGCCGGACAGCGTTGTACCTGTGCCAGAAGGTTGTATGTTCCTGTTGGAGCTAATGGTGACGCGCTGATTGACAGGCTTGTTGAAGTGACGGAAAAGATCCGGGTTGATGAGCCTTTTGCCGAACCACAGCCATTTATGGGGCCGCAGATTTCTGTGCAGGCGGCCAGGAATATTGTTTCTGCCCAGAGAAACCTGATCTTTCTTGGTGGTGTGAGTCTGGTTGAGGCAAGACATACTTATGCCGCTTTTGTTACTCCGGGAGTGATTGATGTGACCGCAATAGCTGAGCTGCCGGATGAAGAGTATTTCGGACCGCTGCTTCAGGTGGTTCGTTATCAGGGATTAGAGAAAGCGGTGGAGCTTGCGAACGATACCCGGTTTGGTTTGTCGGCAGGTCTGGTATCTACCGATGATGCCGAGTGGGAATACTTTGTTGAGCATATCCGTGCAGGCATAGTTAACCGCAACCGGCAGTTAACCGGAGCCAGTGGAGATGCGCCATTTGGCGGCCCGGGAGCATCGGGGAATCTTCGCCCTAGTGCTTATTACGCGGCGGACTACTGCGCTTATCCTATGGCGTCTATGGAGGGGAGTGAGACTGTGCTTCCGGATACGTTAAGTCCTGGGGTTAAGCTCTAGGTTTAGTGGTACCCGGTGAAGAAGGCGGCATGATATTTCAAAAACGCATAAACCCATCCATGGGGCTCCAACTTGCCATCCCTGGCAAGTAGGTTTTGAAATATCACACCACCTCCTTCACCTCACGTAAACTCCGGCGCGTATTAGTGACCGATGAGTTGGGAACTATATGAAGTTGATAGGTTAAGGGGGATATATGTCACCGGACCAACTGTTTCATTCATTATGGCAGGACTATACCTCCCGCCTTTGCCCTTCTGCACAAAAAGTGCATGATCTTCTTCAGGAAGATGAAGCGCTGATCAACGATCATATCGCCATGCGTACCTTTGGTGTTGAAGGACTTGGTATCGATGTACTTGCTCAGCATTATCTGGAGCTGGGTTACAAAGAGTGCGGAAACTATGTGTTTGAAAGTAAGAAGCTAACCGCCAAACACTTTGAGCACCCTGACACCACTCAACCTAAGGTATTTATCAGCCAGCTTGAGGTCGGGTTATGTTCCGAAGAGCTGGGTGCCATAGTTAAGCGTTTAGTTTCGCAGGCAGACGGTTCAAAACTGGCGGTGAATGATTTTCTCTATGGCGGCCGCCTGTGGGATATCAGCTATGAAGACTATCTCACGCTGTCAAAAGAGAGCGAGTACGCCGCCTGGTTATCGGCCCATGGGTATGGTGCTAACCACTTCACTGTCAGTGTTAACCAACTGAATACTTTCGATGAAGTGAAGCAGGTAAACGATCATCTGCGCAAAGCAGGCTTCAGAATCAACGAGTCAGGCGGCGAAGTAAAAGGTTCACCCGACGTGCTTCTGGAACAGTCTTCAACCATGGCCGATAAAGTTGAAGTGCAATTCTCAGACGGTAAGCAGCTTATCCCCGGAGGATTTTACGAGTTCGCCAGACGTTATCCGATGGCGGACGGGAACTTGTATCAGGGATTTGTTGCGGCTTCGGCGGATAAGATATTTGAGAGTACGGATAGATAATGGTGAAGGGGACGGACTTCGTCCTTGAGGGTAATAGGGCTATAGGGTAGCGTCCCCATAGCCCCATAGCCCCATAGCCCCATAGCCCCATAGCCTTTATTCTATATTTAAATCCAGCGTAGTCTTACTAGGCTTCCCCCCAACCTCCCTGGTCAACTTAGGTACCAAATACCCCGAGGTTTCCTTCATCACTCCGCGCATAATCTCCTTCGCTCTTTCATCATCGATAAAGAAATGCGCTGCGCCCTGAACTTTGTCCAGTACGTGCAAGTAGTAGGGCTGGATTCCTGCATCGAACAGGGATTCGTTGAGAGTGACTTGAGCTTTAACTGAGTCGTTAACACCTTTAAGCAGTACGCCCTGATTTAGCAGGTGGGCACCGGCGAATTTGAGTTTTGCAAAGGAGGCTTTGAGTGAGTCATCGATCTCATTGGTGTGGTTGATATGTGAGACCACCACCACCTGAAGCCGGGTGCTCCTGATTAGATGGCAGAGATCATCCGTAATTCTGGAAGGGATCACTACAGGCAGGCGGGTGTGAATTCTCAGTCTTTTGATATGCGCGATTTTACTGATCTGTTCAAAAAGCCAGGATAACTCCTGATCTTTTGCCATCAGGGGATCGCCGCCGGAGAGAATCACTTCGTTAAGCTCAGTATGTTGTTTAATGTAGTTGATGCTTTCCTGCCAGACCGCTTTTGAACCCTTGTTATCGCTGTAGGGAAAATGCCTGCGGAAGCAGTAACGGCAGTTGATTGCACAGCCGCCTTTTAGGATCAGTAGAGCCCGGTTTTTATACTTGTGAAGTAATCCCGGCTGATCGTTATCCTGTTCTTCCAAAGGATCGGCGCTGTAGCCCGGATGAAGCTCCAGTTCTTCGCAGACTGGCAGCACCTGTTTAAGAAGAGGATCCTTAATATTTCCCTTTTCCATCCTGGCGACAAAGCTTAATGGTACCCGCTGGGCAAATTGCTTTCTGGCTTCTGAGTACTTTTCAGGCCAGTCTGACTCAGGAATATTAAGCAGTTGAAGCAATTTCTCAGGGTCTGAGATCGCATTAGTCAGTTCGTTGGTCCAGTTTTGCGTGGCAGCGACTGATTTTCGGGTTATTATATGCGGCATTAAATTTGACTCGAAAATACGATAAGAGGAAACAATGGCTACAGTTAGCACTAATGAATTCAAAGGCGGCCTGAAACTAATGCTTGATAACGAGCCTTGCGTAATTCTTGAAAACGAATACGTTAAGCCGGGTAAAGGTCAGGCGTTCAACCGCGTGAAAATTCGTAAACTACTTTCTGGTAAGGTGCTAGAGAAAACATTCAAGTCTGGCGAAACCTGTGAAGTTGCAGACGTAATGGATATCGATCTAGATTATCTATACTCAGACGGCGAATTCTACCACTTTATGAACGCAGAAACATTCGAACAAATTGCGGCGGATGCAAAAGCGGTTGGTGACAACGCTAAGTGGCTGGTAGAAAACAATACTTGTATGATCACTCTGTGGAACGGCAACCCAATTACAGTGACTCCGCCTAACTTTGTTGAGCTTGAAGTAACTGAAACAGACCCAGGCCTGAAAGGCGATACTCAGGGTACTGGTGGTAAGCCTGCAACACTTTCAACTGGCGCTGTAGTTCGCGTTCCTCTGTTCATTCAGATTGGTGAAGTTGTTAAGGTTGATACACGTTCTGCTGAATATGTAGGTCGTGTTAAGTAATAGAATATAGGTTGCGGGCTATGGGGACGGACTTCGTCCTACAGGGCCTGGGAACTTATTTTGAAAAGGGTTGGTGTGTTTGCACCAGCCCTTTTTTATTAGATAAATTTAGGCTTCTACTGGTTTGCGCCAGTCGTCGGAGCCGGAGGTGCCTGCGTTTACGTGGTCCCAGGTGATTTTGCGGTAGGACATGGACACCGTCAGGTTTTGGGTAAAGTCGGCGTTGGTCGGATCCTGGCAGTGGGGCATTTCGCATTTGATGTCTACGATTGAGGCGCTTTCCAGAGCTGTGGTAAAGAAGTTCTCCTGCTTGCCTTCAATGGACGTTCGGTACCATTTGAGTTCTACCTTCTTCATTTTCTCTCCTGAAGAAAGTGCGTTGTACAACAGCGGCACGGCTTTATTTAAAGAGACAGTGAACATGAAAGGCTTATGTACGCGCTGGCCGGATGGCTGTCCTGACTGCGGGTCGGTTGGCACTGTGACTGTGTGGTCAAACTGCTGTACCAGCATTTCATCTTCATGACCTTCAACATAGGAGTCACCAATAGAGTCAGCGGTGCAGGCTCCGGCCGTAATTAATCCCTGGGTTTCTCCTTCGATGGAGATATAGCATGGAGTTGGCATTGTCGTTTCCTTCTTTAGTGGATCGCATTTATTGCGACAGTTAATCTTCAGAAAGTGAAAAGCAATGAGTAAGCCAAATAAAGAATTGTTTAAAATCAGCGAGTTGAGGATGGGCAAGCAAAAGCTTACTTGTGAGGAGCAAGTTATTGCAAAGTGCTGGCAGGAATCTACTTTCAGCAAGCAGTAGAGTTGTTTGGTTTATGTGACTTTACAGCGCGCTGAAAGTAGATCCCCGCTTTCGCGGGGATGACATCATTCAGCTTATCATTAGCTTTAAGTCAGCAGCGACTCAGGCTGACTTAAATCATAAAGATAAACACCACTGACAGCAGAGAGATAAAACCGGCAATAAAGTAACAGGCGATTTTACCCACAGGGCCGACATGCAGCTTAAGGTCATGCATACCGTGATGAACACGGTGCATTGCATGCCACATAGGCAGCGCTAAGGTACCAATGATAAACAGCGCACCGATAAAGCTGGTGGCAAAGTCTGCTACGCGTTCATAGCTCATGGCCTCTGCATCAATGATTCCCAGCGGAGCCAGAATCCCCAGTACCAGAACGGTTACCGGAGTAATCATTGCAAACCAAGTACCGCCGGCACCGAATAGTCCCCACCATACAGGTTCGTCTGAACGTTTTGGATTTTTATCAACCACAATAAGCTCCTTATACGATGATGAGAACGATCAGTGAGATAGCCGCAACAGCGCCCCACTGAGCCAGAACGATGGTTTTCTTATCAACAAGTTTACCCTGCAGGCGAATTGGCATTACCTGAGGCATCATGCTGAAAAAGGTTTGTGCGTGGAAAAGGCTTCCGGCAAGGGCAACGATATTGATCGCAACAACAAGCGGGTTGGCCATAAACTCCAGCCATGCACTCCAGGCTTCTGGTCCCTTAACTAAGCTACCCAGACCAAAGGTCAGAAACAGGGTAAAGAAGATAAGAGGCAATACAGTTGCCTCACGCAACATGTAAAGACGATAGAACTGACTCTTCTGCCACCATGTCGCCTTCATTTCACGAACATAAGGTTTACGGTTACTCATCCTTAAGCCTCCTGTGGTTTTATCATGGCGATCACAAAGTCTTTTGAAGACTCAAGTTTACCCTGGTTAACAGCGGCAGCCGGGTCAACGTTCTTAGGACAGACTTCAGAGCAGAAACCGACAAAGGTACAGCCCCAGACGCCGTTCTCGCCGTTAAGCAGCTTCATACGCTCATCCTGACCGTTGTCACGGCTGTCCAGGTTATAGCGGTGAGCAAGGGTAATGGCTGCAGGGCCTAAGAACTCAGGGTTCAGACCGAACTGAGGACAGGCTGCATAACAGAGGCCACAGTTAATACAGGCAGCAAACTGCTTGTATTTCGCCATTTGCTCCGGAGTCTGGTTATTCGGGCCATCTTCAGGTGTGCGGTCATTCCCCAGAATGTAAGGCTTAAGTGCTTCAAGACGTTCGATAAACGGCGTCATATCCACAATCAGGTCTTTTTCGATAGGGAAGTTTGCCAGAGGCTCGATTAAGATGCCGTCCGGGTAATCGCGTAGGAAGGTCTTACAGGCCAGCTTCGGATAGTTGTTCACCATCATGCCGCAGGAGCCACAGATTGCCATACGGCAGGACCAGCGGAACGACAGGTTTTTATCTAAGTTGTCCTTGATGTAAACCAGAGCATCAAGCACAGACATGGTTTCATCGAAAGGTACTTCAAATGTCTGTTTGTATGGCTGCGCATCCTTTTCAGGGTCATAACGCAGAATATCGATTTTTTGAACTCGTGTTGTCATTATGCCTGCTCCTCTGCTGCCTTAGCTTCCTCTGCTTCTTTTGCAGCAGCTTCTTCAGCGGCTGCACCATACAGGCGAGCTTTTGGTTGAGACTTGGTGATGATTACATCGCTGTAATCGATATCCGGAGCAGCGTCTTCCTTGTAGAAAGCAAGTGAGTGTTTCAGGAAGTTAACGTCATCACGTTCCTGGCAACCTTCATCCAGACGCTGGTGGGCACCACGGGACTCGCGGCGAAGGATCGCTGAATGTGCCATCGCTTCCGCCACTTCAAGGCCATAACCAACCTCAATGGCGTAAAGTAAATCTGTGTTAAAGACTTTGCCTTTATCTTTAATACTGATCTTCTTGTAGCGCTCTTTCAGTTCAGCCAGCTTGCCGATGGTCTCTTCCAGCAGATCCTGACGGCGGTAGATACCACAGCCGGACTCCATGGTTGAGCCCATTTCCGTACGGATAGTGGACCAGTTTTCATCGCCTTCCTGATTCAGCAGGGCATTGATTCGCTCTTCCACGGCCTGAACCTGAGCGTCAATTGCCTCATCATTCCAGTCGGTAAACTCTTCTGCGCGTTTTACTGCGCTTTCACCGGCAACGCGTCCGAACACCACAAACTCAGCCAGTGAGTTTGAGCCCAGACGGTTAGCACCATGAAGACCGGAAGAAGCACATTCGCCCACAGCAAACAGACCTTTAATCTTAGTCTCACAGCTAGGATCACACTCAATACCGCCCATGGTGTAGTGAACAGTTGGTCTGATTGGGATAGGCTCTTTCGCCGGGTCGACGTTAACGTAAGCTTTTGACAGTTCGCAGATAAACGGCAGACGCTCCTGAAGATACTCCTCACCAAGGTGAGTCAGATCCAGATGCACTACATCACCAAGCGGGTGCTTGATGGTGTTGCCTTTCTGCTGTTCATGCCAGAAGGCCTGAGAAACCTTGTCACGAGGCCCCAGTTCCATATATTTGTTCTTTGGCTGACCAACCGGAGTTTCCGGTCCCATGCCATAATCCTGAAGGTAGCGATAACCGTCTTTATTGACAATGATACCGCCCTCACCACGACAACCTTCTGTCATCAGGATTCCGGTTCCCGGCAGTCCGGTCGGGTGATACTGAACAAACTCCATATCACGCAGTGGTACGCCGTGACGATAAGCCAGCGCCATACCGTCACCGGTTACAATGCCGCCGTTGGTGTTGGTGTTGTAAACACGACCTGCGCCACCGGTTGCCAGTACAACAGATTTTGCTTTGATAGTAACAAGCTCACCTTCGGACATATGAATGGCAACCAAGCCCTGAACTTCTCCGTCATCAACCAGCAGGTCAACCACGAAGTATTCATCGAATCGTTTGATTTGTTCATACTTGATAGAAGTCTGGAACAGGGTGTGCAGCATATGGAAGCCGGTTTTATCCGCGGCAAACCAGGTGCGCTCAACTTTCATTCCGCCAAAGCGTCGTACGTTAACTTCGCCATTATCTTTACGGCTCCACGGACAACCCCATTGCTCCATCTGGATCATTTCGCGGGTGGCGTTTTCAACGAAGTATTCAACGACATTTTGTTCACAAAGCCAGTCACCACCGCCAACGGTGTCATTAAAGTGGTTGTCCAGGCTGTCTTCATCTTTGATGACTGCGGCTGACCCGCCTTCTGCGGCCACTGTGTGTGAACGCATCGGGTAGACTTTTGAGATAAGAGCAATCTCTAAATCCGGGTTAGCTTCAGCTGCTGCTATTGCAGTACGAAGACCAGCGCCGCCGGCGCCGATGACTGCGATATCTGTGGTTATTGTTTGCACAGTTATCCTCCAGTATGTTTTGCAAAATAACCGGGATGAAACAGGCTTCATCCCGGTTTATTTGCGCAGATTGTAATTATTAATGATTTCCCTGAAGTCAGTGTAAGTGAGCAATGTCAGGAAAACATTGATGCTACTAGTTTTTTTGTTATAGAAATGTCGGTAAAAGAGTAAAAAATTATGTAGTGTGATAAATGTCACTCCAAGAGCGTTTTTGAGTTACAATTTGTTTAATATCACCAAATACTTATATAAATATGAACAATCAAGACTGGCAACCCAATGCAACCATTTCGCAACTAAAAAAACGTGCAAATCTTATTGCTGAGATCAGGCAGTTTTTTGCCCGGAAAGAAGTGCTGGAAGTGGACACGCCGGCCATGAGTCATGCCACGGTCACGGATATCCACCTGCATACTTTTAAAACGGACTTTGTCGGCCCGGGCTATGCGGAAGGTCAGAAGCTATACCTGATGACCAGTCCCGAATTTCATATGAAACGGCTTTTAGCCGCTGGCAGCGGATCCATCTATCAGATCTGCAAGTCTTTCCGCAACGAAGAGAATGGCCGTTACCACAACCCTGAATTTACCATGCTTGAGTGGTACAGGATCGGCTTTGATCATCATGATCTTATGGATGAGATGGATGAGCTGCTTCAGTTAGTTTTAAAGTGCGGCAAGGCAGTGCGAACGACTTATCAGCAGGCTTTTCTCAGTGTGCTTGAGGTATGCCCGCTGGAAGCCTCTATGGAAGAGCTAAAAAAAGCGGCTGCTGAGCTCGGCCTGCAGGATATCGCGGAGAAAGAGGAAGACAGAGACACTCTGCTTCAGCTTCTGTTTAGTGTTGGTGTCGAGCCGCATATCGGCCAGCAGACACCGGCTTTTGTCTACGACTTCCCGGCTTCTCAGGCGGCACTTGCCAAAATCAACAGGGATGATCCAAGAGTCGCTGACCGTTTTGAGGTTTACTTTAAGGGTATAGAGCTGGCGAACGGTTTCCATGAACTTGATGACCCGAATGAGCAACTGGAAAGGTTTGTGGAAGATAATCAGCAGCGTAAAGTGATGGGGCTGGAGATGCAGCCTATAGATCACAACCTGATTGATGCACTGAGAGAAGGACTGCCGGCATGTGCCGGTGTCGCGCTTGGTGTAGACAGGCTGGTAATGCTGGCGCTTGGCTGTGAGCATATTGATGAAGTGACGGCGTTTTCGTTTCCGAGAGCGTAGAAGGAAGGGGAATAGGGCTATGGGGGCGGGCTTTGCCCTGTTGGGGCCTGAGTGCCGCGGAAGGATAGGAGAGCCTCCATTTTGTTAGCGGAATGGAGGCTCTCTTTGTTTAGGTAATAATTATTGCTGCGGTGTATACGATAGCCAGACCAATCACACCCATAATGATGCCGGTTTTGGCCATGTCTTTGCTCTCTATCAGGCCGGTGGAGTAGGCCAGAGAGTTTGGTGGGGTGGAAACCGGAAGAATCATACCCAGCGAAGCGGAGAAGGCGACGACGACCATCAGACCCTGAATCCCACCGATAGCTGACAGGCTTTCCATTGATGCGCCAATCGCAGCGGCAATCGGCATTAACAGGTTTGCTGTTGCTGTGTTGGACATAAAGTTTGCCATCAGCCAGCAGACAAGGGACATCACAATGACCACCGCCAGTGGTGACAGTGATTCATAGTCAATGGCGTGGGCGAGGGCTTCTGCAAGGCCGGTTTTATCCAGGCCGATACCTATGGCGATACCACCGGCAACCAGCCAGAGTACATCCCAGTTGATAAGCTTAAGCTCATCTTTGCCCATAATCCCTGTCAGAGTGAAGACGGCCAGCGGGATAATGGAAACCACGTAGGTGTTCATGCCGTGAACCTTAGTGGTCATCCAGAGCAGAATGGTGGCTGCGAAGGTGACGTAGACGGTAATCGCCCGCCAGCTTTTCCTAAATTTACCATCCAGCCTCAGTACCATTTCGGCCTGTCCTGACGGAAAGAGTTTTTGCAGCAGGAACCAGGCGATAGCAAGCTGGATCATCACAAACGGCAGGCCCATCATCATCCAGGTTAAAAAGTCGATGCTGTTTTCACCGGTCAGATACTGAAGTGCAATGGCGTTGGGCGGAGTACCGATTGGGGTGGCGATACCACCAGTGTTAGCGGCAATGGGAACGCATAATACCAGAGCTTTAATCCCCAGATCGCCTTTGGGCGCAGATGCTACTATAGGGCCTAAAAGAGCCAACATCATTACCGTGGTTGCGGTGTTGGACATAAACATGGAGAAGGTGGCTGTAATCAGCATCAGGCCGAGCATGATAAAGCGGGGCTGGGTGCCGAAGGGCTTTAAAAGAACCCGCGCCAGGTTGTTGTCCAGCTCATATTTGGAAGCTGCGATGGCCAGGGCAAAACCACCCATAAACAGGATGATGATTGGCGATGAAAAGGCACTGAATATGTCTTTGTAGTTCATCAGGATGCCCATGTCATGCCCTTCCGGCGGGGTCCTGAACAGGTGTAGTCCTTTATTGGATATCATGATTAATTCAAGAGCGATAATCAGGATAGAGGTGGCAAACACGGGCACAGGTTCAAGAACCCAGAGCAGCGCTGCCAGTAAGAATATCGCCAGAAGGCGGTGTTGAATGAGTGTGAGATCGTCTATCGGAATAAGATCTATAGGAAGGAAAAGTACCACTGTGGGAATCGCAAAGCAGATAAATAGCTTAATGAGTGTCCCCGTATCTATTTTTTTCTTCTTCTTCATCTTCAGCCCAGCCTTATACCCGGTACAGCGTTGCTGTCAGGGTCTTAATTTTTAAAAGTGACTGTAACTTAGCTTAAAGTAAGCAAAAACAGGTTGCTAAGATCGGGGTTTAGTTTTGAGATGCGGAGGGGAAATATGTTGGGTTGGTTTGTTTTTGGTCAATTTTTTGGTTCGGTGGGAATATAGTGTTTTGGGTTACAGGTTACAGGTTACAGGTTACAGGTTACAGGTTACAGGTTACAGGTTACAGGTTACAGGTTACAGGTTACAGGTTACAGGCTGACTCTTATACACAAGTTTAAGGAGTCAAAGATTGCTCCTCCCCTTAGCCTCGAAAGGCCGGATTTTCGAAGAAGTAACATCGAAGGGGAGGCTGGGAGGGGTTGTTTCTCATGGGGTTAAGTTTTGGCGGTTTAACCATGCATGGCATAATCAACCCCCTCTAACTCCCCCTTCTATTAGCTTTATCAACCAGTTAGGCTTTTTCGTTCAAGGGGGAGAACCGTCCTCTGGTCACTTTAATATTTGTGTATAAGAGTTAGGGTTATAGGTGTGGTACCACCGTGCCTGGGATTAGGTACGGTGGCGGGGGAAGGTTAATTTGAAGAGTCTTCAGTATTTACTATGTGCGCGTAAGGCGTACCTAGTATGGTTTTTTCACCTTGTTGCATAGAGTCATCAAATCGAATCTTGTCTTTGGCAAACAGGTTGATAACGGTTGAGCCCAGTTTAAAGCGGCCCATCTCTTCACCTTTCTTCAGTACGACAGCTTTAGGGCCTTCGGCAGGGTAATCCCAGCGGTAAACTGTGTTTCCTCTTGGCGGGGTGATGGTGCCTGACCAGACAACTTCGATACTGCCGACAATGGTTGCGCCCACAAGAATATGCGCCATAGGGCCAAATTCTGTATCGAAAATGCAGACGACACGCTCGTTGCGGGCAAATAGCTCAGGTATATTTTCAGCAGTCAGTGGGTTTACCGAGTAAAGCTCACCCGGAACATAGATCATCTGACGCAGTGTACCGTCGCAAGGCATGTGTACACGGTGGTAGTCGCTTGGAGAAAGGTACAGGGTTGCAAAGTTGCCCTCTGCAAACTCTTCGTATAGGTCTTTATCGCCACCCAGCAGTTCCTGAGCGGAAAAGTCATGACCTTTTGCCTGAATCAGGCGGCCGTTTTCGATTGGGCCGAACTGGCTGGTTCTGGCATCTGCAGGATGAACAATGACGGATTCACCTTCAGCAACTGGTCTTGCGTCCGGGTTCAGTTCCCGGACAAAGAAGTTGTTGAAGGTATCGTAGTAAGCCGGATCAGAATACAGAGCTTCGCTCATGTTGATCTTGTACTGTTTGATAAACAGACGAATGACAGCGGTGGTTAAGCCACCCAGCTTTGCTGAAGCGAATAGGCCTGCAAGTCTGGTGATGGCATGTTTAGGCCCCCACTGCTGGAATCCAATTTTGATTTTATCTGAAAGTTTCATATCTGTTTTTACCGAATCAATCCTATTTATCAGGCGCGAGATGTTACTGAATCTGCCGCCGTTTACAAGTCAGCTTTTTTACTTCGTGAGTATTGTCTGTTTGCTTTGTTCTCAGTCATACTTTCAATTATGCGGTGATAACTGTCAAAACGTGCCTGGCTGATGGTTCCTTTTTCTACCTCTTCACGCAGGATGCAGCCCGGATCGTCCTGGTGTTTGCAGTCGCGGAATTTACAGCCGCCCAGATAAGGACGAAACTCGACAAAGGCTTCAGTGACTTCATCTGGTTCCAGATGCCATAGCCCGAATTCGCGAACCCCCGGCGAGTCAATCAGATCACCACCGTGAGGGAAGTGATAAAGACGGGCTGCGGTCGTCGTATGCTGACCAAGTCCGGAGTTTTCTGATATCAGACCTTCTTCTGCATTGACTTCAGGCAGCAGGGCATTCACCAGGCTGGATTTACCCACGCCTGACTGGCCGACAAAGATATTGATCTTATCTTTCAACTCAGCTTCCAGCTCTTCAATGCCGGCTCCGGTTTCTTTACTGACAAACAGAACCTTGTAGCCGATTTTCTCATAGGCCTTTAGCTGGTTTTTATAATCAGCCAGTTGATCTTCGTTTAATAGATCGATTTTGTTCAGCACAATCAGCGGAGCGATATGCAGTGTTTCTGAGGCGATCAGATACCGGTCGATAATATTCAGCGACAACTCAGGCAGTACGGCAGAGACAATTACCATCTGATCCACATTTGCGGCCACCGGCTTCAGGCCGTCGTAGTAGTCAGGCCTGGTCAGCATTGATGTGCGGGTTTCCACCGCTTCAACCACACCGGAAATACCGGCCATGGACTCCAGTCCAGGTCGCCATACGACTTTGTCTCCGGAAACCAGGCTCTCGATACCTCTGCGCAGATTGCAGCGGTGGATCTCTTTGGTTTCCGAATCTTCGATATCAGCATGCTGGCCAAAGCGAGTAATCACCAATCCGGATTTGGTTGAGCCAAGCATATTCTCATCCCACTGGATGGTCTCTTCCTGCTTTAATCTCTTTTTCTGGTTGCTGCGTACTCTGCGTACCTGACCTTTCGTCAGCTTTTTCTTTTTCGCCACGGTATTCCTATTATCTGCCTCAATATATAGGCATATTGCTATGGTTGTTTGTTGCCCGGACGAGTATGATATACCCAAGCTACCCAAAGGCGGTAGAGTATTTCAAAACAAAAATAGGCAATTCATCTATGTCATTCAGCGATCAGAACTTAATTTGGATCGATCTTGAGATGACGGGCTTAGATCCCGAGCAGCACAAGATCATTGAAATAGCGACCATAGTAACGGACAGCGAGCTTAATATTCTGGCAGAAGGTCCGGTATTAGCAGTTAAGCAACCAAAAGAAGCGCTGGATAATATGGATGAGTGGTGTACCACGACTCATACAGCAAGCGGCCTGGTTAAGCGGGTTGAAGAAAGTGCGATAGATGAGAATGAGGCGGTCCGCCAGACTATTGAGTTTCTGGAAAAGTGGGTTCCAAAAGGAAAGTCCCCGATTTGCGGAAACAGCATTGGTCAGGACCGACGTTTCCTGTACAAACATATGCCTGAACTGGAAGAGTACTTTCACTACCGTTACATCGACGTAAGTACTCTGAAAGAGCTGACCCGCCGCTGGAAACCTGAAGTGCTGGATGGTTTCTCTAAACAGGGCACTCACCTTGCCTTAGATGACATTCGTGAATCTATTGCAGAGCTTAAATACTACCGGGATACCATTTTCACTATCTAAGTTGTATTTGCTTATCAGTTAAAATCAGTGATTTAGTGGCTGTGATTGGTTTTTTTTTCATCAAACTGTAAAAAAAAACACTTTTTTTAATAGAAAGACTTGCATCACAAAAAAATGCTCTTATAATTCGCAGCCCTAAACGACGAAAGACGTTTAAAGCGACACTAGCTCAGTTGGTAGAGCGCAACCTTGCCAAGGTTGAGGTCACGAGTTCGAACCTCGTGTGTCGCTCCACTTTTCTCAAGGTGGAAAATTATAGTCCTCATCGTACTTAACGGTGACACAATACGGACGCGGGGTGGAGCAGCTTGGTAGCTCGTCGGGCTCATAACCCGAAGGTCGTCGGTTCAAATCCGGCCCCCGCAACCAAATTCTTTTTGAAAGAATAGTGCGACACTAGCTCAGTTGGTAGAGCGCAACCTTGCCAAGGTTGAGGTCACGAGTTCGAACCTCGTGTGTCGCTCCACTTTCTTTCAATGTGAAAAGTTATAGTCTTCATCGTACTTAACGGTGACACAATACGGACGCGGGGTGGAGCAGCTTGGTAGCTCGTCGGGCTCATAACCCGAAGGTCGTCGGTTCAAATCCGGCCCCCGCAACCAATTTCTTTTTGAAAGAACAGTGCGACACTAGCTCAGTTGGTAGAGCGCAACCTTGCCAAGGTTGAGGTCACGAGTTCGAACCTCGTGTGTCGCTCCACTTCTTTCAATGTGAAAAGTTATAGTCTTCATCGTACTTAATGATGATATGCGACACTAGCTCAGTTGGTAGAGCGCAACCTTGCCAAGGTTGAGGTCACGAGTTCGAACCTCGTGTGTCGCTCCACTTCTTTCAGGGTGGAAGTCTATAGTCTTCATCGTACTTAACGATGACATGCGACACTAGCTCAGTTGGTAGAGCGCAACCTTGCCAAGGTTGAGGTCACGAGTTCGAACCTCGTGTGTCGCTCCACTTTCCTTCAAGGTGGAAAAGCAATAGTCTTCATCGTACTTAACGGTGACACAATCGGACGCGGGGTGGAGCAGCTTGGTAGCTCGTCGGGCTCATAACCCGAAGGTCGTCGGTTCAAATCCGGCCCCCGCAACCATTTCCTTCAAAATGGTATGTCCATGGCTCTTATAGCCATCCGCTCTTTTTCATGCTGTGAAGCATAATCCCCAAAATATAAATTTCTCTAAGCCTTTTTTGAGAAAGTCTCAGGTTTAATATCAGCGAAACTGATGCTGGTTTTTCCACTGCCCGAACCCAGAGCTAGTGGTAATTCAGTTCATCCTCAGAAGAAGATTCAACAGACTTATCCACAAAATCTGTCTTGTGGATAACTTAGTGCATAATTCATTTTTATCAGAGTTTTGTGAGCCACAGAAAAAAGATCTTTTTGTTATATGCAAGGGCTTGACTTATTTGCTGTTTTCTTAACTCCATGTATATTAAGAGAAAATTCAGTGAAATTAAGATCTTTCTGATTTAATACCTCGATCATTAGATTACATTTTTTTGATCTTTGTCATTAATGTTGAGTGTGTCTAACTTTTTTCTGGCGTGGGAAATTCTTGGCAAGATGATTTTTTTTCCACATTTCTTATTTTGGGAGCTATATCAAGCTAAATGCGCAAAATAAAAATCCTAATCAGCAAGTAAATACCTGCTTACTTACCGGGCCTATGCGTCGCGGGGGAGTCCTTTCTCTATAACCCGGATTAGCCGTTCTTTCTTTCTGTCCTTTAAAGGAATCTGAGCCAGCTGTTGTTCGGTTGCCCAGCTTATATGCTCGTCCAGTACTTCTGATATTCCTTTTTTGGCTTCCAGTGCTTCAATATACTTGCCTGAATATGGAGCATTACCAATGGCAATCGTTAAGTTTCTCAGCCACTGCGTGTAACCAATGCGCCTGATTGCTGAACCTTCCATTTTTTTCAGAAATTCTTTCTCTTCCCAGTTTATCAGGTTGAGCAGATCGGGAGATTCAAAGTCCACACGCCTGTGGAAGTCATTTTGCTGTGTGAGCCCGGCGTGCCGGTTCCAGGGGCAGACTAACTGGCAGTCATCACAGCCATAAATACGGTTGCCAATGGCTTTCCGGTACTCTTCCGGGATAATGCCATCGAACTCAATCGTCAGGTAAGAGATGCACTTTCTGGAGTCAACAACGGCATTGTCCACAATGGCTCCGGTCGGGCAGGAGGTAATGCAGGCGGTGCACTTTCCGCACTGATCGGATTCCGGTTTGTCGACGGGAAGGGGCAGGTCAACCAGAAGCTCTCCTAAAAAGAACCAGGATCCCGCTTTTTGATTGATGGTGAGTGAGTTTTTCCCTGTCCAGCCCAGGCCAGCTTTCTGCGCCAGAGGTCGCTCCAGAATAGGCGCAGAGTCGACGAAGGGGCGGGCTCCGAGTTTGCCGGCTTCCTGCTCAATTTTCTGGGCAAGTTTTTTTAGCTGGTTTCTGACCAGCTTGTGATAGTCACGGCCTAAGGCATAACGGCTGATATAACCTTGGTCTGGGTTGCTCAGGTTAGAGGCGAACTGCGCTTCAGGCGGAAGGTAATCCATTCGTGCGCTGATGACTCTCATGGTTCCCGGAAGCAGTTCATCCGGTCTGGCCCGCATCATTCCGTGTCTGGCCATCCAGTCCATTTCGCCATGGAAACCGGAATCTAACCAGTTCTGCAGGGGCTTTTCATGTTCTGACAGGTCGATATCGCAGATCCCCACTTGCTGAAAGCCAAGTTCGGCACCCCAAAGTTTGATTTGTTCAGCAAGTTTTATGTAATTCATAGCGATCATGACCAGCGATATAAGCGGGGGCGAGATTGTATCCGAAGCACCTTAGTATGTTAACAATAAAAGGGGGATAATCCTTTGAATAAAGTGCATCAGCCTATAATATTAGCCTGACTGAAGGCTTGTATCTCAAAACGAACAGAGTTTACTATGATGCCTTCACTGGTTTTTATATAGTCTAGTTTCTTAAGTAAGGCTGCAATGAATACAAAACAACTGATTCTGGAGAACGAAGCGTCGACGATTGCGCTTGGTGAAAGTTTAGCGAAAAGCTGTACCCGGCAAACCACCATCTATTTGCATGGTGATTTGGGGGCAGGAAAAACGACCTTCAGTCGGGGTTTTGTTAAGGCGTTGGGCCATCAGGGGAATGTAAAAAGCCCTACTTATACTTTGGTTGAGCCATATCAGCTGGCTGATTGGCAGGTTTATCACTTTGATCTTTATCGCCTGGCTGATCCGGAAGAACTCGAATTTATGGGAATTCGTGACTACTTTACACCGGACGCTATCTGTCTGGTCGAGTGGCCGGAGAAGGGCGAAGGATTGTTGCCATGCGCTGATCTTGATATAGAGATGCGCTATTCGGGAGAGCAGAGAGAAGCTCGTCTTGTTGCAAATAGTGATTATGGTAAGGATTTGCTTAGTCGTTTGAGGTAGTGTTGTTTTTCAAGCAAATTAGAGCGCTGTATTTACTGCTCTTTCTCACTCTGGTACCGCTGTTTTCAGCAGGTGCATCTGCTAATGTTCTGGAAAAGGTCCGGGTGTGGCCTTCTCCGGATGAAACCCGCGTTGTTATCGATCTCGCTTCTGAAGTTACCTATAGCTATTTCACTCTGACTAGTCCATCCCGCCTGGTTGTTGATCTGAAAAATACAACGCTGAAGACCAGACTGCCGGTTACTGTATCGGACAGTAAAGTTCTGAAGAAAATTCGTAAGAGCACTCCGCCGGACAAGAGTACCTACCGCCTGGTTTTTGAGATGAAAACTCAGGTTAAAGCAAATTTATTTAAGCTGAAACCGACACCCGGCGGGCAGTATGGCCACCGGCTTGTTATCGATCTGCCACACTCTGCGCAATCAACGAAAGCAGCAGCACCGGCATCTTCATCTACAAAAGTCAGTAAAGATGTATCTCAGTTCAAAGGCAGTGCCGATATTGTTATCGCCATCGATGCCGGACACGGTGGGGAAGACCCTGGCTCGATTGGTCCGACAAAGAAATACGAAAAGCACGCCACTCTGGCGATTTCTAAGAAAATTGCCGACCAGATTAATAGCGTGAGCGGGATGAAAGCTGTGCTGACCAGACGCGGCGACTATTTTGTGAATCTGAATAAACGTTCATCTATCGCCCGCAAAAATAAAGCGCATATGCTTGTTTCTATTCATGCGGATAGTTTCCGTTCTCCTCAGCCAAGGGGTGGCTCAGTATTTGTGCTGAATACCCGCCGGGCGAACAGTGAAATTGCCCGCTGGGTAGAGAACCATGAGGCTCAGTCCGAATTGCTGGGTGGTGCCGGTGAGGTGCTGGCTAAGAATACAAAAGATAAAAACGTCAGTCAGACCCTGCTTGATCTGCAGTTTAATAACTCTCAGAAAGAAGGCTATAAGGTCGCTACCAATATTCTCCGGGAGATGGGTAAGGTAACTAAGCTTCATAAGTCTAAGCCGGTGAATGCGAGTCTGGCTGTGCTGAAGTCTCCGGATATTCCGTCTGTGCTGGTGGAAACCGGATTTATTTCTAATCCGACGGAAGAGCGTTTACTGTTCCAGCGTACCCATCAGGATAAACTGGCGCGGGCATTGAGAGTGGCTCTTGTGCAGTATTTTGAAGAGAACCCGCCGGAGGGCACTCTGTTTGCGCAGAGAAAGAGCGTTAAGAAGCATAAGGTGGCGCGTGGTGAGTCGGTTTCTCTGATTGCTAAAAAATATGGTGTATCTACCAAATCCATTATCAGTTTTAATAATCTGAAGAGCACCAGTCTGGCTGTGGGGCAGGTGCTGTCGATTCCGGGTGGCTCTGTAGCGGTTCAGAAAAAAGCAGCGCCAACGAAGCCAAAAGTCAGGACGAAAGTGATTACTCACACCGTTAAGTCTGGTGAGTATCTGGGTAAGATTGCGAAAAATTATAAGGTTTCCGTTGCCAGTATTAAGAAGCAAAATAAGCTGAAGCGGGAAACGCTTTGGGTTGGGCAGAAGCTGAAAATCACGGTGAAAGTAACGGATAAGCCGCCGAGAGTGCATAAGGTTAAGCGCGGAGAGTTTCTGAGCAGAATTGCCAATAGCTATGGTGTCACTGTGGCAAGTATCAGAAAGGCGAATAGTCTTCGTTCAGATGAACTGGCGATAGGGCAGAAACTGATTATTCCTAATAAATAGTCCTTACCCACCTGCTTCTTACCCGCTGTATAAGCTGCATAATAAGCAAAAATTTAGAGATTCTAGTGACTATAAAAATTCTGCCGGCGCGACTGGCAAACCAAATTGCGGCAGGTGAAGTGGTTGAGAGGCCGGCATCTGTTGTAAAGGAACTTGTTGAGAACAGTCTGGATTCTGGTGCTACCCGTATCGATATTGATATTGAGAAGGGGGGCAGCAAGCTTATCCGTGTCAGAGACAATGGTCGCGGTATCCCTAAAGATGAGCTTGGTCTGGCGCTGAGCCGTCATGCGACTTCCAAAATTCATACGCTGGATGATCTGGAAGCGATAATGAGCCTGGGCTTTAGGGGGGAAGCGCTTGCCAGTATCAGCTCTGTTGCCCGTCTGACTTTAACTTCCCGCACTGCGACTCAGGATCAGGCGTGGTCCTCATACAGTGAAGGGCGGGATATGAATGTAAAAATTCAGCCTTCTGCCCATCCGATTGGCACTACGGTGGAAGTTCTGGATCTGTTTTTTAATACTCCGGCGCGCAGAAAATTCCTCAGAACAGAAAAAACCGAATTCTCTCATATTGATGAGCTGCTAAAGCGTATTGCACTTAGCCGTTTTGATGTGGCTATCAATCTGAAACATAACGGCAAAGTGATTCGCCAGTACCGCGCTGCGAAAAATGATCTGCAGAAAGAGAAACGCCTGGCAGCGGTGTGCGGGGCGGCTTTTGTGCGCAATATGCTTAAGGTTGAACTGGAGCATAACGGTTTAAAGCTTAGCGGCTGGATTACTTCTCCGGAGGGGGCCCGTCAGCAGAGCGATCTTCAGTACTGTTATGTGAATGGCCGTATGATGCGTGACAAGCTGATCAATCATGCCATCAGGCAGAGTTATGAAACCACTTTGCGCCCGGATCAGTTTGCAACCTATGTTCTGTTTATCGAGCTGGATGCGCATCAGGTGGACGTCAATGTACATCCGGCAAAACATGAGGTGCGTTTTCATCAGGCAAGGCTGGTGCATGACTTTATTTATCAGGCATTGGCTGGCGCTCTTGCCCAGAGTAAATATATTGATTCTCCTCAGCAGACGGAGTCCGCTTACCATAAACCAGAAGCTAAGCCTGCACCGGCAAATCAGAATGAAGTTCAGGAGCAAGTAACGCAGGCTATCTCTGATATACCGGCTTATCCGGGACAAATGCAATACAGCAGAGAAGAAACAAAGCCAAAGCGTGCAGAGAATAGCCGCTCTGAAACAAGCAGAGCTGAAGCAAATAACCCCTGGGTGGAATCTAAGTCAGTTGCACCGGCAAAAAGCAGAAAAGAGCAGGAGAAAAGCCCGGATAAAGCGCAGCTTAAAGCTTATCAGGAGTTGTTACGTACACCGGATTTTGAACCTTCTCAGGAGCGCGTCAGCAACAGAATTGAAGAGCCTGTTGGAAATGTGGGTAAGGCTGTCTCTGTTATCGCCAATGAATACCTGATGATGACGGCTGATAGCGGCCCTGTGCTTATTTCACTTCATAAAGCGGAGTGGTACCGGGTATTTGGCCAGCTTCAGGTAAGTAAGAAGAATCTGGTCCCTCAGCCTTTACTTGTCCCACTTTCTCTCAAAGTGGATGACTGTATGCTCAAGGCATTAGAAAACAGTCAGCCTCTTCTGGAGCGATTTGGCATCCAGATAAAGGTCAGAAACGGTCATTCCATTATGGTTATGGGTATGCCAGGGCCATTAAGGCAACAAAATTTGCAACAGTTGCTTCTGGATCTGTTATCTTACGCGGTTAAAGAGGATTGCGGGCTGGATGAGCATAAGTTAGCTCACTGGCTGGCAACGCAAATTACCCAGGTGAAAAACGGCTACACTTTATCTGAAGGCATCCAGCTCATTTCTGAGTTAGAGCAGATCTGGGAAGGGATCTGGCCTGCGGGGCTTCCTTTGGACGACAGGCATTTTGTTCAGAAAGTCGATTTTTCAGCCACGATTGCAAAATTTAGATATGAATAAAGAATTACCACTGGCTCTGTTTTTGATGGGGCCGACCGCATCGGGCAAAACGGACTTAGCCATCAAGCTCAGGCAGAAGTTTCCTGTGGAGATAATCAGCGTTGATTCAGCGCTTATCTACAAAGGCATGGATATCGGAACGGCAAAGCCGGATGAGCAAGAGCTTGAGCTGGCGCCGCATCGTCTGATCGATATACTGGATCCCGGTGAAGCCTATTCGGCAGCCGATTTTCGTCGCGACGCATTAGCGGAAATGGAAAAAATTGTCGCACAGGGCAAAATTCCATTGCTTGTTGGCGGAACTATGTTGTATTACAAGGCTCTATTAGAGGGACTATCCCCGCTTCCTGCTGCGGATCCCGAAGTAAGAAAGCAACTGGAACAGGAAGCTAAAGAGCTTGGATGGGAGAAACTGCATGATCAATTAAGAGAGATTGATCCCGTTTCTGCAGAAAGAATTCACCCAAATGATCCACAAAGATTGTCCAGGGCATTGGAAGTTTTCCGAATTTCAGGTAAAACTTTAACTGAGCTGACAAAAACTCAGGGAGAACCTATCCCGTACAGAGTTAAGCAGTTCGCAATAGCACCCAAGGAAAGGGCTGAACTCCACCGTCGAATCGAATTAAGATTTGATAAGATGGTTGAAGCCGGATTTGAAGATGAAGTTAAGGCGCTCTATGCCCGTGACGATCTTCACCCGGATCTACCTTCTATCAGATGTGTCGGATACCGGCAGATGTGGGACTATTTGGACGGGAATTGCTCATTGGACGACGCGGTTTTTCGCGGCATATGTGCAACCCGTCAATTGGCCAAGCGACAAATTACCTGGTTACGCAGCTGGGATAATTTAACTTGGTTAGATAGCGAGAACATAGAACAGGCACTAGAATTAATGACTGATGCAATCGTATCAAATTGATTTTGGTGAGTATCGTGTATAATGTGCTCGTTTTGGCGTGAAAGTGTGTTGATTATGAGCTATAGCTTAATATGCGCACTTTTTGATTCATTTAGCTGAAATGCATAAAGCAGCCTGAAAATTGCCGCAGAGCAACTAGCTAAATAATTACAACTACAAACATAAGGAAAATAAAAATGGCTAAGGGGCAATCTCTACAAGACCCATTTCTAAATGCATTACGTCGTGAACGTGTGCCTGTATCAATTTATCTAGTGAACGGTATCAAACTACAAGGTCAGATCGAGTCTTTTGACCAGTTTGTTATCCTGCTGAAAAATACTGTTAACCAGATGGTATATAAGCACGCTATTTCTACTGTTGTTCCTGCACGCGCAGTAACACATCACAGTAATTCCGATCGCCCTCAGGGTGACCGTCCACAAGAGAAATCTGAAGATTAATAGTAAAATAACTAACTTGTTATTAAGGAGTTGATTGCTTGTTTGACCGTTATGAAGCCGGTGAGCAGGCTGTTCTTGTTCATATCAACTTCACGCAAGAGGGAGAGTGGGAAGATTTAAGCGAATTTGAAATGCTGGTCTCCTCCGCCGGAGTCAACACGCTACAGGTTATTACCGGTAGTCGTCAGGCTCCGCACCCTAAGTATTATGTTGGAGAGGGAAAGGCTCAGGAGATTGCACAAGCTGTGCAGTTAGCCGGAGCTGAAATTGTGATTTTCAATCACGCCCTCTCTCCTGCCCAGGAAAGAAACCTAGAACACTTGTGTAAATGCCGGGTATTGGACCGGACCGGTCTGATCCTTGATATTTTTGCTCAGCGAGCGCGTACCCACGAAGGTAAGCTGCAGGTTGAGCTGGCACAGTTGCGCCACATTTCTACCCGCCTGATCAGAGGCTGGACTCACTTGGAGAGACAGAAAGGTGGTATTGGTTTACGTGGGCCGGGTGAAACTCAGTTAGAAACTGACCGACGTTTATTGCGTGATCGTATTAAAGCAATCTTGCGTCGTCTGGAGAAAGTAGCAAAACAACGCGAACAGGGAAGAAGGGCCCGGAGCCGGGCAGAGATTCCTACCATTTCACTTGTCGGTTATACCAACGCCGGTAAGTCGACACTGTTCAACCGGATCACTGAAGCGGGGGTATATGCCGCCGATCAGCTGTTTGCTACTCTGGATCCGACATTAAGAAAAATTGAGCTTGCTGATGTTGGCCCATCGATCCTTGCGGATACGGTAGGCTTTATCCGTCACTTGCCACATGACCTTGTTGCTGCCTTTAAAGCAACACTACAGGAAACTCAGGAAGCTGACATTCTGCTGCATGTAGTAGATGCCAGTGATGATCGTTTCCGGGAAAACATCGAGGCTGTCGATATTGTTCTGGAAGAAATTGAAGCGAATGAAGTTCCTTCTCTTATCGTAATGAACAAAATTGATAATCTGGATGGGCAGAAACCACGTATAGAAAGAGACGATGAGGGGATTCCCCGAAGAGTCTGGGTTTCTGCAATGGAAGGCTTAGGTATTGATCTGCTGTTTGAAGCACTGACTGAACGATTGGCGAGCCAAATGGTTCAGTACCGTCTTCGTATTCCGCCACAATTTCAGGGAAAGCTGCGTAGCACATTTTTTGAAATGAAGTCGATTCAGGGCGAAGAATATGATACAGATGGTAACTTATTGATCGATATCCGAATGCAACAGGTAGATTGGTCTAGACTTGAAAAAAGAGAAGGGGCAGTTCTGGGTGACTTTATCGTTCACTAAAGGACTGCTACAGTATAACGTCATACTAAATGATGGAGCTTTCTGATGGCGTGGAATGAGCCTGGTAATAATAACGGCAATAATAATGGCCGCGATAATGACCCGTGGGGGAATAATGATCGCGGCGGAAAAGGTGGCCGTGATCAAGGACCGCCAGACTTGGATGAGGTTTTTAATAAACTGAGCCAAAAGCTGGGTGGAAAGTTTGGTAAGAAAGGTGGAATGCCTTCTGTCGGTGGCAGCGGTGGCGCGATTGGTTTCGGCCTGATTGCTGTTGTTGCTATCGCAATCTGGGTGTTTGCCGGTTTCTATACCATTGGTGAAGCGGAAAGAGGTGTAGTGCTTAGGTTAGGTAAGTACGACCGTATTGAAGATCCAGGTCTGAACTGGCGTCCTCGCTTTATCGATGAAGTTACTCCTGTAAACGTTCAGGCAATTCGTGCACTGCGCGCATCGGGTACCATGCTGACTAAAGATGAGAACGTGGTTACCGTAGAGATGGGTGTTCAGTACCGTGTTTCTGACCCGTACAAGTATCTGTTCCGTGTAACTAACGCAGATGACAGCTTGCGTCAGGCAACTGACTCAGCGCTGCGTGCGGTAATCGGTGACTCTTTGATGGACTCTATCCTGACCAGTGGTCGTCAGCAGATCCGTCAAAGCACACAAGAAGAGCTGAATCGTATTATCGATAATTACGATATGGGTCTGCTTGTTGTTGATGTGACTTTCCAGGATGCCCGTCCGCCGGAGCAGGTTAAAGACGCATTCGATGACGCTATCGCGGCGCGAGAGGATGAGGAGCGTTACATTCGTGAAGCGGAAGCTTACGAAAACGAAATCCTGCCTAAAGCAACAGGTCGTGCAGAACGTCTGAAGAAAGAAGCACAGGGTTACTCAGAGCGTACAATTAACGAAGCACTTGGTCAGGTTGCTCAGTTTGAAAAACTGCTTCCGGAATACCAGGCTGCACCTGAAGTTACCCGTGATCGTCTGTACCTGGATACTATGGAAGAAGTTTATACAGCGACCTCTAAGGTTCTGATTGATTCAGAATCAAGCGGTAACCTGCTATATCTTCCGGTTGATAAACTGGGACAGTCCAGTGGCGAAACGGCAACAAGACGTAAAGCTAAGACAACATCAGCCTATGATGAAATTGAGCTGGAGTCTCAGCGTACTGATACGCAGACTAACTCCACATCCCGTTCAACTACAACGCGTCAGGGGAGATACTAATAATGCGTAAGTTAATGATCCCTGTATTGGTTGTGGCAATAGCTTTAACCCTGATGTCATTGTTTGTTATCCCTGAAGGCGAGCGCGGTATCGTGATCCGCTTTGGCCGGGTACTGAAAGACAACAATGAAGTGTCTCGTATTTACGAGCCGGGTCTGCATGTCAAGATGCCTCTGTTTGATCGCGTGAAGACGCTGAATGCGCTTATTCAGACAATGGATGGTCGTGCTGACCGTTTCGTTACCTCTGAGAAAAAAGACGTAATCATCGATTCCTACGTAAAATGGCGTATTGAAGACTTCGGTCAGTACTACCTGGCAACTGGTGGCGGTGATACGCTGACGGCACAGGCGCTTCTGGAACGTAAAGTAACAGACGTACTGCGTTCTGAGATCGGTTCCCGTGAAATCAAGCAGATCGTTTCTGGTCCTCGTTCTAACCAGGACGCTGTTCCTGTCCCTAGTAGCGAAGGTTTGACTGAAGCTAGCCTTCAGGCTCTTGAGATTGACGGTCAGCGTGATGTCATCATGGCAAACGTACTTAAGGACACTCAGGTAAGTGCAATGAGTGACCTTGGGGTACGAGTGGTTGACTTCCGTATGAAGAAAATCAACCTGCCGGATGAAATCAGTGACTCTATCTACAAGCGTATGCGCGCAGAGCGTGAAACGGTTGCTCGTAAACACCGCTCTCAGGGCCGTGAAAAAGCTGAAGTTATCCGTGCACAGGCTGAGCTTGAAGTAGCAACGGTTCTTGCGGAAGCGGATAAAACAGCTCGTGTAACACGAGGTGAAGCAGACGCAAAAGCTGCGGGTATCTACTCAAATGCATACAACAAAGATCCTGAGTTCTTCAGCTTCCTACGTTCACTGCAAGCCTATGAGCGTTCATTTGCTGAGAAGAGCGATATCCTGGTTCTGGATCCTAAGAGTGACTTCTTTAAGTATATGAATGAAGCGAAAGGTTCGGTTTCGTCGAAATAATTTGCTCTTTGTAAATCGTAAAAGGCTCCCGGTGCGGAGCCTTTTTTATTGGGCTATGGGACGGGCTTTGCCCTTGAAGGTTATAAGGCTATAGGGAAAATCTCCCATAACCCCATAACCCCATAACCCCATAACCCAAGACCATTATATTTCGGTCAGGCAACCATAAACGCAATAACAGCCCCCGCAACAACAAGACACCCGCCAACTCGCCTGAGCTGATTGTCCGGCTGTTCACTTAGCTGCGCCACCATTTTTCTCCAGCCATTCGGGGCTATCAGCGGACCTATTCCTTCTGCTATCAAGACAAATCCCAGTGCCAGAAAAATTGCTCTGTCCATTTAGTTACCCCTAATGTGAAAATTTATACTTATCAAGATACTGGATTTCCAATTTACATTTGCTTTCGCAATTATGACATTTTTATGCTCAAAAAATGACTGCAAGATTTTTTTATCGGTGCTAGAATCCATTTTTAACTAGCAAGCAGACTTGGGAAAGATGGGAAATAACGTAGTCGTTCTTGGCACCCAATGGGGTGATGAAGGTAAAGGGAAAATCGTAGACCTTTTAACGGATGAAGCAAAATACACTGTTCGCTATCAGGGCGGGCATAATGCAGGTCATACTCTAGTCATCGACGGTGAAAAAACCGTTCTCCACTTAATTCCATCAGGTATCTTACGCGATAATGTGAAATGTATTATCGGTAACGGTGTTGTTTTGTCTCCTGATGCTTTAATCAAAGAGATGAAGCCACTGGAAGAGCGTGGAATTCCGGTTCGTGAACGTCTGTTCATTTCTGAGGCATGTCCGCTGATTCTTCCGTACCATATTGCAATGGACCAGGCTCGTGAAGCCGCTCGTGGTAAGAAAGCACTTGGTACAACAGGCCGTGGTATCGGTCCTGCTTACGAAGATAAAGTTGCTCGTCGCGGTCTTCGTGTTGGTGATCTTTTTGATAAAGAAGCATTTGCTGAAAAACTGAAAGAAGTAATGGATTTCCATAACTTCCAGCTACAGCACTTCTACAAAGCAGAGCCAGTAAGTTATGAAGACGTTCTTGAGCAGGCTATGGGCTACGCTGATCTTCTGACTTCTATGGTTATTGACGTAACTGATGAGCTTGATGCAGCGCGTAAGCGTGGCGACAAGATCATGTTCGAAGGTGCGCAAGGTACTCTGCTGGATATCGACCACGGTACATACCCGTACGTAACCTCTTCAAACACAACCGCTGGTGGTGTTGCTGCAGGTTCTGGTTTCGGTCCACGTCATATCGGTTACATCCTTGGTATTGCGAAAGCTTACTGTACTCGCGTTGGTTCTGGTCCTTTCCCTACTGAGCTGTATGATGGTCTGGACAAGCAAGACCCTGTAGGCAAACACCTGGGTGAAGTTGGCCACGAGTTTGGTGCGACTACCGGACGTCTGCGCCGTACAGGCTGGTTTGATGCTGTTGCTATGCGTCGTGCAATCCAGATTAACTCTCTGTCTGGTTTCTGCCTGACTAAACTGGACGTACTTGACGGTCTTGAAGAGCTGAAAATCTGTACTGGTTACAAGATGGAAGACGGCTCTGTAATGGAAGTTTCTCCAATGGCGGCTGATGAGTTCGAAAAAGTAACGCCAATCTACGAAACTATGCCAGGCTGGTCTGAAAACACATTCGGTGCAAAATCTCTTGATGCACTGCCACAAGCAGCACTTAATTACATCAAGCGCATCGAAGAGCTGACAGGCGTTCCTGTAGATATTATCTCTACTGGCCCTGACCGTAACGAGACTATTATTAAGGTTCATCCTTTTAATTCTTAATCATTTTTTGATTACGGAATGGATAGAAGGCCAGCTAGGGATAGTTGGCCTTTTTGTTTTTTAGGGCTATGGGGCGGACTTCGTCCGTGAGGGGGATAGGGCTATAGGGAAAAGCTGAAAAAGCTTGACATCATGTGCAGTCGAATCAAATCTTGCATAACCCCATAACCCCATAACCCCATAACCCCATAACCCCATAACCCCATAACCCCATAACCCCATAACCCCATAACCTTGACCCTTGAACCAAGATCACCATTCCCCCCACCCGCAACGCCCGCCTAAACTTTCTACGCTATATTTCCCTAAAGCGAACAAAATTTCTGCCGATAACAAAGCACGGTTTGAGAAAAGAGTGCAGCCATGAAGCTGAAAGCGATAGCAGCTTCGTTGTTACTTGTTCTGAGTTCACCATTTGCCAGTGCGGCTGATGAGGTGGGTGAGCCAGTTCCGATTTACAGCGAAGCGGAATTGATAAATTTAATCAACAAGAATAAACATCTTGAAAGAATAAAAGCGGATAAGTGTCAGATTGTGGAAGATATCGTTGCCCGTGCAACGCGTATCAGCCTGCCTGCTTACGAGTTTTTGTATGGTGACATGCTTTCATGGGGGGTATGTGTAGACCAGGATGTAGAACTGGGTCTGTATTATATTGAGAATGCGGCTCATCAGGGTTTACCGGCCGCTCTGGAGCAGTTAGGCAGATATTATTCTCGGGGTACTTTAGTGCAGCAGGATAAGGAGAGAGCGATACCTTACCTGAGAGAAGCAGCGCAGATGGGGAACCTGAATGCCCGAATTCATCTGGCTGAACTGCTGTTACGTGATTACGGCAGTCCGCTGGATTATGAAGATGCCTACCGCTGGTTATATAACTCAGTGACTGCAGATAAACGCACACACAGAAGAATCAAAGTGTTGCGTGATGGCCTTGAGCAGAGAATGCCTCAGAACATCATCGCCAGAGCGAAACGCCGTGAGGTATTCTGGTAACAGAGTAAAAACCGTACTCTTTTCGAACTCTATCCCGCGCCCTGCTCAAGCAGGGCGTTTTATTTATGTAAGTTAACTAATACTTCTATATACTTAAGGCAACAAGACCCTTCTAGGACAGGTTTTATAATGACCGACAAAAAAATCCAGGATCAATTTGCTGATCGTGAATCCCAAAAGTACGAAAATCCAATTCCGAGCCGGGAATTCATTATTGAATTTCTGACGGAAGCGAATGTGCCTATGAACAGAAATGATCTGTTCGAGGTGCTGGGACTTTCCGGCGAGGATCAGTATGAGGGATTGCGTCGCAGGCTAAGGGCGATGGAACGTGATGGTCAGTTAGTGTTTACTCGCAGGCAATGCTATGCACTGCCTGACAAACTTGAGATGGTTAAAGGCTATGTTATCGGTCATAAAGATGGTCATGGCTGGGTAAGGCCGGAAGGCAGTGTCGGCAAAGAGAATGACTTGCTGCTGCCTTTTCATCAGATGCGCAGTATTATTCACGGTGATTACGTGCTGGTTCAGCCGGCCGGAACAGACAGGCGCGGACGCAAAGAGGGCAGGCTGGTACGCGTTCTGGAAGAGCGAAAGACTCAGATTGTCGGTCGCTTCTTTATGGATCAGGGCTTTGCCTATGTGGTTTCTGATGACTCCCGTATCAGTCAGGATATTCTGATCCCGAACGAGCACAGAGCGGGTGCCCGTATGGGGAATGTGGTTGTTATTGAGATCACCGACAGAGCTACCCGTACTCAGGGAATGATGGGTAAAGTGGTTGAAGTGCTCGGTGAGAATATGGCGCCGGGTATGGAAACCCAGATCGCCATCCGTACCCACCAAATCCCGCAGGACTGGCCGGAAGAGGTTGAAAAACAGATTGCTGACCTTGGTGAGGAAGTGCCGGAAGAGGCCAAACAGGGCAGGGTAGATCTGAGAGACTTACCTCTGGTGACTATAGATGGCGAAGATGCCCGAGACTTCGATGATGCGGTTTACTGTGAGGCCAAGCCAAGCGGTGGCTGGCGCTTGTGGGTTGCAATTGCTGATGTGAGCTACTATGTCCGCCCGGATACGGCTCTGGACAAAGAAGCGATTAACCGGGGTAACTCTGTCTACTTCCCATCTCAGGTTGTGCCTATGCTGCCGGAAGTGCTGTCCAATGGCCTTTGTTCTCTGAACCCCCAGGTAGACCGCCTCTGTATGGTATGTGAGATGACAGTATCCGCAGCAGGCCGTCTGTCAGGCTACAAGCACTACGAAGCGGTAATGAACTCCCATGCCCGTCTTACCTATACCAAGGTTGATGCCATCCTTAACGGCGATAAAGAGCTGCGCGAAAGATACGACCCTCTGGTTCCGCATCTCGAAGAGCTGCACAAGATGTATAAGGTGCTTAAGCATTCGCGAGAGAACCGTGGCGCTATTGAATTTGAAACCGTAGAAACCAAGTTTATCTTCAATGCAGAACGTAAGATTGACCGCATTGAGCCGGTTATCCGCAATGATGCTCATAAACTGATTGAAGAGTGTATGATTCTGGCCAATATCGCTTCAGCCTCGTTGGTGGAAAAGCTGAAAGAGCCGGCTCTGTACCGTATTCACGAATCTCCGGGAGAAGAGCGCTTAACCGGATTCAGGGATTTCCTTGGTGAGCTTGGACTGAATCTGGCTGGTGGCCTGGAGCCGTCTCCAACCGACTATGCCAACCTGATGCACGCCATCGGTGAAAGACCGGACAAAGAGCTGATTCAGATTATGCTGCTGCGCTCAATGAAGCAGGCGGTTTACAACCCTGATAATGCCGGACACTTTGGCCTGGCGCTAAAACGTTATGCGCACTTTACCTCACCGATCCGCCGTTATCCGGATCTCTTGCTGCACCGCGCCATCAAATATCTGATCGCGAAAAAAGAGGGGCGCAACAAGGATCGCTGGACACCAACCGGTGGCTTCCATTACTCCTTTGATGATATGGACTTCTACGGCGAGCAGTGCTCGATGACAGAACGTCGTGCTGATGATGCAACCCGTGAAGTGGCTGACTGGCTCAAGTGTGAATATATGCAGGATCACGTGGGTGAAGAGCTGGAAGGGGTCATCGCCAATGTGACCGGCTTTGGTTTTTTTGTCAGGCTGACAGAGCTGCACATTGACGGCCTTGTGCATATATCCACGTTGGCGAATGACTACTATCAGTTTGATCCTATCGGTCAGCGACTGATTGGTGAGAGCTTTGGTCATATCTACCGGCTTGGTGATCAGGTCAAAGTGAAAGTGCTGTCGGTAAATCTGGATGACAGACAAATTGACTTTGAATTAGTCGAAACAAGTCGTAAGCTACGCGGCAAAGGAAAAACAGCCAAAAAACGTGCCGCAGAAGCCGAGAAAAAAGCGTCTTCTAAAAAGAAAGCGGCAGTGAAGGCGCGTAAGGGCGGGAAAGCAAAAGCGTTAATTGAGCCGACCAAACGCCCTGACGGTTCATCGGAAGAGTCAGGAAAGAACCCAGCACGCAAGAAGACTAAAGCTGAAAAAGCACGTAAGAAGAAGTCACGCGCTAAAGTGAATAAGTCGAAAGGCAAGCGAAAATAACCCCTCTAGCTCCCTCCTGAAAAGGGGGGAGAATTTGGAATTGAAGAGAAATCATGAGTAACGAATTTATCTACGGTATTCATGCCGTAAAAGCCGTGCTGGAAAGAGATCCGGCACGATTTATTGAAGCCTTTGTTCTTAAAGGGCGTCAGGATGACCGTCTGTTGCCGATCCTGAATGAACTTCAGCAGTTCGGTGTTTCTATCCAGCAGATGGGCCGAAAGGCACTGGATGATAAAGCACGGGGCGCTAACCATCAGGGCATTATTGCCAAGGTGAAGCCTGCTAAGCAGCTAAACGAAAACGATCTGGATGAGATTATTGCTCAGAATGAGCAGCCACTGTTTTTGATTCTGGATGGCGTGACCGATCCGCATAATCTTGGTGCCTGCCTGAGAAACTCTGACGCAGCAGGTGTAGCGGCCGTTATTGTACCTAAAGACAAGTCTGCACCTCTTACTGCAACCGTAAGTAAAGTTGCCTGCGGCGCAGCAGAAACAGTCCCTCTTATCCGGGTAACCAACCTGGCCCGTACAATGCGCGCCATGCAGGAGCAGGGCGTATGGATTGTCGGTACAGCCGGTGAAGCGACCCACGATATCTACCAGTCCAACCTGAAAGGCGGATCGCTTGCTATCGTTATGGGTGCCGAAGGAGACGGTATGCGCCGCCTTACCCGTGAAACCTGTGATGATTTGATTAAGATTCCTATGGCGGGGAGTGTTTCGAGCCTGAATGTTTCTGTGGCAAGCGGGATTTGTTTGTTTGAGGCTGTCAGGCAGCGGAAATAAAGGCCCTGGGCCCTGGGGTCGGGCTACGCCCTGCTGGTGCCTGGGAAGTCAGATCATAGCGACTTCCCAGGGCCCGATAGGGCGTAGCCCGTCCGAGGGCCAAGCACCAAACCTGAGGTGTTGAAATATCCAAACTAAATTCAATTTTCCCCTTGCCCTCCCCGCTTCATTTCTATACAATTTGCCGTCCTTAATTCCGGTCTATTTTATTAGTTCCTTGCTTCCTCTGGACGGACCGGGCCATTTGTGGAAGCTGAATAATCCGTAAGGAGCAACCAATGCGTCATTACGAAATCGTATTCATGGTGCACCCAGATCAAAGCGAGCAAGTTGCTGGCATGATCGAGCGTTACACTGGTTCTATCACTGAAGCTGGCGGTACTATCCACCGTCTGGAAGACTGGGGTCGTCGTCAAATGGCTTACCCAATCAACAAGCTTCACAAAGCTCACTACGTTCTTATGAACGTTGAAGCTGACCAGGCTGTAATCGATGAACTAGAAACTGCTTTCCGTTTCAACGATGCAGTTCTACGTAACATGATCATGCGTACTAAAGCTGCTGTAACTGAGCAATCTATCATGCTTAAGCAAAAAGAAGAGCGTGCAGAGCGTGCTCCTCGTCGTGAAGAGCGTGCAGAAGCTAAACCAGAAGCTGCTGCTGAGTAATTTACTCAGTAATTAGTACAACTTTACTCAAATTTAAGATCAGGAGATAGCCCATGGCTCGTTTCTTCCGTCGTCGTAAATTCTGCCGTTTCACTGCAGAAGGCGTACAAGAGATTGATTACAAAGACGTAGCAACTCTTAAAAACTACATCACTGAAGCTGGTAAAATCGTACCTAGCCGTATCACTGGTACAAGCGCTAAGTATCAGCGTCAGCTAGCTCGCGCTATCAAGCGTGCTCGCTACCTAGCTCTACTGCCATACACTGATAAGCATCAGTAATCGGCACCGTTTATTAAGAAAGAGGATTAAACAATGCAAGTTATTCTACTTGATAAAATCGGTAACCTAGGTGGTCTTGGCGATACTGTTAACGTTAAATCTGGTTACGCTCGTAACTTCCTTATCCCTCAGAATAAGGCAGTAATGGCAACTAAAGCTAACGTTGAAATGTTCGAAGCTCGTCGTGCTGAACTAGAAGCAAAAGTTGCTGAGCAACTAACTGCTGCTGAAGCTCGCGCTGAGAAAGTAAACGCTCTTGAAGCTGTTGTTATCGCATCTAAAGCTGGTGACGAAGGTAAACTATTCGGTTCTATCGGTACTCGTGACATCGCTGACGCAGTTACTGCTGCAGGCGTTGAAGTTGCTAAGAGCGAAGTTCGCCTTCCTGAAGGTGCTCTACGTACAACTGGTGAGTTCGAAATCAGCATCCAGCTTCACTCTGAAGTATTTGCTACAATCAACCTACAGGTTGTTGCTGCTGAGTAATTTTCGGCATCAAAGCGAATTGAAAAACACCAGCTCCGGCTGGTGTTTTTTTTTGCCTCTAAAACAGTTACAAACAATCGAGAACCGTTATAATAGCGGGCTATCGTTATCAGAATCTCAGGTTAATAAGAGTCGTTATGGCTGAAGTCCGAAACAACAAACAAGCTGATTCACAAGTAGACGCAATTAAGGTTCCACCTCACTCTTTAGAAGCAGAACAGTCGGTTATCGGCGGCCTGTTGCTGGACAATGAGCGTTGGGATACCGTTGCAGAAAAAGTGCTTGCTACGGATTTTTACAGCCGTCCGCACAGACTTATTTTTGAGGGCGTTCAGGCCCTTCTTGAAGATAGCCAGCCTCTTGACCTTATTACTCTGTCTGAGCACCTAGAACTGCGGGAGCAGTTGGAGGATGTTGGCGGATTTGCTTACCTTGCTGATCTGGTAAAAAACACTCCGAGTGCGGCGAACATCAATGCCTATGCTGACATTGTTGCCGAAAGGGCAATGGTCAGAAGCCTTATCGGGGTGGCCAATGAGATCGCCGATGCCGGTTATGATCCTCAGGGCAGAAACTCCGAAGACTTACTGGATCTGGCCGAGAGAAAGGTATTTGCCATTGCGGAATCCCGCACCAGCGAAAACGAAGGCCCTCAGAATGTAGACCGCATTCTGGAAAGTACTCTGGAGCGTATCGAGCTTCTTTATAAAACGCCTCAGGATGGTGTGACCGGGGTAGATACCGGCTTTACCGATCTCAATAAGAAAACCGCAGGCTTGCAGGGTTCGGATCTGATTATTGTTGCGGCCCGTCCTTCTATGGGTAAAACCACCTTTGCCATGAACCTGTGTGAAAACGCAGCGATGGGGCAGGATAAACCTGTACTTATCTTCTCACTGGAGATGCCCTCGGAACAGATTATGATGCGTATGCTGGCCTCCCTTTCCCGGGTGGATCAGACCAAAATCCGTACCGGTCAGCTTGATGATGAAGACTGGGGCAAAATTTCTTCTACCATGGGAATTCTTATGGAGAAGAAAAATATGTATATCGATGACAGCTCAGGTCTGACTCCGACAGAACTCCGTTCACGTGCCCGTCGTATTGCCCGTGAACATGGCGGACTAAGCATGATCATGGTGGACTACCTTCAGCTTATGCGTGTTCCGGCACTATCAGATAACCGTACTCTGGAGATCGCCGAGATATCCCGCTCCCTGAAAGCGCTGGCAAAAGAGCTGAATGTTCCTGTTGTGGCACTATCACAGCTTAACCGTTCCCTTGAGCAAAGGGCGGATAAACGTCCGGTAAACTCGGATCTTCGTGAATCGGGCTCCATCGAGCAGGATGCGGACTTAATCATGTTTATCTACCGGGATGAGGTATATAACCAGGACAGTTCACTAAAAGGAATTGCAGAAATTATTATCGGTAAGCAGCGTAACGGTCCTATCGGCTCGGTTCGTCTTACTTTCCAGGGGCAGTTCTCCCGCTTCGATAACTATGCTGGCCCTGATTTTGACGAAGAGTGATAAAGAGTAAGGAGTATTTCGTTCTATGACCAATGTGAAAGCCGCAACCGCGTCTGTTGATCTGTCTGCCCTGCAGCACAATTTCGATAAGTTGAGAGCTCAGTCGCCTGAAAGCAAGCTTCTGGCAGTGGTTAAAGCAAATGCCTATGGTCATGGAATGGTAGAAGTCGCGCAGCACCTGGATTCAGCAGATGCTTATGGCGTGGCGAGGATTGAAGAGGCGCTTAAGCTTCGCTCTGCTGGGATTGAAAAGCCGGTTCTTTTGCTGGAAGGTTTCTATGTTGCTGAAGATCTGGAAGCCATAGTTACTCACAATCTTCAAACAGTTGTACATACCAGCGAGCAGTTACAAGCTCTGGAAAATGCCAGTCTGAAAAGCCCGGTACAGGTCTGGTTAAAAATCGATACCGGTATGCATCGCCTGGGTGTCAGACCTGAACAGCTTGATGAGTTTGTAACCCGCCTTGAAGCGTGTCCAAATGTTGCGGACTCTGTTCGCTATATCAGCCATTTTGCTTCTGCTGATGAGCTGAGCAGTCAGGTCACGCCGGATCAGACAGAACTCTTTCTTAAGCTAACAGAAAACCTGACCGGTGAGCGCTCACTGGCAGCGTCGGCCGGTATTCTTGCATGGCCGGAAAGCCGCCTGGAGTGGAACCGTCCCGGAATCATTATGTATGGCGTTTCTCCTTTTAACGATCAGGATGCAACAAGCCTTGGTTATAAGCCGGTAATGACGCTTAGATCCTGCCTGATTGCGGTCCGTGATGTGAAAAAGGGAGAAAGCGTTGGCTATGGCGGTACCTGGACCAGTGAGCGGGATACCAAAGTCGGAGTTATTGCGATTGGTTATGGTGACGGCTACCCGCGTACTGCGCCAAATGGAACGCCTGTCTGGGTGAATGGCCGCATTGTGCCACTTTCCGGTCGGGTTTCGATGGATATGCTGACGGTCGATTTAGGACCTGAAGCACAGGATAAAGTCGGTGACGAAGCTGTTTTGTGGGGAAACCAGTTACCGGTTGAAGAGGTTGCCAAACATGTTGGGACCATCGCCTATGAACTGGTAACCAGGCTGACTTCCCGGGTAGAGATGGACTATCTTGCTACTCACCGTTGATTGTTACCACTATCCTTCTTGAGCCTGCAAAGTCTCTGTGCTCTCCAAGGTAGATTCCCTGCCATGTTCCAAGAGCCAGATCTCCCTTGCTTACCGGAATGGTAACCGAGCTTCCCAGTATCGATGCCTTGATATGTGCCGGCATATCATCATCACCTTCGTAGGTGTGAAGGTAATAACTGGCGCGCTCCGGAACAAATTTGCTGAAGTGGCTTTCCATATCAGTCCGTACCGTAGGATCGGCATTTTCATTTATGGTTAAGCTGGCAGAGGTGTGCTGGATAAATATATGAACAATTCCAGCTGTGATTGTTGCAATCTCAGGAATCTGTTGTTGAATTTCATCAGTAACTAGATGAAAGCCACGTTTTTTGGATTTAAGTTGTATGGTTTTCTGTATCCACATACCGGTAGCTCTCTTTTTCATTGGCAAAGGTGGTGATAAAGGATAGTGTTTTCAAATGCGTGGCATTATTAACGGGATGTTATCTGATGTAACTCAAAAAGCGTACATCCCAGTTACGCAATAATCTCATCTGAAAATATATAACAACGATTTATGCTTTAGCATAAACAATGGACCTCTTTTTTTTATAACAGGGATTCGGTTCTCGTAGAAATCCTTTTACGAACAACTGAATATAAAAACTACTGTAACATCGGGATAGAAAGCATGTTGAAAAACATTAACCCAACTCAAACTCAAGCTTGGAAAGCTCTGACAGCTCATTTTGAGTCTGCTCAGGATATGGAACTAAAAACGTTGTTCGCTCAGGATGCAGATCGCTTTGATAAGTTTTCTGCAAAATTTGGCTCAGATATTCTGGTTGATTACTCCAAAAACCTGATCAACCAGGAAACAATGGAAAAACTGTTTGCACTTGCGGAAGAAACTGATCTGAAAGCTGCTATCGAAGCTATGTTCAGCGGTGAGAAGATCAACCAGACTGAAGGCCGTGCTGTTTTGCACACTGCGCTACGTAACCGTAGCAACAAGCCTGTTATGGTTGACGGTGAAGATGTAATGCCGGCAGTTAACGCTGTTCTGGAAAAAATGAAGTCTTTCACTAACCGCGTTGTTTCTGGTGACTGGAAAGGTTACACAGGTAAAGCTATTACTGATGTGGTAAACATCGGTATCGGTGGTTCAGACCTTGGTCCGTACATGGTGACTGAAGCTCTTGCACCATACAAGACTCACCTGAACATGCACTTTGTTTCTAACGTTGATGGTACTCACATCGCGGAAACTCTGAAGAAAGTTGACCCTGAAACAACTCTGTTCCTGGTTGCTTCTAAGACGTTCACTACTCAGGAAACCATGACAAACGCGCACACTGCACGTGACTGGTTCCTTGCTGCTGCTTCTGATGAAGCTCACGTTGCTAAGCACTTTGCTGCTCTTTCTACTAACGGTGATGCAGTATCAGCGTTTGGTATCGATACAGAAAACATGTTTGAGTTCTGGAGCTGGGTAGGCGGCCGTTACTCTCTATGGTCTGCAATCGGTCTTTCTATTGCACTAGGTGTTGGTTTTGATAACTATGTTGAGCTGCTAACCGGTGCTCACGAGATGGATAACCACTTCACTTCTACTCCGCTGGAGCAGAACATCCCGGCTATCCTTGCACTTATCGGTATCTGGTATAACAACTTCTATGGCGCTGAATCGGAAACTATTCTGCCATACGACCAGTACATGCACCGTTTTGCTGCATACTTCCAGCAGGGCAACATGGAATCGAACGGTAAGTACACTGACCGTGACGGCAACCCTGTTGACTACCAGACTGGTCCAATCATCTGGGGTGAACCAGGTACAAACGGTCAGCACGCTTTCTATCAGCTGATCCACCAGGGTACTAAACTGATCCCTTGTGACTTTATCGCTCCGGCTATCAGCCACAACGCTGTTGGCGACCACCATCAGAAGCTGATGTCTAACTTCTTTGCTCAGACTGAAGCTCTGGCATTTGGTAAGACAAAAGAGCAGGTAGAAGCTGAATTCGCTGCTGCAGGTAAGAGCGCTGAAGAAGTGAAAGATCTGGTTCCTTTCAAAGTATTTGAAGGTAACCGTCCAACTAACTCTATCCTGGTTAAGCAGATCACACCAAGCACTCTTGGTAGCCTGATCGCTATGTACGAACACAAGATCTTCGTTCAGGGCGTTATCTGGAACATCTTCACTTTCGACCAGTGGGGTGTAGAACTTGGTAAGCAACTAGCAAACCAAATCTTGCCAGAACTGGCTGATGAGTCTGCAGTTGATACTCACGACAGTTCAACGAATGGTCTGATTAACGCGTTTAAAGCGTATAAGGCGTAGGAGAAAGGGCCCTGGGTTATTAGGCCCTGTGCCCTCGGAAGTTGGGAGATTTAGTTTTCCAGACTTTCAGGAATAAAAAAAAAGCTGATGCATAGTGCATCAGCTTTTTTATTCCTCTTTCCCAGGGCCCAATAACCCAGGGCCTAGGGTCATAATTTATTCAAAGCAAATCTCAATAAACGCATTACCCCACTCTGAGGTAAACGGCATAATGATAATGGCACCTTCGCATTTATGACGAATGGTGTGTCCTTTACCTGATACAACAATCGGTGTTGCCATATCAAATTCGAAGCCACTGTCTGAAAGGATGCGTTTCGCACCACCGGTAACCATGTTGGTGATTTCACCGACCATGTCAGTCACTTCTTCGTTCAGACCGTTCGGCCTTTCGCCCAGCATGTTCTGCATAATTTCCAGAGCAAGGCCTTCGTCAAAAGTTATCGACATAGAGCCCCGGGTCTGGTCACCAACCATACCGATAAGGCCTGAAACATCACCACGAGCAATTTCGTCTTTTTTCACTCGGGGCTTCTGAGGCTTCAGTTCCAGTGAAGCCATAGTTTTTAGGACATTCATTAATGAAGCTAAAAACGGATTTACAAATTCTGCGCGCATAACAGTCTATCTATCTTGTTTTTTTGTATCTGATAAGCACTTACGGCAAGTACCATGGGTTTCAATGACATTGTCAGATATTTTAAAGCCGTGTTCCCTGGCATTCTTTGCCAGGAGATCTGGTAGAGTATCATCTAGTAACTCTATTACGTTACCACATTTGTCACAAATAAGCAGTTGAGAATGATGTTTACCTGTACCGCAAGAACAACAACATATGTAACTGTTATCAGATTCTACTTTGTGGATAAAGCCCTGTTCAAGCAAAAAGTCTAGTGCTCTGTAAACAGTGGGTGGCTTAGCTTGAGGTTCTGTTGCTTTTAACTGCTCCAGCAAGTCATAGGCGCTGGATGCTCCGGAACTCGCGCTAATCAATTCAAAGACCCGCTTACGCTGGGGAGTAAACCTAACTCCACGTGTTTCACATATTTCTGAAACTTGCTCTACCAAAGAACTGACCAAATTACTCACCATTTGATGCGAAATGTACTTAATTTGCCTTATCTTTAAGACATCTGGTCATACAGTAAGCTAAAAGGCTTGTACTGATCAAGTATATCGCATGAGTTCTCACTGTTTTGGAATTATTTAGTAACTAATACCTTAGTTTATTCCTGAGGTCAGCCCGGAAGCGCTGAAGTGACATTTTCCTTCTTGAGTGTATAATGCGCGAACTTTAAATTATCGACTACTAATATTCTGTATGCAGGGCTACAGCTCTGTATACCCGTTTGAGGCAACACCATGACAAACGCTGACAACACCAGTAAATATGATAGCTCCCGGTTTTCTATTGCGCCCATGCTCGATTGGACAGACAGACACTGCCGTTACTTTCATCGTCTGCTGACTTCTGAAACTCTGCTTTATACAGAGATGGTAACAACCGGCGCTATTATCCACGGTAAAGGTGACTTCCTGGCGTACAGTGAGGAAGAGCATCCGGTGGCTTTGCAGCTTGGTGGTTCTAATCCGCAAGACCTGGCGACATGTGCCAAGCTGGCGCAAGAGCGTGGGTATGACGAAATTAACCTTAATGTGGGTTGCCCTTCTGACCGTGTGCAGAATGGTAAGTTTGGTGCCTGTCTTATGGCTGAGCCGGAGCTGGTGGCTGAGTGTGTCAGTGCAATGAAAGAAGTGGTAGATGTTCCTGTAACGGTGAAAACCCGGATTGGCATTGATGATCAGGATTCCTATGAGTTTCTGACCACCTTTGTCTCAACCGTACACGAGAAGGGCGGCTGTCAGGACTTTACTATTCACGCAAGAAAAGCCTGGCTTAGTGGTCTTAGCCCGAAAGAGAATCGTGAGATCCCACCTCTGGATTATCCGCGAGCCTATCAACTGAAGAAAGACTTTCCGCATTTAACTATTGGCGTAAATGGCGGTGTTAAAACTCTGGAAGAAAGCCTTGAACATCTTCAGCATCTGGATGGCGTGATGGTTGGCCGTGAAGCTTATCAGAATCCTTATCTGCTTTCACAGGTGGACCAGGTAATCTTTGGTTTGGATAAGCCCGCGAAGAAACGCCGCCTGGTTGTGGAAGAGATGTATCCTTATATTGAAAAGGAGCTGGTAAACGGCGCATACCTTGGTCATATCACGCGTCATATGCTGGGCCTGTTCCAGAATATGCCGGGTGCTCGTCAGTGGCGCCGCTATATAAGCGAAAATGCTCATAAGAAAGGAGCGGGTATTGAAGTGGTTCAGGCTGCTCTGGCTAAAATCCCTTCTGAGTTAGATGTGTAAATATCACCAGATAAACTGGTAAATTTCGCCAAATACCAATAAGGCCGGATACTTTTAGTATACGGCCTTTTTTGAACTCCTTTTATTTCAATGAATTAAAGCAGTGCTGAAGTTGGCTTGCTTCCTGCAATATTCAGAGAAAAGAGGAGAGTTGCCATGTTAGAGTTTGTTTTTCTGCTAGTGTTTTTAGGAATGCTTTTATTTACTGGTATATCTATGCTGACAATACTGGGAGCGATGGCAGTATCTTTCCTGGTAATGTTTCTTGCGGGAATGCTTGGATTTGCTCTTAAGCTGCTTCCCTGGTTGATCGTGATTGCCATTGTTGTGTGGATATATAAGGGAAGCAACAGAGGACGCAGGTATAATCACTACAGGTAGCCTGTAATGTCATTAGTTTGTCATATCTAACTAATTGCTTTGATGCTACTTATATGAGTTGTTATTCTGTTTTGCTGGT